>NZ_JBDJKY010000005.1:0-321442 GCF_039673075.1 Stenotrophomonas sp. TWI819 | reverse complement strand
GTACGGGCGGGGGTGGGTGGGTCTGCTGCACCCGCCGAATGTACGTCGGTGTAGGATCGTTGTGGGGAATCCTGGCCGCACACGGTCCCGGAAACCCGCCCCCACCGACCCATCCACACTTTCGTCGGTGCGCATGGAAAAGAGCAACGCTGGAGCTAGCGCGGCCTCTGCTGCTTCTGCTGCCGTGACTGCTTCTGCTGATACTGCGCCGCAGCCTCACAAGCAAAACCAAGCTGCGCTGGTCCCAGCGCCGCCAACCTCAGCGCAGGCATGAATGACTGCGACTGCGACTGCGTTTGAGTCTGGACCAGCTCCGAAAGTTGAGCGAAGACCGGCAAATTGGGTGAGCGAGCAATACCGTTGTGTCCGATCACGGCGGACAGTGCCAAGCGTCGGCAAGTGGATGCATCGTCCACCGCTGTTGGCTCATCCGGCCTCCGCGCTCAAACTGCACCAGTGAACAGTCCAAGGCGCAGGCGCCCGCCTTTTCCCGTACGCACCGACCAATTGTCAGCGGGTCGGTGTGGGTGGGTCTGCAGGACCGTGTGCGGCATGGATGCCGCACTACGAGCCTACACGGACGTACTTGCGGCGGGTCCAGCAGACCCACCCACACCGGCCCGTACACTGGAACGTCACTCCGTACGCATTGGCTTTGGCTTTGGCTTTGGCTTTGGCTTTGGCTTTGGCGTTGGCGTTGGCTCCGGCCTCCAGCTAGAGCGCTAGCTGCCAGCCCACGCCAAAACAGCACCGCAAGCCAGATTCAGCCCACACCCCCAACCACCCGGATAAACTGTCGGCTCACTGACACCGCCGGTTGCACCATGTCCGAACTCCTCAGCCGCACCCATGCCGTTGCCCTGGACGCCGCCGACCCGCTGCGCGCCCTGCGCAACGAATTCGTCTTCCCCCAGCACAACCACCGCGACCAGACCTACTTCGTCGGCAACTCGCTGGGTCTGCAGCCGCGCGGCGCACGTGCCGCCGTCCAGGAAGTCATGGACAAATGGGCCTCGCTGGCCGTCGAAGGCCACTTCACCGGTGACACCCAGTGGCTGCATTACCACCGGTTGGTCAGCGAACAGCTCGCCCGCGTGGTCGGCGCCCTGCCCAGCGAAGTCGTGGCGATGAACACCCTCAGCGTCAACCTGCACCTGATGATGGTCAGCTTCTACCGGCCCACCGCCGAACGCCCCGTCATCCTCATGGAGGCCGGCGCCTTCCCGACGGATCGGCATGCAGTGGACTCGCAGATCCGCTTCCATGGCTTCAACCCCGATACCGATCTGATCGAGGTGCAGCCCGATGAGCCCAACGGCACGATCTCGCTGCAGGCCATCGAACGCGCGATCACCGAACACGGGCCGCGCCTGGCGCTGGTGCTGTGGCCCGGCGTGCAGTACCGCAGTGGCCAGGTGTTCGATCTGGACGCCATCACCCGCATGGCGCGCCTGCAGGGCGCCCGCGTCGGTTTCGATCTGGCCCATTCGGTGGGTAATGTGCCGCTGCAGCTGCACGATATCGCGCCGGATTTCGCCGTGTGGTGCCATTACAAGTACCTCAACGCCGGCCCGGGCGCCGTGGCCGGCTGCTTCGTGCACGAACGCCATCACCGAGATGCCACGCTGCCGCGCTTCGCTGGCTGGTGGGGCCATGAAGAAGCCACCCGCTTCAAGATGGCGCCGCAGTTCGTGCCGGCGGTCGGTGCCGAAGGCTGGCAGCTCAGCAATCCGCCGGTGCTGGGTCTGGCCCCGCTGCGCGCTGCCCTCGATGTCGTCGACAAGGCCGGTGGCATCGATGCGCTGCGGACCAAATCGCTGCGCCTGACCGGCATGCTGGATGCGCTCGTGCGTGCGCGCCTGTCCGGTGTGCTGGAGGTGCTGACGCCTTCGGAGCCGGAGCGCCGAGGCTGCCAGCTCTCGCTGCGTGTGGCCGGTGGCCGCGAGCGCGGCCGCAGCCTGTTCGAGTACCTGCAGACCGTGGGCGTGCTCGGCGACTGGCGCGAGCCCGACGTGATCCGCATCTCGCCGACACCGCTGTACAACCGCTACCTCGACCTGCACCACTTCGTCGAGGAAGTGGAAGCCTGGGCCGGTCTCTGACCCGACCGCCCTCCCCGCCCCCACGGACATCGCCTTGATCGCTACCCCCTCCCGCTCGCTGAGCATCATCGGCGCTGGCCTGGCCGGTTCATTGCTGGCCATCCTGCTGTCCCGCCAGGGCTGGCAGATCACCTTGTATGAGCGCCGCGGCGATCCGCGCGTGAGCGATTACGAGTCCGGTCGTTCGATCAATCTGGCGCTCGCCGAACGTGGCCGGCATGCGCTGCGCCAGGCAGGGGTCGAAAACGCGGTCATGGCCAAGGCGGTGATGATGCGTGGGCGCATGATTCACCCGCGCGAGGGCGAGCCGCAGCTGCAGCGCTACGGGCGGGACGACAGCGAGGTGATCTGGTCGATCCATCGCAAGGATCTCAACACCACGTTGCTGCAGCTGGCCGAGGATGCCGGTGCCACCGTGCACTTCCACCGGCGCCTGCATACGGTGGACTTCGATGCCGGCTACGCACGCTTCATCGATGACCGCGACGACCAGCCGCACGATATCCGCTTCGATACCCTGATCGGGGCCGACGGTGCCGGTTCGGCGCTGCGCGCGGCGATGAACCGCAAGCAGCCGCTGGACGAGCGCATCGACTTCCTGGATCACTCCTACAAGGAGCTGGAGATCCCGCCGACCGATGATGGTGGGTTCCGGATCGAGGCCAACGCACTGCATATCTGGCCGCGTGGGCACTACATGTGCATCGCGTTGCCGAACGACGAAGGCACGTTCACGGTCACGCTGTTCCTGCCCAACGAGGGCGATCCGAGCTTTGCCACCACCAACAGCGGGGCCGAGGCCGAGGCGCTGTTCGCGCGCGACTTCCCCGATGCGCTGGCGCTTATCCCGAACCTGCGCCGCGACTGGGAGCAGCATCCGCCGGGCCTGCTCGGCACGCTGCATCTCAAGCACTGGCACATGAAGGGCCGCGCGGTGCTGATCGGCGATGCCGCGCACGCGATGGTGCCGTTCCACGGCCAAGGCATGAACTGCGCCTTCGAGGATTGCATCGCCCTGGCCGCGCATCTGCTGGAGCAGGATTCGCTGGGCGAGGCCTTCGCTGCATTCGAAGCGGACCGCAAGCCGAATGCCGAGGCGATCCAGCAGATGGCGCTGGAGAACTACCTGGAGATGCGCGACCGCGTGGCCGATCCGCAGTTCCTGCTGCAGCGCGAACTGGAACAGGCGCTGCAGGCGCGCTGGCCGACCCGCTTCGTCCCGCATTACACGATGGTCACCTTCCTGCGTACCCCATACGCCGTTGCGCTGGCGCGCACCGAGCTGCAGCGGCGCATGCTGGAGGAAGCTACTGCCGGGCACGACAGCCTGGCGCATATCGACTGGGCCGCACTGGAGCGGCGGGTCCACGAACAACTGCCCGTCCTGGAGGGTGCGCACTGATGGCCGACAGCTTCCTGTTCTATGACCTGGAAACCTTCGGTCAGGACCCGCGCCGCACGCGCATCGCGCAGTTCGCCGGTATCCGCACCGATGCCGATCTCAACATCATCGAAGAACCGGTCAGCTTCTACGTCAAACCGGCCGATGATCTGCTGCCCTCGCCGATCGCCACCCTGATCACCGGCATCACCCCGCAGCACGCGCTGAGCGCCGGCGTCACCGAGGCCGAGGCGTTCGCGCGGATCAACGACCTGATGGCGCAGCCGGGCACCTGCTCGCTGGGTTACAACACGCTGCGCTTCGACGATGAATTCGTCCGCCACGGGCTGTTCCGCAACTTCTACGATCCCTACGAACGCGAGTGGCGCAACGGCAATTCGCGCTGGGATCTGCTGGACATGATGCGGCTGCTGCATGCGCTGCGCCCGGACGGGATTGTCTGGCCGCAGCGCGAAGACGGCGCCACTTCGTTCAAGCTCGAGCATCTGGCCACGGCCAATAACGTCCGTCAGGGCGATGCGCATGAAGCGCTGTCCGACGTGTACGCGACAATCGGTCTGGCGAAGCTGTTCAAGCAGGCGCAGCCACGGCTGTGGGACTACGCGCTGAAGCTGCGCGACAAGCGCTTCGTGGGCGGCCTGCTGGATGTGGAGGCGATGCAGCCGGTGCTGCACATCTCGATGCGCTACCCGGCCCAGCGCATGTGCGCCGCACCGGTGCTGCCAGTGGCGCGCCATCCCTTCATCAACAACCGCATCATCGCGCTCGATCTGGAGGGCGATATCGAGCCGCTGCTCGATCTGCCACCGGAAACCATCGCCGCACGCCTATACACCCGCGCGGCCGACATGGCCGAGGGCGAGCAGCGCGTGCCGCTCAAGGAAGTGCACCTCAACAAGGTCCCGGCGCTGGTCGCCTGGAACCACCTGCGTCCGGCCGACCATGCGCGCCTGGGTATCGACCCGGCCGCGATCGAGGCCAAGGCCGAGCGCCTGCGCCAGATCGGCCCGGCCCTGGCCGAGAAGGTCCGCCAGGTGTATTCGGGTGAGCGTACGCTGCCGCCGAGCGATGTGGACGCCTCGTTGTACGACGGTTTCCTCGCCGACGGCGACAAATCCCTGATGTCGCGTATCCGCACCAGCCGACCGGCCGAACTGGCCAGCTTCGCCGAGCGCCTGCGCGATCCGCGCATGCCCGAGCTGCTGTTCCGGTACCGCGCCCGCAACTACCCGGACACCCTGGACACCACCGAGCGCTCACGCTGGAACGACTATCGTCGCCAGCGCCTGCTCGGCGATGCATCGCTGGGCGAACAGACCCTGCCGCAGTTCACCGCGCAGCTGGATGCACTGGCCGCAGAGCATGCCAACGATGCCGGCAAGCTCGCCCTGCTGCAGCAGCTGCGCGACTGGGGCACCCACCTGCAGAGCAGCCTATGAGCACCTATTTCAGCCCGGCTACCTTCACGTTCCTGCGAGGCCTGGCCCGCAACAACGACAAGACCTGGTTCAACGAGCACAAGCCGAAGTACGAAGCGCATGTCCGCCAGCCGTTCCTGCGCTTGATCACCGATCTGCAGCCGGACCTGGCCGCAGTCAGCGAGCACTTCCGCGCCGATCCGCGCACCGTGGGTGGCTCGCTGTTCCGCATCTACCGCGATGCGCGCTTCTCCAACGACAAGTCGCCCTACAAGAGCTGGCAGGGCGCGCGCCTGTTCCATGAGCGCCGCAAGCAGGTGCCGGCCCCGTCGTTCTATATCCACCTGCAGCCGGGCGAGAGCTTCGTCGGTGCGGGGCTGTGGCATCCCGAACCGGCCACGCAGCGCAAGGTGCGGCACTTCATCGTCGACAACCCTGGCAGCTGGAAGGCCGCCGCGCATTCGCCGCTGCTGCGCAAGAAATTCGATTTCGAGGAAAGCGAGAAGCTGGTCCGCGCCCCGCGCGGGTTCGAGCCGGAGTTCGAGTTCATCGACGATCTCAAGCACCGCAACTGGGTCTTCTGGCGCTCGCTGGACGACGCCACGATGACCGGCCCGCGCCTGCGCCAGACCATCGCGGCCGACCTGGTCACGCTTGCTCCCTTCGTGGATTACCTGTGCGCGGCGCTGGACCTGGAGTTCTGAACGCCATGTCCTCGCCAACGCCTCTCGCCCGGCGGCCGCTGGGCCGCAGCGGTCTGCAGGTTTCCCAGGTGTCACTGGGCTGTTCGGGCTTCTGGGGCCATCGTCGCTTCCCCGAGCCCCAGGCCGAGCGCATCCTGCGCCACGCGCTTGAGCGCGGGGTCAACCTGTTCGATACCGGTCACAACTACTCCGCCTTCCACGCCGAACCACGGCTGGGCCGGATCCTGCAGCGCGCATTTGGCGCTCACCCGCGCGACGGGCTGGTGATCTCCAGCAAGGCCGGCACGCTCACCGGCCAGGCGGGCGTGAGCGGCACTGAACAGCGAGATTTCTCCCCGGAGAACATCGAGCGCAGCTGTGCCGCCTCGCTTCGAAACCTGCACTGCGGGCACCTGGATATCTTTCAGTTGCATGGCATCGGGGTGCCGCAGATCACCGACGAACTGCTCTCGGCTCTTGATCGCATGCGCCGCAATGGCATGTTCCGCCTGCTCGGCATCAATACCCACACCGCCGAGACCATGCAGTTCATGGCCGCGCATCCTGGCATGTTCGATGTCGCCCTGATCGACTACAACGCCCTGCAACAGGACCGCGAACCGCTGATCGCCGCCATGCATGAGGCCGGCATCGGGGTGCTGGCCGGCACGGTGCTGGCGCAGGGCCACCTGCTGCCAGCACGGCCACGGCTGCCGCGCCTGGCCGATGCGTGGTATCTCGCACGTGCATGGTTGAAACCGTCCAGTCGGCAGTTGATGCGCAGCGCACGCACGATGCAGCGCGCGATCACCACGGTACGGTCGCAGACACCGGCGCAGACGGCATTCGCTTACGTGCTGCAGAACCCGAACATCGCCAGCGGCGTCCTTGGCACCACCCGCCTCGGCAACCTGGATCAGATTCTGGATACGCGGGTGGACGCGCTGACACCGGACGAGCGCGCGCGCTTGGTGACTGCCTTCCAGCACGGTGGTGGCTCGCCCAGTCACTAGCCTTCACATTCCCCGACACCCACTGCGGCAAGCTCGTCGCAGTGCCCTGTAGAGGCGTGATGCAATGAAAAAACTGCTCTGGTTGACGGCCGCGGTGCTGCTGGTACTTGCGGGCGTGCTGTTCAGCGGCCCCTACTTGACCGTGCATGGCCTCAGCCGCGCGATCGAGCAGCGCAATACCGCCACGCTTGACCGTTACGTGGATTTCCCGATGCTGCGCGCCAATCTGCGGGCCCAGCTGAGCGACTACGTGGTGCGTCGCGCGGGTCCGGACATGCAGTCCAGCCTGTTCGGCGCGTTGCTGCTCTCGGCCGGTGACCGGCTCAGCGCGACCGCCGTGGACGCGCTGGTCACCCCGACCGGCATCGGTGCGCTGCTGGAGGGCCACACCCTGTGGAAGCGCGCCAGCAACGATCTGGACAGCCCCAGCAATGACGCCTATGCGACACCACGGCCGGCGCGCCCCCTGAAGGGCGCCACCCACCATTTCGAGTCGCTGTCGCGGTTCACCGCCACCACCTACACGCCGCAGGGCGCGCCGGTGGTGTTCATCCTGCAGCGCTCGGGCCTGCGCTGGCGGCTGGTCGACATCCGTTTGCCGCTCAATCCTGACCCCACCGCGCCGTCGGTCCTGCCGATCCCGTAGGTGCCCACCGTTGGTGGGTACATGGGACCGGCGCTGCATCAACCGTCGTTGGCGACCCCATGCGGCACATGCCCGGCGGCCACGCTCTGGTGCTGCAGCGCGCTGTCGATGTTGTGCTGCGAATCGTCGAAGAAGATGTCCGCGCCGAAGGCTTCCAGGAACGGGCCCTTGTGGCGGCCGCCGAGGAACAGCGCCTCGTCCAGGCGCACGCCCCACTCGCGCAGCGTGCGGATCACGCGCTCGTGCGCGGGCGCTGAGCGTGCCGTCACCAAGGCGGTGCGGATTGGCGCATCTTCGCCTGACGGGAAGACGGCCTGCAGTGTGTGCAGGGCCGAGAGGAAGTTGCGGAACGGGCCGCCGCTGAGTGGCTCGCGGGCGTTCTCACGCTCATGGCGGCCGAACGCTTCCACGCCCTGCTCGCGCGAGATGCGCTCGCTCTCATCGCCAAAGATCACCGCATCACCATCGAAGGCGATGCGGAGCTGACCCAGCGGACGGCCCAGGTCGACCTGCTCGGCTGCGGCAATCGTCTCGCCCGGCGGCTTGGGCAGGATGGTCGCCGCCGCGATCCCGTGCAGCAGCGCACGACGCACCGATTCCGGGTTGGCCGACAGGAACAGATCGGTGCCGAACGGCTTCACATAGGGCCAGGTCGGCTCGCCCGCGGTGAAGGTCGCGCGGATGATGCCCAGGTCGTAGTGCTGGATCGAATTGAAGATGCGCAGGCCGGTATCGGCCGAGTTGCGCGACAGCAGGATCACTTCCACCCGCGGCTGTTCCGGCGACTGGCCCTGGTTGAGCGCGAGCAGCTTGCGCACCACCGGGAAGGCCACGCCGGGACGCAGCACATCATCTTCGTGCTTGCGCTGGTACTCGGCGTAAGCATCGACGCCTTCAGCCTCGAACAGCGCGTGGCCCTCTTCCAGATCGAACAGGGCCCGCGACGTCACGGCAACGGTCAGCAAACGGGGGGTGTTGTCGCCCATGGCAATCAGCAATCCAATGCGGCCGCAGCGGCCGGCCAGCCATTCTCCCACAGTGCATGGCCACCACGGCCGTGCAGCGTCAGAACATGAACTGCTCGCTCAGGATGCGGTCTTCCAGGTTGTGTTCCGGGTCGAACAGCATGGTGACCCGGCGTTCGCGCGATTCGCGGATGGTCACTTCCACCACATCGCGGGTTTCGTGCGAATCGGCGGTGACGCTGACCGGGCGCTTGTACGGATCGAGCACGCGGAAACGCACTTCCGTGGCGGCCTTGAGGATCGCGCCCCGCCAGCGGCGCGGGCGATACGGGGCCAATGGGGTCAGCGCGATGGTATGCGAGCCCAGCGGCAGGATCGGGCCATGCGCGGAATAGTTGTACGCCGTGCTGCCGGCCGGGGTGGCGACCAGCACGCCATCGCCGATCAGCTCGGCCACGCGCTCCTGGCCGTTGAGGTCGATGCCGATATGCGCGGCCTGGCGGGTCTGGCGCAGCAGCGAGACGTCGTTGTAGGCCAGCGACCCGGTGGTGGTGCCGGACTCGGTCAGGGCCAGCATCTCCAGCGGCCGCAGGTTGGCCGGCTCGGCGGCCGCCAGGCGCGCGGGCAGATCGTCATCACGGAACTGGTTCATCAGAAAACCAACCGTCCCCAGCTTCATGCCGAACACCGGCTTGTCCAGCGCACCATAGCGATGCAGCGTCTGCAGCAGGAAGCCATCTCCGCCCAGCGGGCACAGCACCTCGGCCTGCTCGGGCGTGTAGTCGCCATAGCGGGCCCGCATCTGCGCCAGCGCGAGCTGCGCCGCTTCGGTGGAGCTGGCCAGAAAGGCGATACGGGGGGTGTCGCTCATCGGTGAATCCGGGTGGGGTATGCCGGCAAGAGCATAACCGTTCGTGCCGGCTGCGGGCCGGCACGAACGGAAACGAAAACGGCCCCGCCGAAGCGGAGCCGTGTGTTTCTCATGCAATGCCGTTATCAGCCCCCACTTATCCCTCTGGAGCAGAGCCCCCCTGAGTCAGGGGGGCGCGCCGAAGGCGCGGGGGTCTGGAAGCAACGTCTGCATGGGGCCCACGGTTTGCAAAGCAAACCGTGGGGCGTCAGCGCGAATGCGCCGACGCACCATGCGCTCACGCACCATGCGAGGCCAGCTGACCCAGGCGCTGCACCGCGACCGAAACGGTCGGGTAGTCCAGGGTTTTCTGCTCGGCCAGCTCGGCCAGCATCGCCAGGGTAAAGCGCAGGCTGCTGTCATCGCGGCCCATCCAGGCGGCGACCTTGGCTTCGGCGCTGCTGCCCTTCATCGACAGGACCTGGGCAGCCAGGTTGCGATGGTGGGCGGCCAGCTCGTCGCGCAGCACGCCACGGGCCACGGCGTGCCAGCGGCCGTTGACCTCCAGCGCGTCGATCTGCTCGAACAGCCACGGCAGCTGCAGGGCGTCGCCCAGGCGGAAGTGGACCTTGGAGACGTCCACGGGCTTGAGCTTGCGGGTGCGGGCCAGTTCGATGATGTCGAACGCCGGCTCCAGGAACTGCAGTTCCGAAAGCTGCTGCGACAACGCCGGCGGCAGGCCCTTGTCCTTCCACTCCTGCACGCTGGCCTCGTAGGCCGGGCGCTGCGAATCGGGCAGCACGCCGGAGGCGTCGCGGATGTCGTTGAACGCGGCCTGGTAGCGGTTGACCGCTTCGGTGATGCCCGGCATGGCGCCCGGGCGCGAGAGCAGCCAGCGCACGAACGAGCGCTGCAGCTTCCAGATCACTTCCAGCGCGTCGATCTGCACCGACTCCGGCAGCGTGCCGTCGAGGGCGTCGATCTGTGCCCACAGCGCGCGTGCATCCAGCGTCTCACGGCTGATCGTGTACGCCTTGGCGACCTCGGCCACGGTGCGGCCGGTGTCTTCCTGCATGCGCATCAGGAAGGTGGCGCCCATGCGGTTGATGGTCTGGTTGGTCACGGCCGTGGCGATGATTTCGCGCTTCAGGCGGTGACGCTCCATCGCATCGGCGTACTTCTTCTGCAGCGGCGTCGGGAAGTAGCGCTGCAGCTCCTTGGACAGGTACGGATCTTCCGGAATGTCCGACTCGAGCAGCTGCTGGAAGGCCACCAGCTTGGAGTAGGACAACAGCACCGACAGTTCCGGACGGGTCAGGCCCTGGCCACGCGCCTTGCGTGCGGACAGTTCCGCATCCGAGGGCAGGTACTCGATCTGGCGATCCAGCAGGCCCTGCTGTTCCAGCGTGCGGATGAAGTGCTGCTTGGAGCCCAGGCGCTTGACCGCCATGCGTTCCATCAGGCTCAGCGCCTGGTTCTGACGGTAGTTGTCCATCAGCACCAGCGCGGCCACTTCGTCGGTCATCGAGGCCAGCAGCTTGTTGCGCTGTTCGACGGTCAACTTCTTGGCACGCACCACATCGTTGAGCAGGATCTTGATGTTGACTTCGTGATCGGAGGTGTCCACACCGGCCGAGTTGTCGATGAAGTCGGTGTTGAGCAGTACGCCGGCCTGGGCGGCTTCGATGCGGCCCAGCTGGGTCATGCCCAGGTTGCCACCCTCGCCCACCACCTTGCAGCGCAGCTCGCCGCCATTGACGCGCAGCGCGTTGTTGGCGCGGTCGCCGACATCGCTGTGCTGCTCGCTGGCCGCCTTGACGTAGGTACCGATGCCGCCGTTCCACAACAGATCGACCGGCGATTTCAGGATCGCGCTCATCAGGTCGTTCGGGGTCATCGACTTGACGCCGTCGTCCAGGCCCAGTGCCTCACGCACCTGCGGGGTGATCTCGATCGACTTCAGCGTACGCGGGAAGATGCCGCCGCCCTTGCTGATCAGCTTGGCATCGTAATCGGCCCAGCTGGAGCGCGGCACGGTGAACAGACGCTCGCGCTCGACGAAGGTCGTGGCCGCATCCGGGTTCGGGTCCAGGAAGATGTGGCGGTGATCGAATGCCGCAACCAGACGGATGTGGCGCGACAACAGCATGCCGTTGCCGAACACGTCGCCGGACATGTCGCCCACGCCGACTGCGGTGAAATCCTGGCTTTGGCTGTCACGGCCCAGCGCACGGAAGTGGCGCTTGACCGACTCCCACGCACCGCGTGCGGTGATGCCCATGCCCTTGTGGTCGTAACCGACCGAGCCACCGGAGGCGAACGCATCGCCCATCCAGAAGCCGTGCGCCACGGCCAGGCCGTTGGCGATGTCGGAGAACGTGGCGGTGCCCTTGTCGGCCGCCACCACCAGGTACGGGTCGTCCATGTCGTGGCGGACCACGTCCACCGGCGGCACGATCTTGTTGTTGACGATGTTGTCGGTGATGTCCAGCAGGCCCTGGATGAACAGCTTGTAGCAGGCCACGCCGTTGGCGAACACCGCATCACGGTCGCCGTTGAGCGGCGGCATCTTGGCGAAGAAGCCGCCCTTCGCGCCGACCGGCACGATCACGGTGTTCTTGACCATCTGCGCCTTGACCAGGCCCAGCACCTCGGTACGGAAATCTTCGCGACGATCCGACCAGCGCAGGCCACCACGGGCCACGGCCCCGAAGCGCAGGTGGGTACCTTCCACACGCGGGCCGTACACGAAGATTTCGCGGTACGGGCGCGGCTTGGGCAGGTCCGGCACCAGCGCCGAATCGAACTTGAAGCTGATGACGTGGCCCGGACGGCCCTCGGCATCGGTCTGGTAGTAACTGGTGCGCAGGGTCGCATCGATCACGCCCATGAAGCTGCGCAGGATGCGGTCTTCATCAAGGCTGGAGACGCGGTCCATCAGCTTGAGCAGCGCATCGCGCGCGGCATCCATCTGCACGGTGCGGTCGCCCTTGCGTGCATCGACCACGGTCTTGAGCACTTTGAGGGTGGCTTCGTCACCGCCGGCGAGCACGGTCAGGTGCGCGCGCAGCTGGGCCTGGCCCTCGGCGATCGCGTCCTTGCTCTCGTGGCCGGTAGCCGGATCGAAGCGGGCTTCGAACAGCTCCACCAGCAGGCGGGCCAGCAGCGGGTAACGGGTGAAGGTGCCTTCCACATAGGCCTGCGAGAACGGCACGCCGGTCTGCAGCAGGTACTTGCAGTAGCCACGCAGCATCGCGACCTGGCGCCAGTGCAGACCGGCCGCGAGCACGAGGCGGTTGAAGCCATCGTTCTCGGCATCGCCGTGCCACACGCGGGCAAAGGTCTCACCGAAGGCGGCATCGACGCTCGGCGCGTCGATCGCACCCGCCACCGATTCCACTTCGAAGTCCTGCACGTACACCGGCGCGTTGTCGACCGTCAGACGGTACGGGCGCTCGGAGATCACGCGCAGGCCCATGTTTTCCATCATCGGCAGCGCATCTGACAGCGGGATGTCATCCAGCTGGCGATACAGCTTCAACCGCAGGCCATCGCCTTCGTCGCGATGCACGGCCTGCAGGCTCAGACGCAGATCGTCCGGGCCGGTCAGCGCATCGAGCTGGCTGACGTCGTTGGCGGCAATTTCAGTGCTGGAGTCTTCGATGTAGCCGGCCGGCAGTGCCTTGCCGATACGTGCGGCGATGCGCAGGCCTTCGGTTTCACCGTGGCGGGCCACCAGCGCTTCGCGCAGATCGTCCTGCCAGTTGCGCAGCACCTGGGCAAGCTTCTGCTCCAGTGCGCTGGTATCCACTTCCAGGGTCTGGCCAGCCTTCGGACGCACGATCAGGTGCACCTGGGCCAGCGGCGACTCACCGAGCACCACCGAGCTGTCCACGTACTCGCCCTGCAGGGCGTCCTTGAGCATGGCTTCGATGCGCAGGCGCACATCGGTGTTGAAGCGCTCGCGCGGCAGATACACCAGCGCGGAGATGAAACGGCTGTACTTGTCGCGGCGCAGGAACAGGCGGCTGCGCACACGCTCCTGCAGGCCCAGCACGCCCATGGCGGTGCGGAACAGTTCGTCCTCGCTGGACTGGAACAGCTCTTCGCGCGGCAGGGTTTCCAGAATGTGGCGCAGGGCCTTGCCGCTGTGGCTGCTCGGTGCCAGGCCGGACTTGCTCATCACGTATTCGTGGCGCTGGCGCACCAGCGGGATTTCCCACGGGCGGCGGTTGTACGCGCTGGAGGTGAACAGGCCCAGGAAGCGCTGCTCGCCGATGATCTTGCCCTTGGCGTCGAATTCAAGCACGCCGATGTAGTCCATGTAGCCGGAGCGATGCACGCGCGAACGGGCATTGGTCTTGGTCAGGATCAGCGCGTCCTTCAAGCCGGTGGTGGCATTGAGGCCCTGCGCGGCGAGCGTCTTGACCGGACGTGCAGCGGACTTGTCCTGCCCGCGCATCAGGCCCAGGCCGGTGTCGTTGAGCGGCGCCAGCACGTCTTCCTTGCCCTGCTTCTCCACGCGGTACTCGCGGTAGCCGAAGAAGGTGAAGTGGTTGTCGGCGGCCCAGCGCAGGAATTCCTGCGCTTCGGCACGCGAAGCGGCATCCACCGGCAGCTGGCGGCTGCCCAGGTCGTCGGCCAGGCTCTGCGCCTTGGCACGCATCGCGTCCCAATCGCGGACGATGGCACGCACCTCGTCCAGCGCCTTGATGATCGCCTTCTCGACGTCGGCCATGGCGTCGGCCGGCTGGCGGTCGATCTCCAGCAGCATCACCGATTCGGCGGTGCCGTCGCTGACACCGGTCAGCTTGCCGGCCTTGTCACGGGCGAAGCGGATCACCGGGTGACCCAGTACATGCACGCCCACGCCATGCTCGGCCAGCGACATCGTCACCGTGTCGACCAGGAACGGCATATCGTCGTTGACGATCTGCAACACCGTATGCGGCGACTCCCACCCGTTGCTCTTCAGCGTCGGGTTGAACACGCGGACATTGGCCTTGCCGGACTTGCGCACACGCGCGAATTCCAGCGTGTCCGCTGCCAGTGCAGCCCACTCCTCGGCGCTGTGGTGCGGGAACTCGTCCGCCTCCATGCGCTTGTAGAAGTCGGCGGCAAAAGCCACTGCCTCGGCCTGCCCGGCCGACGGGTAGCGCTTGCGCAAGGCCGTGTACACCGGCTCCAGCGAGAAGCCCACTGGCGAAACAGTCTGCGTATCGGCTGGTTTGGATTTGTTTTTCACGGTCTTGGCTGCTGGTTTTTGCGGTTTCATGACGGAGCGGTGCGTGATGCTCAGTTGGGAAAATGAAATTGTAGGCCTACCGCACAGAAATACCTTGCTGCAGGACGGAATAAGGTCTTTCGGGTTGGGTCCCGTTTACATCGGGCGCTTCAATCCGAGGCGGTACGGAGGATCGCGCGGGAGTTCTGCACAGCGCAGCATCGGCCGCTTCGATTGCAACTTGACGTTGGGTATCAAAAACCGCCGAAAGACAAGGCTTCTACAATTCTGAACTGGACGGTATAGTCCACCCCGTGACTCCCCCATCCCCCGCCGCCAGCACCCTGGACGCGCGCGATCACCGCGTGTTCGATGCCGTGCGCGAGCTGCTGGCCAGCCAGGGCATGCAACTGAGCATGGACGCGGTGGCACAGCACGCTGGATGTTCCAAGCAGACCCTCTACAGCCGCTATGGCAATAAACAGGAACTGCTGAAGCGGGTGATGCAGCGGCACGTCTGCCGCGCCACCGCCGGGCTGCGCTCACTCGACGGTGACGACCTGCGCGGCAGTCTGCTGCGGTTCGCCAACGACTATCTGGATCACTTCAACCAGCCGCATGTGGTCCAGGCCCGCCGCCTGATCGCCGCCGAGTCCAGTCAGTTCCCGCAGGAAGCCCGCACGCTCTACCAGGACGGTGCAGGCGCGTTGGCACTTCATGTTTCTGAATGGCTGGCAACCCGATCCGCCGAAGGCCAGCTGAGGCATGACGACCCGCACTTCATGGCTGAACTGCTATTGAGCATGATCGCCGGCTTGGATTTCGAGAAACAGCGTTTCCACATCCCCCACCGCGATGACGCCGCCGTGCGCCGCCGCTGGGCAGAATTCTCCGTCGACAGCTTCCTGCGCGCATTCGCTGCGCCCGATGCGGCCACGGCTTCGTATTCAAACCAACACCGGAGCTTCTCCTGATGATCGCCCCACTCCGCACCCTTGCCCTGACGTGCGCAGTCGCCCTTGCGTTGACCGCCTGCAAAAAGGAAGAGCAGCAGGCCCCGCCGCCGCCGGAGGTGGGCGTGATCGAGGCCAAGCCGCAGACCCTGCCGCTGCA
Organism: Stenotrophomonas sp. TWI819; assembly: GCF_039673075.1. NCBI lineage: Bacteria > Pseudomonadati > Pseudomonadota > Gammaproteobacteria > Lysobacterales > Lysobacteraceae > Stenotrophomonas > Stenotrophomonas sp. TWI819. Next base: position 306,026 of record NZ_JBDJKY010000005.1, on the reverse strand, counting down.
GCGTGAGCTGGTCGGCCGTCTGTCGCCGTTCCGCAGCGCCGATGTGCGCGCCCGCGTCCCGGGCGTGGTGCTCAAGCGCGTCTATCAGGAAGGCTCGGATGTGAAGGAAGGCCAGGTGCTGTTCCTGATCGACCCGGCACCGCTGCGTGCAGCACTCAATGCCTCCCAGGCCGAGCTGGCGTCGGCGCAGGCCACCGCCGCCAACGCCAAGGCCGCCGCCAACCGCGCCCGCTCGCTGGCCCCGCAGGCTTACGTCTCCAAGTCCGATCTGGATGCGGCCGAAGCCACCGAGCGCACTGCCGCTGCCGCCGTGCAGCAGGCCCAGGCCTCGCTGGCCAGCGCGCGGATCAACCTGGGCTATGCCGAAGTGCGCTCGCCGATCAGCGGCCGCGCCGGCAAGCAGCAGGTCACTGAAGGTGCGCTGGTTGGCCAGGGCGATGTGACCCTGCTGACCACCGTGGATCAGCTCGACCCGCTGTACGTGAACTTCTCGATGAGCGTGGATGAGTTGACCCAGATGCGCGCGGCCCAGGCCAAGGGCGCACTGGCGCTGAGCGGGGACGGCAAATCCACCGTGCAGGTGAAGCTGGCCGACGGCACGGTCTATGACCAGCCGGGCACGCTGGACTTCTCCTCGACCACGGTCGACCCGGCCACCGGCGCGGTCTCGCTGCGCGCGGTACTGCCGAACCCGCAGCAGATCCTGCTGCCGGGCGCCTTCGTCAGCTTCCAGGCGACGCTGGGTGAGCGCAACAACGCCTACCTGGTCCCGCTGCAGGCACTGCAGCGCGACACCACCGGCGGCTACGTCCTGGTGGTGGGCAAGGACGGCAAGGTCGCCCGCAAGAATGTGAAGAGCGAGGGCCAGCAGGGCAGCAACTGGCTGGTCAGCGGTGGTCTGGATGCCGGCGATCAGGTGATCGTGGCCGGCGTACAGAAGGTCAAGGAAGGCGAACCGGCCAAGGCCGCCCCGTGGAACCCGGCCGCCGGCAACGGCAATGGCCAGGCGCCGGCGGGTGCTGCTCCGGCAGGAGCCGCTCCGGCGGCTGCCGCCAAGCCTGATGCCGCGGCCGCCCCGGCTGATGCCGCCGCCGCAACGTCCGACGCCGCTCCGGCTGCCGAACCGAACAAGCAATAACGGGAATCCTCCGTCATGCCTAAATTTTTCATTGAACACCCGGTATTCGCCTGGGTGGTCGCGATCCTGATCTCGCTTGCGGGCGTGATCTCGATCCTGGGTCTGGGCGTGGAGTCCTACCCGAGCATCGCGCCTCCCCAGGTGACGGTGAGCGCCACCTACCCCGGCGCCAGCGCCGACACCGCCGAAAAGTCGGTCACCCAAGTGATCGAGCAGCAGCTGACCGGTATCGATCACCTGCTGTACTTCAGCTCCTCTTCGGCCTCCAACGGCCGCGTCACCATCACCTTGACCTTCGAAACCGGCACCGATGCCGATATCGCCCAGGTCCAGGTGCAGAACAAGGTCTCCCTGGCGACCCCTCGCCTGCCGACCGAAGTGACCCAGCAGGGCGTGGTGGTGGCCAAGGCCAACGCCGGCTTCCTGATGGTGGTGGCCCTGCAGTCCGACAGCGCCTCGATCGACCGCGATGCGCTCAACGACATCGTCGGCTCGCGCGTGCTCGACCAGATCTCGCGTATCCCCGGCGTGGGCAGCACCCAGCAGTTCGGTTCCGAGTACGCCATGAACATCTGGCTCAACCCGGAAAAGATGCAGGGTTACGGCCTGTCCGCCACCCAGGTGCTGGCCGCGATCAAGGACCAGAACGTGCAGTTCGCGGCCGGTTCGCTGGGCTCGGATCCCTCGCCGGAAGGCCACTACTTCACCGCGACCGTGTCGGCCGAAGGGCGCTTCAGCTCGCCGGAAGAGTTCGAGAACATCATCCTGCGCGCCAATCCCGACGGCTCGCGCGTGCTGCTCAAGGACATCGCCCGGATCGCCTTCGGTGCGAACAACTACGGCTTTGACACCCAGTACAACGGCAAGCCGACCGGTGCCTTCGCCATCCAGCTGCTGCCGGGCGCCAACGCGCTCAACGTGGCCAATGCGGTCACCTCGAAGATGGACGAGCTCAAGCCGAGCTTCCCGGCCGGTGTCAGCTGGTTCTCGCCGTACGACAGCACCACCTTCGTGAAGATCTCGATCGAGGAAGTGGTCAAGACCCTGATCGAAGCGGTCGTGCTGGTGTTCCTGGTGATGCTGATCTTCCTGCAGAACTTCCGCGCCACGCTGATCCCGACCCTGGTCATCCCGGTCGCGCTGCTGGGCACGTTCCTGGGCATGAGCATCATCGGCTTCACCATCAACCAGCTGACGCTGTTTGCGATGGTGCTGGCGATCGGCATCGTGGTCGATGACGCCATCGTGGTCATCGAGAACGTCGAACGCATCATGACCGAGGAGAAGCTGCCACCCAAGGCCGCCACCCAGAAGGCCATGACCCAGATCACCGGTGCGGTGGTGGCCATCACCGTGGTGCTGGCAGCGGTGTTCATTCCGTCGGCCCTGCAGGGCGGCGCCGCCGGTGAGATCTACAAGCAGTTCGCGCTGACCATCGCCATCGCGATGGCCTTCTCGGCTTTCCTGGCCCTGGGCTTCACCCCGGCGCTGTGCGCGACGTTCCTCAAGCCGACGCACAACGACAAGCCGAACATCGTCTACCGCACCTTCAACAAGTACTACGACAAGGTCAGCAACACCTACGTGGGCCACATCACCTCGGCGGTGAAGCATGCCCCGCGCTGGATGATCCTGTTCGTGGTGCTGACCGTGCTGTGCGGTTTCCTGTTCACGCGCATGCCGGGCAGCTTCCTGCCCGAAGAAGACCAGGGCTACGCGCTGGCGATCGTGCAGCTGCCGCCGGGCTCGACCAAGTCGCAGACCAACCACGCCTTCGCCCAGATGCGCGGCATCCTGGAAAAGCAGGATGGCTTCGAAGGCATGCTGCAGGTGGCCGGTTTCAGCTTCGTCGGCTCCGGTGAGAACGTGGGCATGGGCTTCATCCGCCTCAAGCCCTGGGCGGACCGTGACATCACGGTGCCCGAGTTCATCAACAACATGAACGGCGCGTTCTATGGGATCAAGGAAGCGCAGATCTTCGTGGTCAACCTGCCGACCGTGCAGGGCCTGGGCCAGTTCGGTGGCTTCGACATGTGGCTGCAGGACCGCGGCGGCGTGGGCTATGAGCAGCTGACGCAGGCCCGCAACATCCTGCTCGGCAAGGCCGCGCAGGAAAGCGATCTGCTGACCGGCGTGCGCCCGAACGGCCTGGAAAACGCCCCGCAGCTGCAGTTGCACGTGGACCGTGTGCAGGCGCAGACCATGGGCCTGTCGGTGTCGGACGTGTATAGCACCATCCAGTTGATGCTGGCCCCGGTGTACGTCAACGACTTCTTCTATGAAGGCCGCATCAAGCGCGTGACCCTGCAGGCCGATGGCCCGTACCGCACCGGCGCGGAGTCGTTGAACAGCTTCTACACGCCCAGCACGCTGCAGACCAACGCCGATGGCACGCAGGCGATGATTCCGCTGAGCACCGTGGTGAAGTCCGAGTGGGTGTCCGCACCGCCGTCGCTGAGCCGCTACAACGGCTACTCGGCGGTCAACATCGTCGGTTCGCAGGCCGCCGGGCGCAGCTCGGGCGAGGCGATGCAGGCGATGGAGCGGATCGTCAACGACGACCTGCCGGCCGGCTTCGGCTACGACTGGTCGGGCATGTCCTACCAGGAAATCCTGGCCGGCAACGCCGCGACCCTGCTGCTGGTGCTGTCCATCGTGGTGGTATTCCTCTGCCTGGCCGCGCTGTATGAAAGCTGGTCGATCCCGGTGGCGGTGCTGCTGGTGGTGCCGCTGGGTGTCCTTGGCGCCCTGGCCTTCTCCCTCGCCCGTGGCCTGCCGAACGATCTGTACTTCAAGATCGGCCTGATCACGGTGATCGGTCTGGCAGCGAAGAACGCGATCCTGATCGTGGAGTTCGCGGTGGAACAGCGGGCCGCGGGCAAGAACCTGCGCGAGGCGACCATCGAAGCCTCCCGCCTGCGCTTCCGCCCGATCCTGATGACCTCGTTCGCCTTCATCATGGGCGTGGTGCCGATGGCCATCTCCACCGGTGCCGGCGCCAACGCACGTCACGCGATCGGTACCGGCGTGATCGGCGGCATGGTCTTCGCCACCTTCCTGGGTCTGCTGATGATCCCGGTGTTCTTCGTGGTGGTCCGCCGCATGCTGGGTGACAAGCTGGACGAACCGTCCAAGGAGTTCCTGGAGCGCCAGGGCGAAGCCAATACGGCCCACCGTCCGGATCGTTGATGCACAGGGGCAGCCACGGTTGCCCCACCGGCAGGTGACCACCGTGGGTGGTCACGCTGGAATGAAAAAGCCCCGGCGCGAGCCGGGGCTTTTTTGTGCGCCGTGCGTGACGGGTAATGTGGCTCACGCGAGGCATGCATATGGGGACGAGGTAGTGCCGGCCGCTGGCCGGCTGCTCCGGGCACCTGCCAGACAAGGACCGCCTGGTTGCCGGCCAGCGGCCGGCACTACCAAACGGCCTCAGCGCAGCAGTGATACTGCCGCGCACACCATCACGATCGCCAACGAGGGCCACTGCATCGGCAGGTAGAAGAAGTGATGGCGGGCAGGATCGCCTTCACCGCGCGGGCCGCGGTTGAGCACCATGCCGAGCACGACGTTGATCGCTGCGCCGATGCCGAATCCGATCAACAGCTGCGCCAGCGAGGTATTGCCTTTGGCAACAGCAGGATCCGGCCACAACCACATCAACAGCAGCAGGGCGGCGATGGGGGTGAGCAGGGTGAGGAACCCTGCGCCTCGATAAATAACCATGGAGTCACCTGCAGAACGGGACCGCACATTCTGCACTACCCTGCGTGCCGACCAACGGTCGGCACCTACCTTGATCCGACGCTGGAGCGTCCGCAACGCCTCAAGGCCACTTCAGAGGCCCTGACCGACAAGCGGCGCCGAAGTGGCGCCGCTGTCCTATCGATCAACGCAGACCCGTCTCGTTGCGCGCGATCACCAGACGCTGGATCTCCGAGGTGCCCTCGTAGATCTCGGTGATCTTGGCATCACGGAAGTACCGCTCCAGCGGCATTTCCTTGGAATACCCCATGCCGCCGTGGATCTGCACGGCCTGATGGGTGATCCACATTGCCGCTTCGGAGGCGGTCAGCTTGGCGATCGCCGCTTCATTGCTGAAACGCTTGCCCTGGCCTTTCACCCATGCCGCGCGCAGCGTCAGCAGCATCGCCGCGTCCAGCTTGCACTTCATGTCGGCGATCTTGGCCTGGGTCATCTGGAAGGTACCGATCGCCGCGCCGAAGGCCTTGCGGTCCTTCACATACTCGATCGTCGCTTCATACGCCGCACGGGCGATGCCGATCGCCTGCGAGGCGATGCCGATACGGCCGGCGTCGAGCACGCCCATGGCGATCTTGAAGCCCTCGCCTTCCTTGCCCAGCACGTCGTCAGCGTCTGCCACGTAGTCCTGGAACTCGATTTCGCAGGTGGCCGAGGCACGGATGCCCAGCTTCGGCTCGGTCTTGCCGCGGTGGAAGCCGGCCTTGTCGGTGTCGATCATGAAGGCGGTGATGCCACGCGCGCCCTGTTCCGGATCGGTCATCGCAAACAGCACGATGTACTTGGCCACCGGGCCGGAGGTGATCCAGCTCTTCTTGCCGTTGATCACGTAGGTGCCGTCGGCCTGCTTGACCGCGCGGCAGCGCATGGCTGTCGCATCCGAACCGGACTGCGGCTCGGTCAGCGCGAACGCACCGATGGCCTCGCCCTCGGCGATGGCGCGCACATACTTCTGCTTCTGCGCTTCGCTGCCGTGGGTCAGGATGCCGTTGCAGAACAGCGAGTTGTTGACCGACATGATCGTCGAATGCGCAGCGTCTCCGGCGGCGACCTCCACCATCGCCAGGACGTAGGCGATCGGGTCCATGCCCGCACCGCCGTAGGCTTCGGGCACTTCAATGCCCATCAGACCGTTCTCGCCGAGCAGGCGGATGTTCTCCAGCGGGAACTCGCCGGTGCGGTCGTGGTGTTCGGCGCTGGGCGCGATTTTTTCCTGCGCGATACGGCGCGCAACGTCCTGCAGCATCAACTGCTCTTCGGTAAAGCTGAAATCCACAACACCCTCCCGGGTACAGAGTGATAAGGGCCGCAGTGCGCGCGACCCGGTCGGGCGATTGTACCGGGGGGCGGGGAAAGGACGCCTGACTTGACCGCAGCGCCGCCAAAGGACGAAAATATCTCTATATCGCGATAGGTAGATATTTATGGATCTCGAGGACTGGTCCGTCCGGCTGAAAGTGTTCGCCGACGCCACCCGGGTGCGCCTGCTGGCGCTGCTGGAACAGGAAGAACTCACCGTGGCCGAGCTGTCGGCCATCACCACGCTGGCGCAGCCGCGAGTGTCCACCCATCTGGCCCGGCTCAAGGAAGCCGGCCTGGTACGCGACCGTCGCTCGGGCGTCTCGGCGTATTACCGCTTCGATGACGCCGCGCTGGATCCGGCGCAGCGCGCATTGTGGCATGCCCTGAGCACCGGCAGCGACGACCCGCTGCTGCGCCAGGATGCTGAACGCGTGGCTGCCGTCATGGCCAGCCGTGCGGCGGACCAGAACTGGGCCGACAGCGTCGCCGGCGACATGGAACGCCATTATTCCCCGGGCCGTACCTGGGAAGCGCTGGCACGCACCGCCCTGCCGCTGCTGGAAACCGGTGACGTGCTCGACATCGCCTCCGGTGACGGCGTGCTGGCCGAGCTTGTGGCGCCGCACGCCAAGCGCTACATCTGTATCGACACCAGCGCGCGCGTGGTCGCCGCTGCCAGCGAGCGCCTGCGCCGGCTGGCCAACGTGGAAGTGCGCGAAGGCGATATGCATGCCCTGCCCTTCCCCGACCAGAGCTTCGACCTGGTGGTGCTGATGCACGCACTGACCTATGCGGCCAAACCGGCCCAGGCCGTCGCCGAGGGTGCGCGCGTCCTGCGCCCAGGCGGTCGCCTGCTGCTGTGCAGCCTGGCCCGTCACGAACACCGTGCGGCCGTGGATGCCTATGGCCACGTCAACCTCGGTTTCAGCGACAAGGAACTGCGCAAGTTCGTTGAAAAGGCCGGCCTGGTCGTCTCCAGCCTGGAAACCGTGACCCGCGAGAAGCGCCCGCCGCATTTCGAAGTCATTTCGCTGATTGCCAGCAAGCCCTGAGGTCTACCCATGTCATCCCTGCCCTGGCTCCACCCCGACCGCGTGCATGCGCTGGAAACGGCGCTGGCCCAGCGCATCCTGATCATCGACGGCGCCATGGGCACGATGATCCAGCGGCATGGGCTGGAAGAGGACGATTACCGCGGCGCGCGCTTCGCCGGCGGTTATGACCACCAGCACGGGCCCGGCTGCGATCATGCCGCGACCGGTGACACGCCGCAGGGGCATGACCTGAAGGGCAACAACGACCTGCTGTTGCTGACCCGCCCGGAGGTGATCGGCGGCATCCACACCGCGTACCTGGAGGCCGGTGCCGATCTGGTCGAGACCAACACCTTCAACGCGACCTCGGTCAGCCAGGCCGACTATCACCTTGAGCACTTGGTCTACGAGCTCAACAAAGCCGGTGCCGCAGTAGCGCGCGCCTGCTGCGATGCGGTCGCAGCGACCACGCCGGACAAGCCGCGCTTCGTGATCGGCGTGCTCGGCCCGACCAGCCGCACCGCGTCGATCAGCCCGGACGTGAACGATCCCGGCTTCCGCAACACCAGCTTCGATGCGCTGCGCGAGACCTACCGCGAAGCCATCGATGGCCTGATCGACGGCGGCGCCGACACCCTGATGGTGGAAACCATCTTCGATACGCTCAACGCCAAGGCCGCGCTGTTCGTCATCGAAGAAGTGTTCGATGCGCGCGGTGGTCGACTGCCGGTGATGATCTCCGGCACCATCACCGATGCCTCCGGCCGCACCCTCTCCGGGCAGACGGCCGAGGCGTTCTACGCCTCGGTCGCGCATGGCCGGCCGCTGTCGATCGGGCTGAACTGCGCGCTCGGCGCCAGCGACATGCGGCCCCACGTGGAGACATTGTCCACCGTGGCCGAGTGTCTGGTCAGCGCGCATCCCAATGCCGGCCTGCCCAATGCCTTCGGCGAGTACGACGAAACCCCGGAAGAAATGGCCACCACGCTGCGCGAGTTCGCCAGCGCCGGTCTGCTCAACCTGGTGGGCGGCTGCTGCGGCACCACCCCGGCGCACATCCGCGCGATTGCCGAAGCGGTGGCCGATCTGCCGCCGCGCCGCCTGCCCGCACCACCGCTGGAAGACGCGGCATGACCGCATCCGCCCCACGCTCCCGTTGTCGTTGACCCTCCTCCGCCAGCCCGTGCCAGCCTGCCCATGACGTCTTCCCGCCCTACCCGCCTGTCCGGTCTCGAGCCGCTGGTCATCACCCCGGATCTGCTGTTCGTCAACATCGGTGAGCGCACCAACGTCACCGGCAGCGCGCAGTTCCGCAAACTGGTGAAGGAAGAGCGCTACGAAGAAGCGGTGGAAGTGGCGCGCCAGCAGGTCGCCAACGGCGCGCAGATTCTCGACGTCAACATGGACGAGGGCCTGATCGATTCCGAAAAGGCGATGACGCGCTACCTCAACCTGATCATGTCCGAGCCGGACATCGCCCGCATTCCGGTGATGGTCGACTCCTCCAAGTGGAGCGTGATCGAAGCGGGGCTGAAGTGCCTGCAGGGCAAGAGCGTGGTCAACTCGATCTCGCTCAAGGAAGGCGAAGCGCAGTTCATCGAACAGGCACGCAAGGTGCTGCGCTACGGCGCGGCCGCCGTGGTGATGGCCTTCGATGAGGACGGCCAGGCCGATACCTGCGCGCGCAAGGTCGAGATCTGCACCCGCGCCTACCGGATCCTGACCGAGCAGGTCGGCTTCCCGCCGCAGGACATCATCTTCGACCCGAACATCTTCGCCGTCGCCACCGGCATCGAAGAGCACGACAACTACGCGGTCGACTTCATCGAAGCCACCCGCATCATCAAGCGGACGTTGCCGCACTGCCATGTGTCCGGCGGCGTCTCCAACGTGTCGTTCTCATTCCGCGGCAATGAAACCGTGCGCCAGGCGATCCACTCGGTGTTCCTGTTCCATGCCATTGGCGCAGGCATGGACATGGGCATCGTCAACGCGGGCGCGATGCCGATCTACGATGATCTGGACGCCGAGCTGCGCGAGCGCGTGGAGGATGTAATCCTCAACCGCCGCAGCGATGGCACCGAGCGCCTGCTGGAGATCGCCGAGCGCTACAAGGGCAAGAAGGGCGAAGTGCGCGGCGAGGACCTGGCCTGGCGCGAGACGCCGGTCAATGATCGCCTCGCGCATGCGCTGGTGCATGGCATGGATGCGTGGGTCGAGCAGGACACCGAAGAAGCGCGTGCGCGTTCGACCCGTCCGCTGGATGTGATCGAAGGGCCGCTGATGGACGGCATGAACATCGTGGGCGACCTGTTTGGCGCCGGCAAGATGTTCCTGCCGCAGGTGGTCAAATCCGCACGCGTGATGAAGAAGGCGGTGGCCTACCTGTTGCCGTACATCGAGGCGGAAAAAGCCCGCAGCGGCGACACCGCCAAGAGCAACGGCAAGATCATCATGGCCACGGTCAAAGGCGACGTGCACGACATCGGCAAGAACATCGTCGGCGTGGTCCTGGCCTGCAACAACTTCGACGTGATCGACTTGGGCGTGATGGTGCCTGCGCAGAAGATCCTGGACGCCGCGCGTGCGGAGAACGCCGACATCATCGGTCTGTCCGGCCTGATCACGCCTTCGCTGGAAGAGATGAGCCACGTCGCCCGCGAGATGGAGCGCCAGGGCTTCACGATGCCACTGATGATCGGCGGTGCGACCACCTCGCGCGCGCATACCGCGCTGAAGATCGATCCGCATTACAAAGCGCCCACGGTGTGGGTGAAGGATGCCTCGCGCGCGGTCGGCGTGGCGCAATCGCTGATCTCGCGCGAGCTGCGCGACGCGTTCGTGGCCGCCAACGAGGCCGACTACGCCGACATCCGCCAGCGCCACCGCAACCGTGGCGATGCCAAGCGACTGGTCACCCTCGCCAAGGCACGCGGCCAGCGGTTCGTGGGCGACTGGGCCAACTACACACCGCCGGCGCCGCGCAAGCCGGGCCTGCATGTGCTCGATGATTACCCACTGGCTGACCTGGTCGAGGTGATCGACTGGACCCCGTTCTTCCAGGCCTGGGAACTGGCCGGCAAGTTCCCGGCGATCCTCACCGATGAGATCGTCGGCCCGCAGGCCACCGATCTGTACAAGGACGCCCGCGCGATGCTCACCCGCATCGTCGAGGAGAAGTGGCTGACCGCCAAGGCCGTGTTCGGCCTGTGGCCGGCCAACAGCGTCGGCGATGACGTGCACCTGCGTACCGACAATGGCCCGGCCGTGCTGCACTTCCTGCGTCAGCAGGTGGACAAGCCGGTCGAGCGCCCGGATTTCTGCCTGGCCGATTTCATCGCCCCGGCCGACAGCGGCATGCAGGACTGGATCGGTGCGTTCGCGGTGACCGCGGGCATCGGCATCGACCCGCACGTGGCCCGCTTCGAGGCCGACCACGACGATTACAACGCGATCCTGCTCAAGGCCCTGGCCGATCGTCTCGCCGAAGCCCTGGCCGAGCGCCTGCACCAGCACGTGCGCATGGATTACTGGGGCTACCAGCCGGATGAGCAGCTGGACAACGAATCGCTGATCGCCGAAAAGTACGCCGGCATCCGCCCTGCCCCCGGGTATCCAGCCTGCCCGGAGCACAGCGAGAAGGCCACGCTGTTCCGCTTGCTGGATGCCGAACGCAACGCGGACATGCAGCTGACCGAGAGCTTTGCGATGCTGCCCACCGCAGCGGTGTCGGGCTACTACTTCAGCCACCCGCAGAGCCAGTATTTCGTGGTCGGTCGGGTCAGTCGTGAGCAGGTGGTCGACTATGCCAAGCGCAAAGGCGTGGACCGCGTGCAGGCCGAGCGCTGGCTGGCCTCCAACCTGGATTACGATCCGGAATGACCGCGTCACCCCGCATGACCGCCTTCCCCCGCGACGCCGTACCGGCCGTCCGCCTGTCCTCGTTCTACCTGTTCTACTACGCCGCCCTGGGCGCGTTCACGCCGTACTGGTCGTTGTTCCTGACCTCGCGCGGCATGAGCGTCACCGCGATCAGCGTGATGATGGGCATCTGGTACGCCACCCGCATCGTGGCCCCCACGACCTGGACCTCCCTCGCCGCCGCCTCGCCGCGCCCGATCTTCTGGCTGCGGCTGGGCTGCGTGCTCACCCTGCTGACCTTCTGCGCGTTCCTGCTGCCGTTGCCGCAGCCGTGGCTGTACCCGGCGATGATCGCGTTCTGCTTCTTCTACAACGCGGTGATGCCGCAGTTTGAATCCATCACGTTGACCCACCTGGGCAGCGACAGCCACCGCTACGGGCTGATCCGGGTGTGGGGCTCGCTGGGCTTCATCGCCGTGGTGATGCTGTTCGGCTGGATCATCGAAGGCGACGGCGGCGCCGGCAACGCACATCTGCTGCCGTGGTTGATGCTGCCGCTGTTCGGCCTGCTGACCGCCTCGGGCTTTGCCAACCACTACGCACGCAACCTGCAGCGCAGCGACGGCGACGCGAGCGGGTTCTGGGCGATCGTGCGCAAGCCGCAGGTGTTGGCGTTCTTCCTGGCCGCGTTCATGGAGCAGCTGTCGTTCGGCCCCTATTACACCTTCTTCTCGGTCTACATGGATCATCACGGCTATGCGACCTCCACGCTGGGCGTGCTTTGGACGGTCGGGGTGGTGTTCGAAGTGGGTGTGTTTTTCACCATCGGCCGCTTCTTCCGCCGCTATGACGCCAGCTGGATGCTGCTGATCGCCCTGCTCAGTTCCACCGTGCGCTGGGCGGTCACCGCGCTGTTCCCGGAAAACCTGCCGGTGATGCTCCTCGCCCAGACCGCGCACGCGCTGGGCTTTGCCGCCTTCTTCGCCGCGGCGATGCAGATGCTGGCGACCTACTTCCCCGGCCGCCTCAACGGCCATGGCCAGGGCTTGTTGTACGGTTTCTCCTCCGGGGTGGGCGGCGTGCTCGGCGCGCTGATCGCGGGCCAGTTGTGGCCGATCGATCAGGGCCGTACCGCGTTCCTGGCAGGCAGCGGGTTTGCGTTGGCTGGCGCACTGTTGTGCTTCTTTGCGATCAGTCTGCCGCTGCTGCGGGCGCGCACGCGCTGATCGTCCGCTCCCGGGCGTACCGGCCACAGTCCAGCAACCCGATCCTCCGGATGGGGTAGGCTCAGGGCTCCCCCTGACTGGAGCCGCTGATGCGACCGACCCGCCTGTGGGCGCTGCTGCTTGCCGCCACCACTGCCCTGCCCGCCGCGGCCGAGCCGATCCTGTTCGAAAATGCGCGCGTCTTCGATGGCACCCGCGACCTCGGCATAACGCCAGTGCTGATCGACGGCGCGCGGATCGTGCATGTCGGCACCCCGCTGCCGGCGGCCGCCACACAGGCGCGCCGCATCGATTACACCGGCAAGACCCTGTTGCCCGGGCTGGTCAGCGACCATGCCCACGTCGGCAATACGCAGGGGCTGGAGCACGGTGACCGCTTCTACACCCATGACAACGTGGTGCACGACCTGCGCCAGTTCCAGCGCTACGGCATCACCACGGTGACGGCGCTGGGCATGAACGGCGCGGACTTTTTCGACATCCGCAAGGCGGTGAACGCCGATCCTCGGCTGGGTGCGCAGCTGTATGGCGCCGGCGGCGGTATCGGCGCCCCGGAGGGTGCGCCCCCGGCCGACACCATGGGCCTGAGCCACGATCCGGTGGCACGCCCGCGCAACGCCGAAGAAGCGCGCGCGGCCGTGGCCATCCAGCATGCCGATGGCGTGGACCTGATCAAGCTGTGGGTGGACGACCTCGGTGGCAAGCGTCCGATGATGACCCCGGAGGTGTATCGCGCCGCCATCGCCGAAGCGCATGCGCGCGGGCTCAAGGTCGCCGCGCACATCCACGATCTGGAGCAGGCCCGCGACCTGGTCGATGCCAAGGTCGACATCCTCGCCCACGGCATCCGCGACCGGGCGGTGGATCCGATGCTGGCGCGGAAGATGCGCGACCAGGGCACCTGGTACATCCCCACCATCGCCATCGACGAGGCCAACTACAGGTATGCCGAGCATCCGCTGGCGTTGCAGCAGCCCTTCCTGCGCCAGGCGCTGCACGCCGATGTGCTGGCGCGCTGGTCGCAGCCGGAGTGGCAGCGTGCGCAACTGGCCGGCAGTGGGGTGGCCGCCGCGCGCAAGGCGGTCGCAACGAATCTGGACAACGTGCGTCGCCTGCATGCGGCCGGCGTGAAGCTCGGCTTCGGCACCGATGCCGGCGCGATGCCGCAACGGGTGATCGGCGTGGCCGAACATCGCGAACTGCAGCTGTTGGTGGAGGCCGGGCTGACGCCCTCCGAAGCCTTGCAGGTCGCCACCACGCAAGCGGCAGCGCTGCTGGGGCTGACCGACCGCGGCCGCATTGCCGCCGGCAAGCGCGCCGACCTGCTGGTGCTCGATGCCGATCCGCTGGTGGATATCGCCAACACGCAGCGCGTTGGCACGGTCTGGCAGGCCGGTCAGGAAGTCGCCGGGCCGATCACGGAATAACGCGGTCCTCCGCCGTTATCCCTGCAGAAGCAGGATCGCGTGCGCCGCGATCCCGCTGGAATCACCAGACCAGGTCGTCGGGCACCTGGTACTGCGGGTCGGCGTACGGATCGTCCCCGGCCGGCGCATCCGGATCGACCTTCAGCGCCACCGACGGTGCGAACACCGCTTCGGCTTCGGCGAGCACCGCAGCAGTCACCAGCACATAGCGGCCGTTCTGCTGCAGCACGCCGAGCTCGCCGGCATTGAGTGCCTTGAGCTGGTCGGCGGTGACGTAGATGCGCTTGATCTTGCCGCCGTACGGGAAGTGGCGCGCGATGTCGGCCGCCTCGGCGTTGAGGGACTTGCCTTCCAGCAGGACCTCCAGCTTGGCCTTGGCTTCGCGACGCAGACGCGCTTCTTCCTGCTTCAGGCGCTCGGCCTCGATACGGTCGTCTTTTTCCTTCTGCGCACGGATCGCATACGCCTTGGCGAGGTCGATGTCCTCGCGCGAGCGGGGCTTGCCGGGCGCGCCCTGTGGCGGACGGGCGCCAGCGGGCCGGCCCTTGCCCTGCTGCGGACGGCGGTCGCCGTCGCGGGCGGGACGCTGGCCCTCACCGGGCTTGCCGGCCGGGCGTGCGCCCTGCGGCTTGCCGGCCGGGCGGCCGTCACGGCGCGCGTCGGGTCGACGATCCGGCTTGCGGTCGTTGGTTCGTTCGGGTTTGGGCGCGGCTTTGAAGCCAAGGCCCAGCAGCTGGTCGCGGAGAGTATCGCTCATGACGTCAGATCAGTAATGCGGAGGCGGCGGCTCTTCGGCCGAATCGGAATACAACGCGGTGCGGACCTTGCCGAGGTCTTCGAGCAGGATGCGAGTCAGGTCGGCATTGCGGTTGCCTTCCATGCGCGCATCGGCCAGCGCCTCGCTCAGTTGGGCCAGCGCCTGCTCCTGGAAGGAGACGCGCATTTCCAGCTCGATCAGGCGTGCTTCCAGTGCCTGTTCGCGCTCGGAGGGTGTGGACTCATGCATTCAACGAACGTCCCCGGCCAATGCCGTAGTAAGCCAGGCCCGCAGCTTCGATGTCCTGCGGGTCGTACAGATTGCGGCCGTCGAAGACGACCGCATCGTTGAGCATCTCGCGCAGGCGGACGAAATCCGGGCTGCGGAACTGCTTCCATTCGGTCACCACGACCAGCGCATCGGCGCCCTCGAGGGCGTCGTAAGCGTTGTCGCAGAACACCAGATCATCGCGCTCGCCGAAAATGCGGCGCGCTTCTTCGGTCGCTTCCGGATCATAGGCGCGCACCTGCGCACCGGCCTCCCACAGCTGCGCCAGCAGGCGGCGGCTGGAGGCCTCCCGCATGTCATCGGTGTTGGGCTTGAACGCCAGCCCCCACACCGCGAAGGTCTTGCCACGCACGCCTTCGTCCTCGCCACGATCGTAATGGCGCTGGATCAGGGCGTACAGATGGCCCTTCTGATGTTCGTTGACGGCTTCGACCGCATTCAACAGCTTCGGCTCATGGCCGTACTGCTGGGCGGTCCGGGCCAGGGCCTGCACATCCTTGGGGAAGCACGAGCCGCCGTAGCCGGCGCCGGGATAGATGAAGTGCCAGCCGATGCGTGGATCCGAGCCGATGCCCTGACGGACCTGCTCGATGTCGGCACCGACCTTCTCGGCGATGTTGGCGATTTCGTTCATGAACGAAATCTTGGTCGCCAGCATCGCGTTGGCCGCGTACTTGGTGAGCTCCGCCGAGCGCACGTCCATCTCCACCACGCGGTCGTGATTGCGATTGAACGGCGCGTACAGGCGGCGCATCAGCGCGACCGATTCGGGATTGGACGCGCCCACCACGATGCGGTCCGGCCGCATGCAGTCGGCGACCGCGTCACCTTCCTTGAGGAATTCGGGGTTGGAGACCACGTCGAACGCGATCTCCACGCCGCGCTCGGCCAGCGCCTGCGCGATGGCCTCACGGACTTTGTCGGCCGTGCCTACCGGCACGGTCGATTTGTTCACCACCACCACCGGCACGGTGATGTGCCGGCCGATGGTGCGGGCCACGGCCAGCACGTACTGCAGGTCGGCACTGCCGTCCTCGTCCGGTGGCGTGCCCACGGCAATGAAGATCACCTGGCCATGCGCGATCGCGGCGGCGGCGTCGGAAGTGAAGGTCAACCGCGACGCATCGTGGTTGGCCTTGACCATCGGTTCCAGGCCGGGCTCATAGATCGGGATGATCCCGTTGTTGAGGCCGTCGACCTTGGCCTGGTCGATATCGACACAGATCACCTGGTGGCCAACCTCGGCCAGGCAGGTACCCGTGACAAGACCGACGTAGCCGGTACCGAAAATCGCAACGCGCATGGGCGGTGGGGCTCCAGATCCGTTACGGCAGGACGTTCAGCAGTTCGACGTCGAACGTGAGCGTCGCGTTCGGACCGATCGGACCACCCGGGGTGCCCTGCTCGCCATAGGCCAGCTCGCCCGGAATCCAGAAGCGGTACTTGGACCCGGTCGGCATCAGCGAGACACCTTCGGACCAGCCCTTGATCACCTGGTCCAGACCAAACTCGATCGGCTGGCCGCGCTGGTAGCTGCTGTCGAAGACGGTGCCGTCGAGCAGCTTGCCTTCGTAGTTCACGCGCACCTTGCTGGTCGGCATCGGGCGCTCGCCCGAACCCGGACGCAGCACCTGGTACTGCAGGCCCGAAGCGGTGGTCACCACGCCCGGCACGGTCTTGTTCTTGGCCAGGAAGTTGTTGCCTTCCACGCGGTTGGTGCCGGCCTGGGCAGACGCCTTGGCCTCCATCTCAGCCTGCTTGCCCTTCATGAAGCCTTCCAGCGTGGCCTTGGCCTGCTCGGCGGTCATCTTCGGGGTGCCATTGTTGAACGTGGTGCTGACCGCGTCGAACAGCGCGTCCAGGTCCAGATCGTCCTTCAGCGGCGCCAGCGACGGGCCCACGGCGAAGCTGCCCAGCATCAGGCCGACCTTTTCACGGTCCACCTTCGGCGGCGCGGTACCCGGCGCAACGCCCGGGACCGGCTGGCCGTTCTTGGCCATCACGGCCTGGCGCAGGGCAGCGTCGGTCTTCTGCGCTTCTTCCTGGCTGATCAACGGCTGCTTGCCTTCAAAAGCGTTGGTCACGCCGCGGCGCAGGGCGGCCAGGTCGATCTCGCTGGAAATCGGACCGAACGAACTGGCGACATCGATACCGATGGCGTAGCCAAGCTTTTCGCGTTGGGTGTTCAAAGTGGAAGTCTCCTTGACAGCCGCGCGGGCGGCTGGTTGTTGCGACATCGCGGTACCGGTGGCACCCATCGCCAGAATCAGAACCGACGCCGCGGCGCCGCGCATTCCCATCTTCATTCGCTGCATTCCTGGAAGTGACTGGACGCCGACGTCGGCGCGAAAGCAACCATTGTCGCACGCGCGTCCGAGATGTCGATATCGTCAGCGCTTGTTGGCGGTGACAGAGAGTTCACGTTCGATCGCCGCGACCAGCTTCGGATCGTCCGGCGTGACCTTGCTCGGGAACTGTGCCACCACCCGGCCATCGCGACTGATCAGATACTTGTGGAAGTTCCAGCCCGGCGACACGCCCGTGGCGGTGGCGAGACTGCGGTAGAGCGGCGTCGCTTCCGGCCCGGTCACCACCACCTTCTGGAACATCGGGAACTTCACGCCGTAGGTCAGCGTGCAGAACTCCTGGATCTGGGCCTCGTCGCCCGGCTCCTGGCCCTTGAAGTCATTGGACGGGAAGCCCAGCACCGAGAACCCGCGTGCGCTGTACTTGCGCTGCAGGGCTTCCAGGCCTTCGTACTGCGGGGTGAAACCGCACTTGCTGGCCGTATTGACCACCAACAGCACCTTGCCACCGTACTGCTTGGCCAGATTGACCTCACCCTTGCCCGCCAGTGGGCGGTAGCTCACATCCAGCAGGCCCGCCGCCTGGGCCGACGCGCCAGCCAGCAGGCCGACGGCCAGCAGCAACAACGACCCGCGCCGGGCAAGGTCGCGACGGACGGGGGACAACAAAGACACGTAATGCATCGCGACACTCCAAGGTGGGAAAACGAGGGCTCAACCGGCCTGGCAAGGGCCGCCAAGACTGCGGCGGCACTATATCACCGCCGTTTTTGCCGCCGGATGGCCGTGGGCCAGTCCACTGGAGGGCGCCGTGTTCAGGGGCCGCCTTGCCGCTTCTGGCTGTGTCAGCGCGATGACACGGATCCTGCGAGGATCGCCTGAATGCGCCAACGGCTTGCCATACCATTGACATCAATGAATGTGCGCTGGCGGAAGACGTCAGCCCACGCAGACACCTATCCATTTAAATTCAACACGTTACGACCAGCGCATGCCTGTCATATGCCCCCTGCCATCAGTTGGGTACGCCACCCTGTTGACCTTGGGCGTGCCGGTGTTATAGTTGCATACAACACCAGTCACCTAGACAGGGGAAGCCCATGAACCGCATGCGCCACCGCCACTCCGCCACCGCCATCACCGCCGCCTCGGCGCTGCTGCTGCTTGGCTGGTTCGGCATCCCCTCCGGCGACGCTGGCAGCCCTGCCAGCGCCGATGTGTTTGAAGGCCCGCAGGACGCAGGCGTCATCGAGGCAGGGAACGCCACTGGCGCCCCCACGCCCCCCCGCCGGCTGCACAGCTCCCTGTCCATGCCTTACTTCTCATTCGCGCAGTCGCTGAACCCACGGAGCTGACCATGAGCGATATTCAATGGAGCGATGGTGCTCCGATCTACCGCCAGCTGAAGGAGCGCGTGATCGCCATGATGCTTGACGGCATCATCAAGCCTGGCGACGCCCTGCCCTCGGTCCGGCAGGTTGCCGCCGAGTACCAGCTCAACCCCATCACCGTATCGCGCGCCTACCAGGAACTGGCTGATGAAGGCCTGGTCGAGAAGCGTCGCGGCCTGGGCATGTTCATGACCGAAGAAGCGGCCACGCAGCTGCGCAGCAGCGAGCGCGACCGCTTCCTCAATGAAGAATGGCCGCTGGTCCTGGAGCGTATCCAGCGCCTGGGCCTGAACCTCGACGAATTGCTGCCCCAGGGGAAATCCTCATGAATGCCGTTGCAAGTGATGTCGTCATTTCCGCTCGAGGCCTGCGCAAGGCCTATAAACAGACCGTGGCGCTGGACAACACCAGTTTCACGATCGCGCCCGGCCGCATCACCGGCCTGATCGGCCCCAACGGCGCCGGCAAGACCACCCTGCTCAAGGCGCTGCTCGGCCTGACCTCGGTGGAAGGCGAGCTGCGCGTGCTCGGGCTGGACCCGACCGAGCAGCGCAACGCGCTGATGAACGAGGTGTGCTTCATCGCCGACGTGGCCGTGCTGCCGCGCTGGATGAAGGTGCGCGAGGCGATCGACTTCGTCGCCGGCACCCATCCGCGTTTCGACCGGGCGCGCTGCGAGCGCTTCCTGGCCTCCACCAAGCTGCACCCCAAGCAGCGCGTACGTGAACTGTCCAAGGGCATGATCGTGCAGTTGCACCTGGCCCTGGTGATGGCCATCGACGCCAAGGTGCTGGTGCTGGACGAGCCGACCCTGGGCCTGGACATCCTGTACCGCAAGGAGTTCTACCAGCGTCTGCTGGAGGACTACTTCGATGAGCAGAAGACCATCATCGTCACCACCCACCAGGTGGAAGAGATCGAACACATCCTCACCGATGTGATGTTCATCCGTGATGGCCGCATCGTGCTCACCACCGATATGGAAGACATCGGCGAACGCTATACCGAAGTACTGGTCTCGGCCGACGCCGTGGAGGCCGCACGCGCGCTCAAGCCGATCGATGAACGCGCCCTGCCCTTCGGCAAGACCGTCCTGCTGTTCGACGGGGTGCCACGCGCCCAGCTCACGCCCCTGGGCGAAATCCGCAGCCCCGGGCTGGCGGATCTGTTCGTGGCCATCATGAAGGGAACCTACGCATGAACACCGTCAACCACCCCATCAGCAAGGCCAGCGCGTTCAAGTGGCTGCTCAAGCGTGAGTACTGGGAAAACCGCGGCGGGTTCCTGTATGCGCCGGTGATCGCCGGTGGCATCTCGCTGGTGATGAGCCTGCTCGGCATCGTGTTCGGCCTGGTCGCCATGCACCGTGCGGTCAAGAGCGGCGGCATCCACCTCAACGACGAAAACGTCAGCATCAACGGCCTGGACCTGAGCCTGCTGACCAGCAAGCTCGATGCCAAGAACCTGCAGGACCTGGCCAATGGCCTGGATCTGACCTTGATCCTGAGCTCGGGCTGGCCGCTGATCGTGCTTGCCTTCGTGGTGTTCTTCTACTGTCTGGGCGCCCTGTACGACGACCGTCGCGACCGCAGCATCCTGTTCTGGAAGTCGCTGCCGCTGTCGGATACGTCCACGGTCCTGTCCAAGGCGCTGAGCGCGTTGTTGATCGCGCCGATCATCGCGGTGATCGCCTCGGCCCTGACCATGTTCGGCTTCCTGGTGATGATCTCCATCGTGGTGATCGCCCACGGCGGCGACCCGATGATGCTGATCTGGGGACCGGCCAGCCCGCTGACCATCATCGCCGGCCATCTGTCCTGGATTCCGGTCTACCTGCTCTGGGCGTTGCCGACCGTCGGCTGGCTGCTGCTGTGCTCGGCCTGGGCCAAGACCAAGCCGTTCCTGTGGGCCGTCATGCTGCCGCTGTTCGCCGGCATCATTGTCAGCACCACCAAGGTCATGACCCTGTTCGACCTGACCGGTGGCTGGTTCTGGAAGCACATCGTCGGCCGCCTGCTGCTCAGCGCGGTGCCGGCCACCGACCAGTTCTACCGCGGCGAGTCGATGTTCAGCGGCAACGGCAACATGGACAACCTGGTCAACGAGCTGGGCCCGAGCCATCAGCTGGCTGCCTTCGCGATGCCGGAACTGTGGATCGGTGCTGCCGTCGGCGTGGTGTTCCTGTTCCTGGCCATCCGCCTGCGCCGCCGCGCCGGCGAAATCTGATCCCCGCCCTTCATCGAGGAACCACCCATGATCCGCACGCTCGCTGTTGCTTCCCTGCTGTTGCTGCCGCTGACCACGCTCGCCAATGAACCGCAATGCAAGTTCAACGAAGCCCGTGACCTGAAGCTCGACCTGACCGGCGCCAAGGCAGTGGTGTTCGAAGTGAACCAGCACGACCTGGTGCTGCAGGCTGGCCCGGGCGCGGCCCAGCTCGGGGGGCGCGCCTGCGCCTCCAATGCGGATTGGCTGCGCGAACTGACCGTGACCCAGCAGAAGGTCGGCGACAAGCTGGTCGTCCGCCTGCAGCGCGACGCCCGCAACACGCTCACCATCAGCGGCAGCAGCTATGCCTACCTGGACATGCGCGGCACCGTACCGGACTCGATTCTGGTCCAGCTCAAGGTCGGCTCGGGCGATGCCAGCGTCACCGGTGCGCACTCGCTGAGCGCCGACGTCGGCTCGGGTGACATCAAGCTTCAGGAGATCAACGGCCTGGTGACTGCAGCGGTCGGCTCGGGCGATGTCATCCTCGACGGTGCCGGTGCGCTGAACCTGCTCTCGGTCGGTTCCGGCGACTTCAAGGCCCGCAACATCCGCGGGGACGCCAAGGTCGGCACGATCGGCTCGGGCGACTTCGAGCTGGATACCGTCGGTGGCAACGTCGAGATCGGCGTGGTCGGCTCCGGTGATACCGATGTGCGAAAAACCAAGGGCAACGTGCGCGTCGGCACCGTCGGCTCCGGCGACACCGACCTGCGCGATATCGGCGGCAGCGTCACCGTGGACCGTCATGGGTCGGGCGATGTCACCGTCCGCGATGTCGGCGGCGACCTGCGCGTGGCCAACAGCGGCAGCGGCGATATCCGCCACAGCAACGTCCGCGGCCGGGTTGAACTGCCGCGCGGCAAGTAAGCCTCTCTTCTCCTCTGACGGATACGCATCATGACGACTCGACTGCTGCTGCCTGCCCTGCTGCTGTGCCTGCCGATCGCGGCCTGTACCGCCCCCGACAGTGGCAAGGGCAAGGCGCCCGCCGACCAGAGCGCCGCCGCCCCGGCGACCAGCGCGCTGGATACCGATGGCATCGGCAAGACCGTACAGGAGGCCACCGACAAGGCCCGCCGGGAGATCAGCCAGGGCAACATCTCCATCGCCAACGGGAAGACCCCGAAGGCGGAGATCAGCCCCCAGGGCGACCTGCTCATCGACGGCAAGCCGGTTACCGTGGACGCTCACCAGCGTGCGCTGCTGCTGGACTACCGCAAGCAGGTCGAGCAGCTCGCCAATGCCGGCATGGAAATCGGCGTCGCCGGTGCCAATCTGGGCGTGAAAGCCGCCGGTGAAGCCATCAAGGGCATGTTCTCCGGCGATACCCAGGGGATCGAGGCACGGGTGAATGAAGAGGCCAAGAAGATCGAGGACCAGGCCCAGAAGCTGTGTGGCCTGCTGCCGGCCATGATGGCGAAACAGCAGGCGCTGGCGGCCGCGCTGCCGGCCTTCCAGCCGTACGCGACGATGGACCAGAGCGACATCGACGACTGCGGCAGGTAATCCCGGCACTGCCTGCGACGATGCGTCGCAGGCAGGCTCTTCCGGGGGCGGGAGGACTACAATCTCCCCTCCCGTCGCATGCGTTGCCCTGCTCATGAAGAAGCTGAGTCTGTTGCTGTTTGCCCTGTTCTGCCTGGTCGCCACCGGTTGCGACCAGGAGTACCGCAATCACCGCGCCGAGCGCAGCAAGCCCAAGATCACCGTCAGCGACGGCATGGTTACCGTGCGCCGCGCGCCTGCGCCGAACATCATCATCCTGCCCAACGGGCACATGAAGATCGATGAGATCGAAATCCCGCTCAACGAGGAGCAGCAGGCGATGCTGCAGGGCATGTTCGGCCAGCTGCAGGTGCTGCGCCAGAACACGCTGACCGACGCCCCGCCGGACCCGGCCAAGCGCTCGGTGAAGATCCAGGTCCCCGATGGCATGCAGCCGATCCCGCCGGACCTGATCACGAAGATCCCCGAGTTCAAGGATTACACCGAGACCTTCGGCAACCTGCAGGCCGCTCGCCACTGAGTGTGTGCGCGAGCCCCGCAGTGACCGGCAGGCCCCTGGGCAAATGTCCCCCGTCCGCCGCCTGGCGGCGACGGCCTCCTCCTTGATTTTGCCCTGGGGCCCGACGGCCGCTACGAGGCTCACGCACAAAAAAACGGGCCGTTCGGCCCGTTTTTCGTTTCAGGTAGTGCGAGCGGTCAACCGCCCCCACCACCACCGCCATGGATGCCACCGGCAGTGAGGGCCGCCGGATCCAGCAGCCTGCGCAGCTCGGCTTCGGACAGGCCACTGTCTTCCTTGGCCACGTCCAGCACCGGGCGTTGTTCCTTGTAGGCGCGCTTGGCGATCGCCGCCGCCTTCTCGTAGCCGATGATCGGGTTCAAGGCCGTCACCAGGATCGGGTTGCGATCCAGTGCCTCGCGGACGCGATCCTCGCGCACCTTCAGCCCGGCGATCGCGGTATCGGCGAGCAGACGGGTAATGTTGGCCAGCAGGTTGATGCCATCGAGCAGGTTGGCCGCGATCAACGGCAGCGTCACGTTCAACTGGAAGTTGCCGGTCTGGCCGGCCACGGTGATCGCAGTGTGGTGGCCGATCACCTGGGCACACACCATCACGGTGGCTTCGGGAATCACCGGATTGACCTTGCCCGGCATGATCGAGCTGCCCGGCTGCAGCGCCGGCAGTTCGATCTCGCCCAGCCCGGCCAGCGGACCGGCATTCATCCAGCGCAGGTCGTTGGCGATCTTGATCAGTGCCACCGCCAACGCATTGAGCTGGCCGGACAGTTCAACCGCATCGTCCTGTGCGGCCAGGCCTTCGAACTTGTTCTCGGCGCTGTCGAACTTGATGCCGGTCTGCTGCTTGAGCTGCTTGGCCACCAGCGTGCCGAACCGCGGATCGGCATTGATGCCGGTGCCGATCGCGGTGCCGCCCAGCGGCAGGCGCCGCAGCCGCTTGAGGCTGTCCTCGATGCGCTCCTGGGCAGAAGACAACTGCGCCGACCACGCACCGAATTCCTGTTCGAAGGTCAGCGGCATCGCGTCCATCAGATGGGTGCGACCGGTCTTGACCACCTTGCGCAGCGCACGGCCGCGCTTGTCGATGGTCTTGCGCAGGTGCACCAGTGAAGGCAGCAGCTGCTCATGCACGCCCAGCAGCGCGGAAACACGCAGCGCGGTGGGAATCACATCGTTGGAGCTCTGCCCCTGGTTGACGTGATCGTTGGGATGCACCGCGGTCTTGCCGGCCTTGCCCGCGCGGTTGGCGAGCGTGGCGATGACCTCGTTGGCATTCATGTTCGAGGAGGTGCCCGAACCGGTCTGGTACACATCGATCGGGAAGTGCGCGTCGTGGCGACCGTCTGCAACGTCCGCCGCAGCGGCTTCGATGGCCTTGCCGATGTTGCGCGGCAGATGGCCCAGCTCGACGTTGACGTTCGCCGCAGCGCCCTTGACCAGGCCGAGCGCGCGGATGAAACCACGCGGCATACGCTGGCCCGACACCGGGAAATTATCGACGGCGCGCTGGGTCTGCGCGCCCCACAACGCATCAACGGGCACCTGCAGCTCGCCCATGCTGTCGTGTTCAATCCTGAAACCCTTGCTCATTGCATCAACTCCGCACGTCTTTCGTGGATGAAAGGGAACCTGCGGCTGGCAACGGGCCTGATTCCCTGGCTGGCGGCGCACATCACGATACTCTCAAGCGCCGCTGAAACCCAAGAAAGCGACTGATCGGCTAGACTCGGGATTCGTTTCCATTCAGACAGACTGCCGCCCCCATGGGTGACGATCCCGACAGTAGTACCGGGCGTGCCGCCGCGCACGCACCGATGACCGCCCTCGCCGCCCTGGCGACCGCGGGTGCCGTTCTCGCCTTGGCAGCGGTGCTGCGGGGCCGTGGATGATCGGCAACCTCCTGCTCCTTGCGCTGGCGCTGCTGCTGGTGGTGCTCAACGGCTTCTTCGTGGCCGCCGAGTTCGCGCTGGTCAAGCTGCGCCACACCCAGGCCGTGGGCCTTGCGGAAAAAAACGGCTGGCGCGGTCGCCTGCTGCTCAACGTGCACGCGCACCTGGATGCGTATCTGTCCGCCTGCCAGCTGGGCATCACGCTGTCCTCGCTGGGCCTGGGCTGGGTGGGTGAACCGGCGTTCGCGCATCTGCTGCAGCCGCTGTTCGATACGCTGGGGTTGACCCCGGATGCCTCGCGCCTGACCGCTTTCATCATCGCCTTCAGCATCATCTCGTTCCTGCACATCGTGCTCGGCGAACTGGCACCGAAATCGATGGCGATCCGCCGCCCGGAAGCGATGTCGCTGTGGACGGCCGCACCGCTGTACCTGTTCTACTGGGCGATGTACCCGGCCATCTGGCTGCTCAACAACAGCGCCAACGCGCTCCTGAGAGCGGCCGGCTGGGGGGATGTGGAGCACACCTCGCACCGTTACTCGCGCGAGGAACTCAAGCTCATCGTAGGCCGCCAGCAGCCCACCGGCAGCGCGCCGGACCAGGACCTCACCCTGATGAGCCACGCACTGGAACTGCCCGAACTGGTGGCCGGCGACCTGATGCGCTCACGCGACCATATGCGCTCGTTCCGCGACGGGATGAGCCTGGCCGACGTCATGGCCGAGTTCGCCGAGAGCCGCTACAGCCGCTACCCCTGGTTCGACCGCGACGGCGAGGAAGTGCTGGGCATCCTGCACATGAAGGACCTGCTGGTGGAAATCGCCCGCGGCCATCCGACCGACGACCTGCGCCCGCTGCTGCGCCCGGCCAACCTGATCGCGCTGGAGACTCCGGTGCCGCTGGTGCTGGAGCGCTTCCGCACCGGCACCACCCACCTGGCGCTGTGCGTGGAAGAGCACGGCCGCATCCTGGGCTACTTCACCCTGGAGGACCTGCTGGAAGTGGTCGTCGGCGATATCGAGGACGAGCACCCGCATATCGTCAAGGACGCCCCGACCCGAGGCGCGGACGGCACCCTGCTGGTGGCCGGCTCGACCTCCATCTTCCGGCTGGAGCGCCTGCTGGGGCATGACCTGAGCGCGCCCGATCATCTCAATTCGGTCGGCGGGCTGATCGTGCACCAGCTCCAGCGCCTGCCCGAGGAAGGCGAGCAGCTGGAGATCGACGGGCACCTGTTCACGATCAAGCGCATGGCCGGGCACCGGATCCAGGCGGTGACGGTGCGCATGGCACAGGCCGAGGACGCCGGGGCAGCGTAGAATGACGGCCCCCGCTGCCACCGATCTGCGCCCTGCCATGTCCGAATTCGCCCTGCTCGCCCTGTCCCCGCTCGATGGCCGCTACGCCGGCAAGGTCGACGCCCTGCGCCCGATCTTCTCCGAATACGGCCTGATCAAGGCCCGCGTGAAGGTGGAAGTGGAATGGCTGCTGGCGCTGGCCAATGAGCCGGGCATCGTCGAGCTGGCCCCCTTCTCGGCTGCCGCCACCGCACGCCTGCGCGCCCTGGCCGACGACTTCGCCCCGGCCCACGCCGCGCGGGTGAAGGAGATCGAGCGCACCACCAACCACGACGTCAAGGCCGTGGAGTACTTCATCAAGGAACAGCTCACCGCCGATGCCGAGCTGGGCCCGGCGCTGGAGTTCGTGCATTTCGCCTGCACCAGCGAAGACATCAACAACCTCAGCTACGGTCTGATGCTCGAGCAGGCCCGCCGCGAAGTGCTGCTGCCGTCGCTGGACAACATCGCCGGCGTACTGCGCGCCCTCGCCCACGCCCAGGCTGCCCAGCCGATGCTGTCGCGCACCCACGGCCAGACCGCCTCGCCGACCACCCTGGGCAAGGAAGTGGCCAATGTCGTGGCCCGTCTGGAGCGCCAGCGCCGCCAGATCGCCGCGGTGGAGCTGACCGGCAAGATCAACGGCGCGGTGGGCAACTACAACGCCCACGTCATCGCCTACCCGGACGTGGACTGGCCGGCCTTCGCCCAGCGCTTCGTGGAAAGCCTCGGCCTGGTGTTCAACCCGTACACCACCCAGATCGAGCCGCACGACAACGTCGCCGAGATCGGCGATGCCGCGCGCCGCGCCAACATCATCCTGATCGACCTGGCCCGCGACGTCTGGGGCTATATCTCGCTGGGCTACTTCAAGCAGAAGCTCAAGGAAGGCGAAGTCGGCTCGTCGACCATGCCGCACAAGGTCAACCCGATCGATTTCGAAAACGCCGAAGGCAACTTCGGCATCGCCAACGCCCTGTTCGAGCATTTCAGCGCCAAGCTGCCGATCAGCCGCTGGCAGCGTGACCTGACCGACTCCACCGTGCTGCGTGCGGTCGGCACCGCCTTCGGCCACACCCAGGTCGCCCTGGACTCGCTGGCCAAGGGCCTGGGCAAGCTGACCGTGAACCCGGAACGCCTGGACGCCGACCTGGACGCCGCGTGGGAAGTGCTGGCCGAAGCCGTGCAGACCGTCATGCGCCGCCACGGCCTGCCCAACCCTTACGAACAGCTCAAGGCCCTCACCCGTGGCCAGGGCATCACCACCGAGTCGATGCAGGCCTTCGTCGAATCCCTGGAGCTGCCGGCCGACGCCAAGCAGAGCCTGCGCGCCCTGACCCCGGGCGGCTACATCGGCCTGGCGGCGGACCTGGCCAAGGCGATCTGAAGGCATGGGCGCGGCATCGTCGCGCCCCCCAATACCCGTCTATACGCTGCAAGGATCTCCCCCATGGCCGCACGCAAGACCAAAACCCCCGTCATCGACATCCAGGCCCGCCCCGGCCTGCCGCTGGGCATGCCCGCTGCCACCTTCCTGCGCGATTACTGGCAGAAGCGCCCGCTGCTCATCCGTGGCGCGTTCCCCGATTTCGAAACGCCGGTCCAGCCCGAAGACCTCGCCGGCCTGGCCTGCGAGGAAGGCGCGCTGTCGCGCCTGATCACCCACGACCGCGCCACCGATGGCTGGAGCGTGCGCACCGGCCCGTTCCAGGAAGAAGAATTCCCCGGCATGCCCGACCACGACTGGACCCTGCTGGTCCAGGACGTGGACAAGTGGGACGCCGACGTGCGCGCCCTGATCAGCCACTTCAACTTCCTGCCGCGCTGGCGCATGGATGACGTGATGATCAGCTTCGCCGCCACCGGCGGCTCGGTCGGCGCCCATGTCGACCAGTACGACGTCTTCCTGCTGCAGGCTTATGGCCACCGCCGCTGGCAGATCGACGCCAGCGAATCCATCAAGGGCAAGCGCCCGCCGCTGGACTTCCGCGACGACGTCGAGCTCAAGCTGCTGCGCCGCTTCAAGCCGACCCACGACTGGGTGCTGGCCCCGGGTGACATGCTGTACCTGCCGCCGAACGTGCCGCACAACGGCGTCGCCGAAGACCCCTGCCTGACCTTCTCCTTCGGCATGCGTGCCCCGGCCTCGGCCGAGCTGATCAGCGACTACCTCGATACCCTGATCGACGGTGCCGACGAGTCCATCCGCTACCAGGATCCGGACCTGAAGGTGCCCGAGGACCCGAACGAGATCGACGTGGTCTCGATGAACCGCGTGGTCGAGGCGCTCAATGCGATCCGCATGAACGACCCGGACAAGCTGGGCGACTGGTTCGGCCGCTTCATCACCACTTACCGCGCCGCCGGGGAAGTGATGGCGCACGGCGAACCGCTGCCGCGCGAAGAGATCGAAGCCGCACTGGGCGCGGGCGTGGAACTGCAGCGCCACCCGTGGGCGCGACTGGCCTGGCGCCGTGCCAAGCGTGGCGCCAGCCTGTACTGCAGCGGCCTGGACTTCGCCCTGCCGGTCAAGGATGCCCAGGTACTGGCCGGCGCCGAACAGATCGGCGCGGCGCTGTACCAGAAGCTCTCGGCCAAGGGCCGTGATGCCGTGCAGGCGCTGGTCGCCGGCGGCTTCTACCAGCTGGTGGACGATGCCGGGTTCGAGGACGAAGACGACTACGTCGCCGAGTACGACATCGTCGACGGCACCGAGGCGGTCGAGGTCATCGATGACGAGGCCATCCAGGCCGATGTGCACGAGGTGACCATCCATGACGACGGCATCGAAGTGATCGTCGATTTCGACGACAGCGACGAGGCCGACGGCAAGGACGAGCCCCCGCGCGGCTGATCCGCCCGCCCGCCATGACCGCCCCCGGTTTCCAGGTTGACGTGGTCGATTACCCGGCGCAGCACGCCGCGCTGCACCGGGTGCGGTTCACCGTGTTCGTCGAGGAACAGCAGGTACCGGCCGAGCTGGAGATCGACGCGCTCGATCCCCTGAGCGTGCACGTCCTGGCCCGGGACACCGTTGGCACGCCGATCGGTGCCGGCCGGCTCACCCCGGATGGCCGGATCGGCCGGATGGCGGTGCTTGCGGCATGGCGCGGCAAAGGCGTCGGCGACGCCCTGCTGCAGGCCCTGATCGATCAGGCCCGGGCCCGTGGCTGGCGCGAGGTCGGGCTGCATGCGCAGCTGCCGGCCCGCGTGTTCTATACCCGGCAGGGCTTCCTGCCCGAGGGCGAGGTCTTCGAAGAGGCCGGTATCGCCCACCAGCACATGCGCCTTGTCCTGTCCGGGGCGGTCGCGATCGACCGGGCCGAGGACGCCGTGGCAATCACCACCGCGCTGGTCCACCGCGCCCGCCGCCAGCTCTGGATCCACAGCCGCCAGCTCGACCCCGGCCTGCTCGATGCACCGCCGGTGCTGGAAGCACTGCGCCGCTACGCCACCGCCCGTCACGACAAACAGGCCTGGGTGATCGTCCACGACAGCGCCGCCATCCGTCAGGCCGGCTCGCCCGTGTTGAGCCTGCTGCAGCGCCTGCCGAGCGTCTTCCGGGTGCGCGAAGTGAGCGATCCGATCGACCGCGCGACGGCATCGGCCTGCCTGCTCAATGACGCCGGCGACTACTACTTTCGTAGTAGCGGGCATCGCTTCGACGGCGAGGCGGGCGTGTCCCAGCCGGCACGTTCGCGGCCGTTGCAGGACGGTTTGCAGCGCGTATGGGAACGTTCGCGTGATTGCAGCGAGCTGCGCGCGCTCGGGCTGTAGCTCACACCCCGGTCCCGAACCTGTCTGGGAATGACACCGCAGGCCCCGCACTGGCCCGTACGGTGCCCCTTCCTGTCTCGATGGGGGTACAATTTGGGGTGTTAGATACCGCCCGCGCAGGGCTATTCACTTTTCCCTGCCGGATCATCGAAGCCTTACCCCACAAGCGAATCCGACTCTCCATCGTGGACAATCAACTGAAGCAGTTTGCGCAATCTTCGCAGCTCGCCGGCGGCAACGCCTCCTATATCGAGGATCTGTACGAGCAGTACCTCGTTTCTCCGGACAGTGTCGATCCCAAATGGAAGACCTACTTCGACGGCTTCCAGGGCCGCGAAGCCGGTGATATTCCGCATTCGGCCGTCATCGCCCACATTGCCGACGCCGCCAGGAATGCCGTCAAGAGCGGCACGGCCGCCGGTGCCGGCGACGAGCGCGAACGCAATGTCGGTCGCCTGATCACCGCCTACCGTTCGCGTGGTCACATGGCCGCCCGCCTGGACCCGCTGAGCCTGACCGCGCCGACCAATCCGCCGGATCTGGGTCTGCCGTTCCACAGCCTGTCGGAAAGCGACCTGGGCAGTGAGTTCAGCACCGGCGGCGTCGCCGGCCAGCCGCGCATGAAACTGCGCGATCTGCTGGAGCGCCTGAAGAAGACCTACACCGGCTCGATCGGTGCGGAATTCATGCACATCTCCGAGGTCGAGCAGCGCCAGTGGCTGTACCAGCGCCTGGAACTGGCCGGTGGCAGCTACAACCTGGACGCGGACACCCAGCGCCGTACCCTGGAGCGCCTGACGGCTGCCGAGGGTCTGGAGCGCTACCTGCACACCAAGTACGTCGGCCAGAAGCGCTTCTCGCTGGAAGGCGGCGATGCGCTGATCCCGATGATGGACACCATCATCCGTGACGCCGGCAAGGATGGCGTCAAGGACGTGGTGATCGGCATGGCCCACCGCGGCCGCCTGAACGTGCTGGTCAACACCCTCGGCAAGAGCCCGCGCAAGCTGTTCGACGAGTTCGAAGGCAAGTTCGAGCACGACGACCACGCCTCGGCGGGCGACGTGAAGTACCACATGGGCTTCTCGGCCGACGTCTCTACCCCGGGCGGCGCCGTCCACCTGGCGCTGGCGTTCAATCCGTCGCACCTGGAAATCGCCGACCCGGTCGTGGCCGGCAGCGTGCGCTCGCGCCAGGAGCGTCGTGGCGATACCGCCCGCAAGCAGGTAATGCCGATCCTGATCCACGGCGACGCGGCCTTCTCCGGCCAGGGCGTGGTGATGGAGCTGTTCCAGAT
Organism: Stenotrophomonas sp. TWI819; assembly: GCF_039673075.1. NCBI lineage: Bacteria > Pseudomonadati > Pseudomonadota > Gammaproteobacteria > Lysobacterales > Lysobacteraceae > Stenotrophomonas > Stenotrophomonas sp. TWI819. The sequence goes on along the minus strand of NZ_JBDJKY010000005.1, from coordinate 274,941 downwards.
GTCCCAGGCCCGCGGCTTCGCCGTCGGTGGCACGGTGCACATCGTGGTCAACAACCAGGTCGGTTTCACCACGTCCAACCCGCTGGATACGCGCTCCACGCGCTACGCCACCGACGTGGCCAAGATGATCGCCGCCCCGGTGCTGCACGTGAATGGCGACGATCCGGAAGCCGTGGTGTTCGCTGCCCAGCTGGCCTTCGAGTTCCGGCAGAAGTTCGCCAAGGACGTGGTCATCGATCTGATGTGCTACCGCCGTTGGGGCCATAACGAGGCCGACGAACCGGCGATCACCCAGCCGCTGATGTACCAGGTGATCCGCAAGCACCAGACCACCCGCGAGCTGTACGCTGCGGCGCTGGAAGCTGCCGGCGTGATCGAAGCCGGTGGCGGCAAGGCGCTGGTCGATGCCTACCGCAACAAGCTCGATGCCGGCGAAGTCACCACCGAGCTGGCCCAGGTCGAAAAGACCCCGGCCACCAGCAAGATGTATGTGGATTGGCCCAAGCTGCTCAACGGCAAGCTCTCCGACGCGGTTTCCACTGCGGTCGGCATGGAGAAGGTCAAGCAGCTGGCGCAGATGATCAACACCGTGCCCGAAGGCGTGGAACTGCACTCGCGCGTGGCCAAGGTCTATGACGACCGTCGCAAGATGGCCGCCGGCGAGATCCCGGGTGACTGGGGCTTTGCCGAGAACCTGGCCTACGCCACGATCCTCGACGAAGGCAACAACCTGCGCCTGGTCGGCCAGGACGTGGGCCGCGGTACGTTCACGCACCGCCACGCGATCCTGCACGACCAGAAGACCGACAACTACTACCTGCCGCTGCGCCAGCTGGTCGAGTCGCCGGAACAGGCCACCATCATCGATTCGCTGCTCAGCGAAGAAGCGGTGATGGCCTATGAGTACGGCTTCTCCACCACCGATCCGAACACCCTGTGCATCTGGGAAGGCCAGTTCGGCGATTTCGCCAACGGCGCCCAGGTCGTGATCGATCAGTTCATCGCTGCCGGTGAAGCCAAGTGGGGCCGCATCACCGGTCTGACCCTGCTGCTGCCGCACGGTTACGAAGGCCAGGGCCCGGAGCACAGCTCCGCGCGTCTGGAGCGTTTCCTGCAGCTGTGCGCGCTGGAGAACATGCTGGTGTGCGTGCCGTCGACCCCGGCGCAGGCGTACCACATGCTGCGCCGCCAGATGCGCATGACCACCCGCAAGCCGCTGATCGTGATGTCGCCCAAGTCGCTGCTGCGCCACAAGCTGGCCGTGTCGACCCTGGACGAACTGGCCAACGGCGAGTTCCAGCACCTGATCGGCGATGCCAATGCAGACGCCAAGAAGGTCAAGCGCGTGGTGCTGTGCTCGGGCAAGGTCTATTACGACCTGCTGGAAGACCAGACCAAGCGTGGCCAGGACGATGTCGCCATCATCCGCGTGGAGCAGCTGTATCCGTTCCCGCGCGTGGCACTGGCAGCAGAGCTGAAGAAGTACGGCAAGGCGGCCGATGTGGTGTGGTGTCAGGAAGAACCGCAGAACCAGGGTGCCTGGTACCAGATCCGTCACCACCTGCAGGCGTGCCTGGCCGATGGCCAGAGCATCCACTACGCAGGTCGCGCCCGTTCGGCATCGCCGGCCGCTGGACACATGGCTGACCACATCATCGAACAGCAGAAGCTGATCGCCGATGCCCTGGTCAACCCGTTCAACGACTCGGTCGCTGAATAACTCTCCCCTCATTCTAGAAAAGACAAACCAGGAAGCTCCCGCATGGCCACCGAAGTCAAAGCCCCGGTACTGCCCGAATCCGTCGCCGACGGCACCATCGCCACCTGGCACAAGAAGGTCGGCGATGCCGTCAAGCGCGATGAAAACCTGCTTGATCTGGAAACCGACAAGGTCGTCCTGGAAGTGCCGTCGCCGGTCGACGGCGTGCTGAAGGAAATCAAGTTCGAGGTGGGCGCCACCGTGACCTCCAGCCAGGTTGTGGCGATCATCGAAGAAGGCGCCGTGGCCGATGCTCCGGCACCGGCCGTTGAAGAGAAGAAGGCCGAGGCCGCACCGGCCAAGGCGGCCGCTCCGGCTGCTGCCGCCGCGCCGGCACCGGCGGCCAAGTCCGCTGCCGATTCGCTGCCCCCGGGCGCCCGCTTCACCGCCATCACTGAAGGCGTGAACCCGGCCGACGTGGACGGCACCGGCCGTCGCGGCGCGGTGACCAAGGAAGACATCGTCAACTTCGCCCGCAACGGCGGCGCCGGCAAGTCCGGTGGCGCACGTCCGGAAGAACGCGTGCCGATGACCCGCATCCGCAAGCGCATCGCCGAGCGCCTGATGCAGTCCAAGAACGGCACCGCGATGCTGACCACCTTCAACGAGGTCGACCTGTCCAAGGTCTCGGCCGCGCGCAAGGATCTGCAGGACGAGTTCGTCAAGGCCCACGGCATCAAGCTGGGCTTCATGAGCTTCTTCGTGAAGGCCGCCGCCAACGCACTGCAGCGCTTCCCGCTGGTCAATGCCTCGATCGATGGTGACGACATCATCTATCACGGCTACTCGGACATCTCGATCGCCGTGTCGACCGAGAAGGGTCTGGTGACCCCGGTTCTGCGCAACGTCGAGCGCATGTCGTTCGCCGACATCGAAAAGACCATCGCCGACTACGCCAAGAAGGCCCGTGACGGCAAGCTGAGCCTGGAAGAACTGCAGGGCGGCACCTTCACCGTGACCAACGGCGGCACCTTCGGCTCGCTGCTGTCGACCCCGATCATCAACCCGCCGCAGAGCGCCATCCTGGGCATGCACGCCATCAAGGAGCGTCCGATCGCCCAGAACGGTCAGGTCGTGATCGCGCCGATGATGTACCTGGCGCTGTCCTACGATCACCGCATCATCGATGGCAAGGACTCGGTCCAGTTCCTGGTGGACATCAAGAACCAGCTGGAAAACCCGGGCCGCATGCTGTTCGGCCTGTAAGACCTCCCACCCCTCCGCGCCTGCGCGGAGGGGTTCTGGTAAAGAAACAAGGAACTATCAATGGCTGAACAATTCGACGTCGTCGTCATCGGTGCCGGTCCGGCCGGCTACCACGCCGCCATCCGCGCCGCGCAGCTGGGTCTGAAGACCGCCTGCATCGACGCTGCGCTGGGCAAGGACGGCAAGCCGGCCCTGGGCGGCACCTGCCTGCGCGTGGGCTGCATCCCGTCCAAGGCGCTGCTGGATTCCTCGCGCCAGTTCTGGAACATGGGCCACATCTTTGGCGACCACGGCATCAGCTTCAAGGACGCCAAGATGGACGTCGAGGCGATGGTTGGCCGCAAGGACAAGATCGTCAAACAGTTCACCGGCGGCATCGCCATGCTGTTCAAGGCGAACAAGGTCACCGCGTACTACGGTTTCGGTGAGCTGCAGCCGGGCAACATCGTCAAGGTGAAGCAGCACGACGGTTCGGAAGTCGAGCTGAAGGGCACCAACGTCATCATCGCCGCCGGTTCGGATTCGATCGAACTGCCGTTCGCCAAGTTCGACGGCGAGACCATCGTCGACAACGTCGGCGGCCTGGACTTCACCGAAGTCCCCGCCCGCCTGGCCGTGATCGGCGCCGGCGTGATCGGCCTGGAACTGGGCAGCGTCTGGAAGCGCCTGGGCTCGGAAGTGACCATCCTGGAAGCGCTGCCGGACTTCCTGGCCGCGGCCGATGCCGAAGTGGCCAAGACCGCCTTGAAGGAATTCAAGAAGCAGGGCCTGGACATCCGCCTGGGCGCCAAGGTCTCCAAGGCCGAGGTGACCGGCAAGGGCAAGAAGAAGGAAGTCGCCCTGACCTACACCGATGGTGAAGGCGAGAAGAGCCTGATCGTGGACAAGCTGCTGGTGGCCGTTGGCCGTCGCGCCGCCACCAAGGGTCTGCTGGCCGAAGGCACCGGCGTCAAGATCAACGAGCGTGGCCAGATCGAAGTGGACGCGCACTGCCACACCGGCGTCGCTGGCGTCTGGGCGGTCGGTGACTGCGTGCGCGGCCCGATGCTGGCGCACAAGGGCTTCGAAGAAGGCATCGCCGTGGCCGAGCTGATCGCGGGCCTGCCGGGCCACGTCAACTTCGACACCATCCCGTGGGTCATCTACACCGAACCGGAGCTGGCCTGGGTCGGCAAGACCGAGCAGCAGCTCAAGGACGAAGGCATCCCGTACAAGGCGGGCAGCTTCCCGTTCGCCGCCAACGGCCGTGCTGTGGCGATGATCGAGCCGACCGGCTTCGTGAAGGTCCTGGCGCATGCCGAGACCGATCGCATCCTGGGCATGCACCTGGTTGGCGCGAATGTGTCCGAGCTGGTGCACGAAGGCGTGCTGACCATGGAGTTCAGCGGTTCGGCCGACGACCTGGCGCGCATCTGCCACGCCCACCCGTCGCTGTCGGAAGTGGTGCATGACGCCGCCATGGCCGTGAGCAAGCGCGCGATCCACAAGGCGAACTGAGCCGTGTTGGTGGCGTAACGAAAAACCCCGCTTCGGCGGGGTTTTTTGTGAGCGACAGGTAGTGCCGGTCGCTGGCCGGCTCCACGCCATCCCGACAGAAGAGCAGCCGGCCAGCGGCCGGCACTACCCGATCGCGGTGTTGTTCAGGCCGTCGCCGTGCGCCCACCACCCAGGGCCCGCGCCGGCAGCATCAACAACGCGCCCAGGAAGGCGAACAGTGCCGAGAAGGTGATCCCCACCAGACGGAACGGCAGGCTGATCAGCCACACGAACGGCCACGCCACCAGGGCCAGGATCGCCAGCGGCCAGCACAGCACGAACAGCAGGCACCACACGCCCAAGGCGAACAGGGTCTTCATCGCAGGTCTCCGTTGGCGGCACCCTGCCGCCCGGAGACCACCATCGCGCCCTGCCGGGGCGCACTGCAACGGGTTTGCGACGAAACCCGGGTTACGCCGATGAAACGGCAGTGCCGGCCGCTGGCCGGCTCTGCACGATGACAGTTCCATAGGAGCCGGCCAGCGGCCGGCACTACCGTAACGCCTTCGGCGTTACTCGAACGAACCCACCGAATCGTGCGACAGGTTGTCGAACCGGGTGTATTCGCCGAAGAACTTGAGCTTGCACGAGCCGGTCGGGCCGCCTCGGTGCTTGCCGATGATGATCTCGGCCAGGCCCTTGTCCGGCGAGGTTTCCTTGTTGTAGTAGTCGTCGCGGTAGATGAACACGATCATGTCCGCATCCTGCTCGATAGCGCCGGATTCACGAAGATCGGCCATCACCGGGCGCTTGTCGGTACGCGTTTCCAGCGAGCGGTTGAGCTGGGAGAGCGCGATGACCGGCACGTTGAGTTCCTTGGCCAGGCCCTTCAACGACCGCGAGATCTCCGAGATTTCGGTCGCGCGGTTTTCGCTGTTGCCCGGCACGCTCATCAGCTGCAGGTAGTCGATCACGATCAGGCCCAGGTCGTGCTCGCGCTTGAGGCGGCGGCACTTGGAACGCAGGATTTCCGGCGACACGCCCGGCGTATCGTCGATGAAGATCTTGGTTTCCTTCAGCATCCGGATCGCACCGGTCACCCGGCTCCAATCCTCATCTTCCAGCTGACCGGTACGCAGGCGCTGGGCGTTGATGCGGCCGTTGGAGGAAATCAGACGCATTGCCAGCTGCGACGCCGACATTTCCATCGAGAACACTGCCACGCCCTTCTTGGACTTGATCGCGGCGTACTCGGCGATGTTCAGCGCCAGCGTGGTCTTGCCCATGGCCGGGCGCGCGGCCAGGATGATCAGATCGGTCGGCTGCAGGCCGGCGGTCATCGCATCGAAATCGGTGTAGCCGGTCGGCAGGCCGGTGATGTTGCCGCCGTTCTCGAAGCGGTTGCGCAGCTCTTCGAAGGCGTCTTTCAGCGCGCCGGGCATCGCCACGAAATCGGTGCGGCCACGCGCGCCCTGCTCGGCGATCGCGAACACGGATTTTTCCGCTGCCGAGAGCAGCTCGCTGCTCTCGCGGCCTTCGGGCTGGAAGCCGTCGTTGACGATGTCCGTACCGACCTGGATCAGCTGCCGCAGCACCGCCTTGTCACGCACGATCTCCGCGTAGGCACTGATGTTGGCGGCCGACGGCGTGGTGCTGGCCAGTTCGATGAGGTACGCGCCGTCACCGACCAGCTCCATCTTGCCCTGCGATTCGAACCACTCGCCCAGCGTCACCGCATCGAACGGGCGGTCGCGTTCGGACAGCTCGCGGATCGCGCGGTAGATCATCTGGTGATCGCGGCGGTAGAAGTCGGTTTCGGTCAGCTGGTCGTTGACCCGGTCATAGCTCTCCGGTGCCAGCATCAGCCCGCCCAGCACCGCCTGTTCGGCCTCGATCGAATGCGGCGGCACGCGCAGGGCGTCGATGCGCATCTCATCGCGATCAAAGCGGTCACCGCGGTCTTTGCGGTCGGAACGGAAGCCAGAACGGGCGGACATGGGGGGCGTATTTCCTGCAGTGTGAGGCGTAGGACATGGTAGGCACGCGGGGCGCCCCGCAGCCATGCACAAACCTGTGGATAAACAGTGGATGAGCTGGGGATACCGGCGCCTGCCGGTACGATCGGCCGGGGCCGTCGCATCGCGTGCGACGGACGCCCTTGCGGCGCCCGTCCCCGCCATTATCGCAGATGCATGACCCGCTCGCGGTGGATCAGTGCGTGCCGCCGTGGGTGCCGACCCAGGCGATGAACGTGTCCACGAAGCCCTGCAGGAAGTCCTTGGTGCCCTCGTTGCTGATCGTGCCGTGGGCGTCGATCAGCCCTTCCTTGAAGTGCAGGAAGGCCTCGGGCTGGCCCAGCACCGGCATGTCCAGGTAGGCCAGGATGTTGCGCAGGTGCTGCTGGGCCAGTGCGGTGCCGATCACCCCGATCGAGGCGCCGATCACCGCCGCCGGCTTCCCGGCGAAGGCACTGTCGCCATACGGGCGCGAGCCCAGGTCGATGGCGTTCTTGAGCACGCCCGGGACCGAGCGGTTGTATTCGGGGGTGACAAACAGCACCGCATCGGCATCCCGGATCTGCTGCTTCAGGCGCACGCCCTGGCTGGGGTAGTCCTTGTCGAAATCCTGGTTGTACAACGGCAGGTCGCCGATCTCCACATAGGAGAACACCGCCTTGCCGGCGGCCAGTTTCTCCAGCGCGTGGGCCAACGCCTGATTGTGCGAGCCCTTGCGCAGGCTGCCGACCAGTACGGCGATCTTGTATTCGGCCATCACGTTCGCTCCGTTGGGGGAAAGGCCCAGCCTAGGCGGGCCTACCTTCGGCAACGGTGAAGGCGACGTCAGCCACGCATGGGTGGCTGCCTTCCGTCCAGACATACCCGCACGCGTGGCGCTATCCGCGTGTCACTTCGGCGCGTGCGTTGCGCCAATGCGCCTGCCAGGCCTGGAACATCAGCACGTTCCACAGATGCGTGTGCCACTTGCGCTCGCCCTGCTTGAACTGCTGCCACAGCGGCGCCACCGCCTCGACGTTGAACACCCCCTCCTCGGCCAGCCGCGCCGGATCCAGCAGTTCATCGGCCCAGCCACGCAGGTCGCCCTTCAACCACGCGCTCACCGGGGCACCGAAGCCACGCTTGGGGCGGTGCACCATGTCCTGCGGTACATAGCGGCCCAGCACGCGCTTGAGCAGGTACTTGCTGACGCCATCGCGCTGTTTCATCGCCATCGGCAGCGACCAGGCGAACTCGGCCACCCGCCAGTCCAACAGCGGTGCACGCGCCTCCAGGCTGACCGCCATGCTGGTGCGGTCCACCTTGCACAGCAGATCATCGGGCAGATAGGTACTGAAATCGGCCAGCATCATCGCGTCCGCCGGTGAGCCGGCGCCGTGCAGCGGATCGGCCAGGTCGTAGAAGCTGCCGGCCGCCTGTGCACCGCGAACGGCCGCCACCGGATCGCGCCAGCGCGAAATGCGGTTGCGGTAAACATCGCCAATCCCGCGCGCGCCGGACTCGGCCAGCAGCGCGGCCAGCCCGCCCGTGCGCGAGGCCTCGCCCTGCGTATGCGCATGGCTGGCCATCCAGCGCCGCAGCGGCGCGGGCACCTTGCCCAGCAGGCGCCAGTTGCGCATCGCCCGCTGGTAACGGGTGTAGCCGAAGAACAGTTCATCGCCACCGTCGCCGGACAGCGCCACGGTCACGCCCTGCCGCGCCAGCTTGGCAACCAGCGCCGTGGGCACCTGCGAGGCATCGGCGAAGGGTTCATCGAACATCGCCGGCAGGCTGGGCACCACCGCGAGCGCGTCGGCACCGCTGACATACAGCTCGGTGTGATCGCAGCCCAGGTGCTGGGCCAGCGACTTGGCCAGCGGTGCCTCGTCATGATCCGAACCGGTGAAGCCGATGCTGAAACTGTGCACCGGCTGGCTCGACTGTGCCTGCATCAAGGCGGCCACCACCGAGGAATCGGTGCCGCCGGAGAGGAACACGCCGACCGGTACATCGGCCACCATGCGCAGCGCCACCGCGTCGCGCAGCACCGCATCCAAGCGCTCTTCGGCTTCGGCTTCATTGCCGGTGAACGGCGCGGCGAGTGCCTGCTGCATGCGCTCGCGCGCATTCCAGAACGGCTGCTGCAACTGGTCCGGGCGATGCGCGGCAGCGCCGGCGGCCACCGCCTCGGCATCCAGCCGCAGCACGCGGCCGGGCATCAGCTTGAAACAGCGTTCGTGGATGCAGTGCGGCGCGGGAATGTAATCCAGCCGCAGCAGCAGGGTGAGCGCATCGCGGTCGACCTCGTTGTCGAAGGCCGGGTGCTGCCACAGGGCCTTGAGCTCGGAGCCGAACACCAGCGTTTCGCCAGCCCAGCCGTAGTAAAGCGGCTTCTTGCCGACCCGGTCGCGGGCCAGCCACAGGCAGCGCTCGGCGCGGTCCCACAAGGCGATGGCGAACATGCCGTTGCTGCGCTGCAGGGTCTCGTCGAAGCCCCACTCGGTGATCGCCGCGAGCAGCACTTCGGTATCCGAGTGGCCGCGGAAGCCGTGGCCCAGCGCTTCCAGCTCGGCGCGCAGCTCGGCGAAGTTGTAGACCTCGCCGTTGTAGGCCAGCACATAACGGCCATCCACCGACGCCATCGGCTGATGGCCCAGCGGCGACAGGTCCAGGATGCTCAGCCGGCGGTGCGCCAGCGCGATCCCGGCCGAAGCATCGGCCCACACCCCGCTGTCATCCGGGCCACGGTGCACCAATGCGTCGCCCATGCGCCGCGCCTGTTCTTCCAGTGCTGCCTGCTCCCTTGCCGGAGCGGGCAGCAACATGCCTGCCAATCCACACATGTATCAATGGTCCTGCGCCAGCGCGAGGGCGGCGTTCAATACCGCATTGTCGCTTGGAAGCACGCACAATGCTGCCCCCGCCAGCGGCGTGTAGGTATCAGCCCCGCAGACCCGCCGGATCGGCAGGTGCCCCAGCCCGGCCTCGACCAGCGCGGTGATCACGCCCTCGCCCACCCCGGCGCTGTGCCGCCCCTCATCGACCACCAGCACCCGCTGGGCATCGGCAGCCTGGCCGGCGATGAAGCCGGCATTGAGTGGCACCAGCCAGCGCAGATCGACCACCCGCACCTGCCAACCCAGCTGCTGCTCGATCGCCCGTGCCGCCCGCAGGCTCATCGGCACGCCATTGCCGTAGGTGAAGACGACCAGGTCACCGGCCTCCGGCGCGTAGACCCGGCCCTCGCCGAGCACCAGGGCCTGCTCCGGTGCCGGATACGGGAACAGCCATTGGCCATCGCCCGGCGCGTGCAGGTCCTTGGTCATGTACAGCGCGATCGGCTCCAGGAACACCGCGACGCGGCCATCGACGGTCGCCAGCGCCGCCAAGGTGCGCAGCATCATCGCCGCATCGTCGCCGCGCGAGGGACAGCCGACCACCAGGCCGGGGATGTCGCGCAGCGCAGCGATCGAGTTGTCGTTGTGGAAATGCCCGCCGAAGCCCTTCTGGTAGCCAAGCCCGGCAATGCGCACCAGCATCGGGTTGCGGTACTGATCGTTGGAGAAGAACTGCAGCGAGCACGCCTCGCCACGCAGCTGGTCGGCCGCATTGTGCAGGTAGGCCAGGTACTGGATCTCCGGGATCGGCAGCATGCCCAGGTTGGCCAGCCCCTGCGCCATGCCCAGGATCATGGTTTCATCCAGCAGGGTGTTGAACACGCGACGTGGGCCAAACGCCTTGAGCAGGCCCTTGCTGACCGTGTACACCCCACCTTTCTGCGCGACGTCCTCGCCGAACAGCAGCGTGGCCGGGTACTTGGCCATCAGATCGTGCAGGGCCTGGTTGATCTGGATCGCCAGATGGCGCGGCGGCTGCGTTTCCGGCAGCTGCGCCTCACCACCGAATGCGGCAGCACGCGCGTCATCAGCGGCCACGCGCGTGGCTTCGGCATGCACCGCCGCCGGCGAGTACGGCGCCAGTGGGGCGATGACCTCGGCGAGAGCGGTCAGCTTCGGGCGTCGATCCGCTTCGGCGGCCGCCGCGAAACAGCGCGCGCGCACACGCTCGTACAGATCGAGCACCTGCGCGGCGGTCATCCACCCGGACTGCAGGGCGATCGCCGCCGAGCGCAGCAGCGGATCGCTGGCCTCGGCGGCGCACAGCTCCGGCAACGGCCGCCATTCGATCTCGAAATCGGTGCCGGCATGGCCCATCAACCGCGTGGTGCGCAGGTGCAGGAAGGTCGGGCGGCGGGTCTGCCGGCAATGTGCCAGCGCGCGCTCGACCTGCGCATGCCCCTCCACCAGATCCAGCCCATCAGCGAAGAAGTAATCCAGGCCCGGGCGATGCGCGAAACTCTGCGCGATCCAGCCGTCCGGCGTTTTGACCGAAATGCCGATGCCGTTGTCTTCGCAGACGAACAGGATCGGCGCCGGCAGCCGCTGGTACGCCGCCCACGCCGCCGTGTTGAACGCCGTCTGCGCGGTGGCGTGGTTGGCCGAGGCATCGCCGAAGGAGCAGATCAACACGCTGTCTTCGGGAATCGGTAGCGTATGACCAATGCGTCGCCCGCTTTCGATGGCGAGCGCGGTGCCCAAGGCCTTTGGCAGGTGCGAGGCGATCGTGGAGGTCTGCGGCAGTACCCACAGCGGTTTGCTGCCCCATACCTTGTGGCGCCCGCCGCTGGCCGGATCGTCCCGACTGGCCGCAAACGAAAGCGCCGCGTCCATCACCGGATCCATGCCCGGCAGCTTGCGGAAGCGCTCGGCCATGAAGCCGCCGGAGCGGTAGTGCAGGAAGGCAGGATCGGTGTGCCGGGCCAGCCGCGCCACCAGCGCATTGCCTTCATGCCCGGACGAACCGATGGTGTAGAAGACCTTGTTCTGTACCCGCAGCACGCGCGCCATCAGGTCCAGGTGGCGGCTGATGAGCTGGGATTCGAACAGCTCGGCAAAGCCCTGCGCATCCAGCGTGCTGCCGGGCAGGATGGGGCTGCCGGGGGCTGGCCTCGGCGCAGGCTCGCCACGCCACTGCTGCACGAAATCGATGAAGTTGGCGTCGCAGATCTCGGCCCGGTTGAGGCCTTTCATGCGCGCGGGAATCGGATCGGGAACCACGGCAAACATGCATCACCCTCCGTGACGTGTTGCGTAGGCGGATAGCCGGATGGACTCTTGCTCATGCATCGCGGGCGGCTTGCCCGCGCTGCCGAGTCTGGCCTCACCCCATCGCCTTTGCCAAGCGCGGGTGCAGCATCACCGCTGCGTGACGCGTCGCTGCTGCCATTGCTGGCGCGACTGGCCCCAGATCTCGATCGGCTTGCCGGCATGCGGCGGCGGCAACTCGCCCATGCGCAGCAGCGAGCTGCCCAGCTTGCGCGCGACTACCTTGGAGTTTTCGTTGGCGGCATCGATGGTGTGGATGATCTCTTCCCAGCCCAGCGTGTCGAACGCCCAGTCCATGCTCGCCACGGCCGCTTCGGGCGCATAGCCCCTGCCCCAGCTCTCGCGGCGGATGCTCCAGCCGACCTCGGTGCCCGGCCAGTCCAGCGGCTGCCAGGGGCCCATGCGGCCGACCCATTCACCGCTGCTTTTTTCGATCACCGAGAACATCGAAAATCCGTACAGATGCCAGCTGCCGACCAGGCAGCTGAAGCTGCGCCATGCCTGCGACGGGGCCTGCACGCCACCGAGGTGCTGCATCACCTCCGGGTCCGAGCAGAAGCGCAGGAAGGCATCGAAATCCTCGGCGCGCGGTGGGCGCAGGATCAGACGGTCGGTCTCCAGCTGGAGGTCGAAAATGCTCATGGCGTCCTCATGTGCTGCATGCGTGCCGGCATGATCGCAGATGCACTGATCGGCGTGCCGTGCGGCTCGCCCCAAAACGCAGCACGCCGGCAGAGGCCGGCGTGCTGGTGGTGCTTTCGAGCTGCAGGAACTTACTGCCTGTTCGCATCCAGTGCAGCGGTCTGGGTGACCAGCTGACCATCGATCACCGGCAGGCGATCGCTGCTCGGCTTGTTGTCCATCTTCACGGTCTTCTCGGCGCCGTCGTAACGGTAGGTCACGTTGTAACCGGTGACCGCGTTGGTGGTGCCCATCGGGATGCGGTTGCCCGGCTTGCTGGCCATGCGCATGGTGCCGGTGGTGCCGTCTTCATTGCGGTAGGTGACGTTGTAGCCGGTCACGCGGGTCGACTCGGAGGTCGCGGTTTCGGTATGGCACTGGCGCTCGGTGCGGTTGACCACGCGGCCGCCCACATGGCGCTTGTCCACCTGGTTGCCGATCATGCCGCCAGCGACAGCACCAGCGGCCGTGGCGGCCTTGCGGCCATTGCCACCACCGACCTGGTTACCCAGCAGGCCGCCGATCACGGCACCAGCGACGGTACCGCCAACGTTGCCGTCGCGTTCGGGCAGGCGCTCCTGCACCACCACGTCCTGGCAGACTTCATGCGGCGTCTGCGTGCTGGACGTCTCGCGCACCGGCTCGGTGCCGATCACGGTGGCGTAGGCCTTTTCCTTCTTGGTCAGCGGATCGACCTTGACGATGTCGGCGTACTCGAGCTTGCCGGCCTTGTCTTCAATGGCCAGCTGGTCGGTGCGCGCGCCATCGTCGGCGAGCGGCGTGGTGTCCAGAGTGGGCCGGGTCTGAGCAGCGGTCACCGCATCGGGCGAGGAACTGCCGCCCTTCATGAAGGCAGCGGTGGCGATACCGCCGACCAGCAGTGCACCCGCAGCGACCAACGCAGTAGTAGTTGTACTTTTCATAACCGGCTCCTTGCGGACGATCCGCAACGTTCTTGAGTGAATTCCAGCACGGCCACCCTGAACGGAATCTCCACGGATCGTGAACATCCTGTCGCCCATTCAGGTTCGGTGAGCCTTGGGCTCGTGATAGCGTTTACAGCATCTGCCCAGGAGTGCCTCATGTCCAATCCCATACTGTTGCCGGTGCTGGAATGGGCGCGTCGGCTGCGCTACCCCACCCTGTTCAAGATCACCGCCGCGCTGTTCGCGGTGACGCTGGTGATTCCCGACCCGCTGCCGTTCGTGGATGAAATCCTGTTCGGCCTGGGCACGCTGCTGCTGGCCAACTGGAAGCGACGCGGCGACAAGCTTCCCCCGCCGTTGCCGAGCAAGCGCCGCGCGTGAGGGTGATTGACAGCCACTGCCACCTGGATGCGGGTGAGTTCGATGCGGATCGCCCTGAGGTGATCGCGCGCGCCCGCGCGGCCGGCGTCATGACCCAGGTCGTGCCGGCCGTTACTGCCGCCAGTTGGCCCGGCCTGCGCGATGCGTGCCGATTGGCTGACGGTCTGCACCCTGCCTACGGACTGCACCCGATGTTTCTGGACCAGCACCGTCCGGAACACCTGCAGGAACTCCGCGTGTGGCTCGAACGCGAGCGCCCCTGCGCGGTGGGCGAGTGCGGGCTGGATTTCTTCGTCGAGGGGCTGGACCCGGACGCCCAGCAGCACTACTTCCTCGGCCAGCTGCGGCTGGCACGCGACTTCGACCTGCCGGTGATCGTGCATGCGCGCCGCGCGGTGGATGCGGTGATCGCGGCGATCAAGCAGATCGGCGGGCTGCGCGGCGTGGTGCACAGCTTCCCGGGCAGTCCGGAGCAGGCGGCGCAGCTGCACCAGCTGGGCTTCCTGATCGGGCTGGGCGGCCCGTTGACCTATGACCGCGCCCAGCGCCTGCACCGTCTGGTGGCCGGTATGCCCCTGGAGCAGCTGCTGCTGGAGACCGACGCGCCGGATCAGCCGGATGCGGGGATCCGTGGAGAGCGTAATGAGCCGGCACGCTTGCCGGTGATCCTGGAGACGGTGGCGCGGCTGCGCGGGGAGCCGGCCGAGGCGATTGCCGCGCAGACCACGGCCAACGCCGAGGCGTTGTTCCGCCTCTGAGCGGCGAATCCGCCGGAATCAAGCCTCGGCAGGCACCGCCCCCTTCTTCGGCTTCATCAACATCTCCAGCGCCTTGCCCACCGCCGCGAACGCGAACGCACCGGTGATATGCGTGGCCGCGCCCAGCCCGGCGCCGCAGTCCAGCTTCAGCGCCGCGTCGGCGCCGAGGTTCGGGCGGATGCCGCACACGCTGCCGTCGGCCTGCGGGTACTTCACGTTTTCCAGCGAGTACACCGCCGGCACGCCGAAGTAACGCGAGGCGTTCTTTGGGAAGTTGAAATCGCTGCGCAGCTTCTTGCGGATCAGCGCCATCATCGCGTCGTGCTCGGTGCGCGAGACATCGCGAATCCGCACCAGGGTGGGATCGGTCCGCCCACCGGCCGCGCCCACGGTCAGGATCGGCAGCTTGCGGCGGCGGCACCAGGCAATGGTTTCGACCTTGACGCGGAAGCTGTCGCAGGCGTCGATCACCAGATCGAAATCGCGGTCCAGCAGCTCGACCATGTTGGACACGGTCAGGAACGAGGCGATCGCATCGACGCTGATGTCCGGGTTGATCGCCCGGCAGCGCTCGGCCATCGCCTCGGCCTTGTTGCGGCCGTATTGCCCGGCCAGCGCCGGCAGCTGGCGGTTGGTGTTGGACACGCAGATGTCATCGGCATCGATCAGGGTCAGATGGCCCACCGCCGTGCGCGCCAGGGCTTCGACCACCCACGAGCCGACCCCACCCATGCCCACCACCGCCACTCGACGGCTGGCAAGCAGATCCACGGTGCCCACTCCATACAACCGGTCGATGCCGGCAAATCGTTCGCGCAGTACGTCGTTCATGCGCCTATTTTAATGCGCGCAGGCCCGGTCGGGACGCGCCGTGGACAGGACGCGTCGTACCATCGCCGCAGCCACCCTCACCGAAGCCCCCACGATGAACGACCCCGTGACCCCGCCACGCCGCCCCTCCGCCGCTTACCGCTACCTGTTCGTGGGCCTGCTGGGCCTCGTGATCGGCCTGATCGCTACGGTGATGGTCTCGCGGGCGATCCAGGCCCGCCAGGACCCCTTCCCGAATTCGCTCATGCACGTGATGAACCGCCAGGTGGAACTGCTTCAGGCGGCGCAGGCGCAGAATCGCTGCAGCCTGGCCGACACCGTGCCGCGGCTGCAGACGCTGCGCTCGCTCTCCAATGATCTGGACCTGGCCTTTCCCGGCCTGAAGGACAGCCAAGGCTTCCAGCAGCACGCCAGCGCCCTGCGCGCCACCCTCAATGAGGCCCTGGCCGCACCGCCGACCGACTGCCCTGGCATGGCCACGCTGGTCGAGAAGATCCAGGCGGACTGCAAGGCCTGCCACCAGGATTTCCGCTGATTCATCTTCCAGCCACGCTGGCGCCCCGGGATTGGCACGCTGTTCACGCAGCACAGGACACGATCTGCTCCATGCGCACCAGACGCATTCGACCACCCCTCTGGCCAGGAGATACACCATGAAGATTCAACTGATTGCCGCTGCTGCCGTTGCCACCGTCGCCCTGGCTGGCTGTGCCACCACCTCGCCGGGCTACGGCAGCAGTGGTTACAACAACGGTTACGGCAATTCCGGCGGCAACTACAACACCAACCGTTGCGCCGATTGCGGCATCGTGACCCGTATCAATCAGGTCGCATCGGGCCGCAGCGCACCGAGCGCGACCGGCGCGGTGCTGGGTGGCATCGTCGGCGCGGTCGCCGGCCATGAGATCTCCGACCACACCGGTGGCAGCCGCGGCAACAAGAACATCGCCGCCGCCGCAGGCGCGGTGGGTGGTGCGCTGGCCGGCAACCAGATCCAGAAGAACGTGACCAGCGATACGTTCGACATCACCGTGCGCATGGATGACGGTCGCACCGTCGTCGTCAACCAGCGTGATCTGGGTGGCATCCGCGAGAACACCTACGTGCGCGTGGTGAACGGCAAGGTGATCCTGCGCTGATTGGCGCAGCCGCCCTGCACGCGACAAAAAAGGGCCCGCGCAAGCGGGCCCTTTTGCTTTTCGTGTTTCAACCAGGCAGGACCCGGTCTGCGCTCAGAGCGGCTTGACCTTGTCGGCCTGCAGGCCCTTCTGGCCAGTCACCACTTCGAACTCGACCGCTTGACCTTCCTTCAGGCTCTTGAAGCCCTGGGATTCGATCGCGCGGAAGTGCACGAACACATCTTCGCCGCTCTCACGGCTGATGAACCCGAAACCCTTCGCGTCGTTGAACCACTTGACGGTGCCCTTCTCAGCCATCTCAGCTACTCCCTAACTGTCTTGTTGTTGGATACACCCGTACAGGCGGCTGACAGCAAGGAGGAAGCGGGGTGCAACGATGCAGCGGATCTGGAAGATCTACCATCATCAGGCCACGATCCACGGTGACCTTGCCAAGCTCAGCGCCTGCAACTTAACCCGAGCAAAACGAAAAAGCAACTGGCCAAAACCTTCGGATGTCAACCCCATTTCAGGAACCATACTGGACAGCATGGACCATTCATTCATCTTGTACCTGCTAGCCGTCGTTCTGGTGCTCGTCGGCATCGCCGGCGTGATCCTTCCCGCCCTGCCCGGCATCCCGCTGGTGTTCGCCGGGCTGGTGCTGGCGGCATGGGTCGACGATTTCGTGCATGTGGGCTGGCTGCCGCTGACGGTCCTGGGCCTGTTGACCCTGCTGTCCTTCGCCGGGGACATCCTGGCCACGGTGGTCGGCGCGCAGCGAGTAGGTGCCAGCCGCAAGGCCCTGTGGGGAACCTTCCTGGGCAGCATCGTCGGGGTGTTCTTCATGCCGATCGGCCTGTTCGTCGGCCCGCTGGCCGGTGCACTGCTGGGCGAGTACTGGCACACCCGCGAGCTGGGCCGCTCCACCAAGGTGGGCCTGGCGACCTGGCTGGGGATTCTGCTCGGCTTTGCCCTGAAGCTGGCGCTGGTGATCGCGATGCTGGGGCTGTTCGCCTTCGCGTGGTTCTTCTGATCCCCCACGGCACGCGCACTTTCACACCCCGACCACACCACTGACCGGCATAAACCCGATCAGATCGATGCCGTTGCGTGCTGGCAGGAATGCCGGGCAGCGGCGACACTGTGCGATCAGACCCATTCATTTTTGTCACGCGGCCCTGCTCCCATGACCATGCCCCATTCCCGTTCCGCCCTGTTCACCGCCCTGGCCCTGGCCTGCGCGGCGCTGCCTGCTGCTGCCCAGGAGGCCGCGCCCACCCCGGCCTCGCCGGAGGCCTGCGCCCTGGTGGACACTGACGCAGCGCGCCTGGCCTGCTACGACACGCTGTTCGGGCGTACGCCCGAGGTCACCCTGGCCGCCGATGCCGCTGCCACCGCCGCCAAGCAGGAGCGCCGCGAAGAACGTCAGGCCTCCCGCAGTGCCGACGCCGACGCGCCCGCGACGCAGCGGGTCAAGCAGCGCCTCGGCGAAGTGTTCAAGAACGACGGCCATGAAGATGCGCTGGCCAATGCCGGCAAGGGCTCGCTGCTCGACAGCCGTTGGGAGCTCGCGCAGGACTCCAAGCTCGGCGCGTTCCAGCTGCGCGCCTACAAGCCGGTCTACCTGCTGCCCGCGTTCTGGACCAGCGACAAGAACCAGATGCCGCAGTCGCCCAACCCGGTCAACACGGTCACCACCTCGCAGCAGCTGGACAGCGCGGAACTCAAATTCCAGCTCAGCTTCAAGACCAAGATCGTGGAGAACCTGTTCGGCGACAACGGCGACATCTGGGCCGGCTACACGCAGAGCTCGCGCTGGCAGGCCTACAACGCCGACAACTCGCGCCCGTTCCGCGAGACCAACTACGAGCCGGAAGTGATGATGATGTTCCGCAACGGCTACTCGATCGGCGGCTGGCGCGGACGCATGAGCGGGATCAGCGTCAACCACATGTCCAACGGCCGCGCCGACCCCCTGTCGCGCAGCTGGAACCGGGTGATCGCCACCGTTGGTCTGGACCGCGAGAACTGGGCGCTGGTGCTGCGCCCGTGGTATCGCATCCCGGAAGACCGCAAGGACGACAACAACCCGGACATCTCCGATTACATGGGCCGCGGTGACGCCACCCTGACCTGGAACAAAAACGGTCATGAGGTGTCCTTGATGGCGCGTCACTCGCTGCGCGGCGGCGACCGCTCGCACGGTGCGCTGCAGCTTGATTACGGCTTCCCGATCAGCAACCTGCTGCGCGGCCACGTGCAGATCTTCGATGGCTACGGCGAGAGCATGATCGACTACAACCACAAGGCCACCTATGTCGGCCTGGGTGTGTCGCTGCTGGAGTGGTATTGATGGCGGTGACGATCTGGCACAACCCGCGCTGCAGCAACTCGCGCGGGGCGCTGGAGATTCTGCGTGAGCACGGCATCGAGCCAGTGGTGGTCGAATACCTGAAGACGCCGCCGGACCGTGCCACCCTGGCAGGGCTGATAACGCGCATGGGCATCGCCCCGCGAGCGTTGCTGCGCAGCAAGGAGCCGGCCTATGGTTCGCTCGGGCTGGACGACGACGCGTTGTCCGATGCCGCGCTGATCGAGGCGATGGTCGCCCACCCGGAGCTGATCAACCGCCCGATCGTGGAGACCCCGCGCGGGGCACGTCTGTGCCGGCCGCCGGAGACGGTGCTGGAGATCCTGCCGGCGTAAAACCGCGCCTCAGCTGCCTCCGCAGCGGCTGGTACACCGGTTGATATCCTCGCCACAGGTCAGCGCGGGCAGTCGGTTGCGGCAGTAGTCGCTGCTGGCCTGGCATGATTTACGCAGGTCCGGGTTGTCGATCTTGTCGCACTTCGCGTCGCGCTGGGTCGCCACCCCGGCGCCACAGCTGTCGCCGCTGCCAAACCCGGTACGGCTGGTCATGCAACTGTCGTACTGACGCTGGCACTGCTGCATGCACTGGTTGGCAGCGGTGACCTCGCGCAGGCTGGGCGGGGCGGTGTGGAAATCGCCATCACTGCTGCAGGCGGTGACCAGCAGGATCAACAGCAGGGCGGAAAGCATCCTCGGCATCGTCGTGCTCCGTGTCGAAAGTATCCGGCCATGGCCGGCATGTGTGCATGCCCGGAATGTAGCATTGCGTGTTTTCCGAATTAAGACGCGGGCTCCCGGCGCAGCCGCAGACGCCTGTTCCGCTACACCGGCTACGGCGCGTCGCATCTTCGACGAGTACGTCGACTGACGTCACTCAGCGCCAGTCGGTGATGCCCTCGCGACGGTAGACCTCGGCGAACGCCGGCCGTGCTTTCAGGCGATCCGCGTAGGCCTTCAATGCCGGCCAGGTGTCACTGGGCGTGGGCATGTTGCGCGACCAGCGCATCAACATCACCAACATGAAATCGACCACGCTCAACGACTCGCCCAGCACGTACGGGCCGCGCGTGGACAGGTGCTCGGCCAGATGCTGCCAGGCGCCTTCCAACCGCTCGCGCGCACGCTGGCGGGTCGCGTCCACGTGCTCGGGGCCCGCCATTTCCTGCGGGTAGAACCACGCCCGATACGCCGGTTGCACGGTATTGGCGCACCAGAACATCCAGCGGTACGCCTCGGCGCGGTCGGCAGTCCCCGGTGCTGGCAGCAGGGCCGCTTCCGGATGGCGGTCTGCCAGATGCAGCGCGATCGCTGCCGCTTCGGTCAATACCTGCCCGTCCAGCACCAGCGTCGGCACCAGGCCCGCGGGATTCAAGGCGAGATACGCTGCATCCTTGTGCTCGCGCTTGTCGAAATCCAGCAGCACCAGGTCGTGCTCGATCTGCAGCTCCAGCAACAGCCAATGGACGACCAGGGCGGCGGTACTCGGCGATCCATACAACGTGGTACGCATGCTCAGGGCCTCTTGAGGGAGGCGCACAGTATGCGCCCGCGCTCCGTACCATCACATGGGTACAGAGCACGGGCGATGGGGACGCGTTCTGTCTCTGCCACTGCGCCGCGGACGCTCGCAGAATGCGTCCTCTGCCCCGCCGCCAGCCCAGGATCCCCCCATGCCCGATTCGTCCGCTCTGCTCGCCTCGCTGCTGCCGCAGTTCATCCAGCCCCATGGGCATGGCAGCGTGATGGTGCAATCGGTGGTGCTCGGGCTGGTGCAGATCGCAACCAGCGTCAGTGTCAACGCACTGATCGTACTGGCCGCCGGCAGTATCGCCACCTTTCTGGCCGGGCGCCCGCGCTGGCAGACGGTACAGCGTGGCCTGATGGGCACGGTGCTCGGCGCGCTGGCGGTGCGCATGCTGGTGGACGCGCGCCGCTGAGGGGAAGTACCGGCCAACGGTCCGTGCCTGCCAGCGTCAGCCACGGAAAACGGCGCCCTGGGGCGCCGTGTTCGTTTCCAGCGTTGCCGCGACCGGAGGCCTCAGGCCACCACAACCGGAATCTTGCCGATGCGGGCCTGCCATTCGCGCGGGCCGGTCTGGTGCACGGACTCGCCGGTGGAATCCACCGCCACGGTCACCGGCATGTCCTGCACGGTGAACTCGTAGATCGCCTCCATGCCCAGATCCGCGAAGCCGACCACCTTGGCCGCCTTGATCGCCTTGGAGACCAGGTACGCCGAGCCGCCGACCGCCATCAGGTAGGCCGACTTGTTGTCACGGATCGCTTCGATCGCCGCCGGGCCGCGCTCGGCCTTGCCGACCATGCCCAGCAGGCCGGTCTGTTCCAGCACTTGGCGGGTGAACTTGTCCATGCGGGTCGCCGTGGTCGGGCCGGCCGGGCCCACGACTTCGTCGCGCACCGGATCGACCGGGCCGACGTAATAGATGAAGCGGCCCTTGAGGTCGACCGGCAGCGGCTCGCCCTTGTCCAGCATCTCCACCATGCGCTTGTGCGCGGCGTCGCGGCCGGTCAGCAGCTTGCCGTTGAGCAGCAGGGTCTGGCCCGGCTTCCAGCTGGCGACGTCTTCCGGAGTGATCGTGTCCAGATCGACCCGGGTGCCCTTGGAAGCGTCATAGGTGATCTGCGGCCAGTCTTCCAGCGACGGCGGATCGAGCATTACCGGGCCACTGCCATCCAGGGTGAAGTGCGCATGGCGGGTGGCCGCGCAGTTCGGGATCATCGCCACCGGCAGGTTGGCCGCGTGGGTCGGGAAGTCCTTGACCTTGATGTCCAGCACGGTGGTCAGGCCGCCGAGGCCCTGCGCGCCGATGCCCAGCGCGTTGACCTTGTCGAACAGCTCAAGGCGCAGCTCTTCGGCACGGTTGGAGGCGCCACGGGCCTTGAGCTCGTTGATGTCGATCGGCTCCATCAGCGACTCCTTGGCCAGCAGCATCGCCTTCTCGGCGGTACCGCCGATGCCGATGCCGAGCATGCCCGGCGGGCACCAGCCGGCGCCCATGGTCGGCACGGTCTTGAGGACCCAGTCCACGATCGAATCGGACGGGTTGAGCATGGCGAACTTGGACTTGGCTTCCGAACCGCCGCCCTTGGCCGCGACGATCACCTCGACGGTGTCACCCGGCACCACCTTGACGTTGACCACGCCCGGGGTGTTGTCCCTGGTGTTGATGCGCTTGCCGGCCGGATCGGCCAGCACCGAGGCGCGCAGCTTGTTGTCCGGGTAGTTGTAGGCACGGCGCACGCCTTCGTTGGCCATGTCCTCCACGCCCATCGTGGCGTCGTCCCAGCGCACGTTCATGCCGATTTCCAGGAACACGGTGACGATGCCGGTGTCCTGGCAGATCGGCCGGTGGCCTTCGGCGCACATGCGCGAGTTGATCAGGATCTGGGCCATCGCCTCCTTCGCGGCCGGCGACTCTTCGCGCTCGTAGGCAGCGTTGAGGCTCTTGATGTAATCGACCGGGTGGTAGTACGAGATGTACTGCAGCGCGTCGGCGATGGACTGGATGAGGTCTTCCTGCTTGATCGATGTCACGACTTGCTCGCTTGCTGGAGGCTGGCGGGGTTGAACCGCCGATTTTAACAACTACCGCCCCGCGGCGTTGAGAATCGCTCGCGGTGGCCCCGTTTGGTGCACAGTGGCCGCCCAGCCTTGTCACAGCGGTCTGCCCGGCCGCGTCCTTCCGGTATGACCCCGACCGATACCTTCCAGACCCACCGCCCCCGCCTGTTCGCCCTGGCCTACCGGCTGCTGGGCAGCCGCAGCGACGCCGAGGACATCGTCCAGGATGCCTGGCTGCGCTGGCAGGGCACCGACCATGGGGCGATCCGTGACCCGGAGGGCTGGCTGGTCACGGCCACCACCCGGCTCGGGCTGGACCGCCTGCGCGCACTGCGCGGTGCGCGCGTGGAGTACGTCGGGCCCTGGCTGCCCGAGCCGCTGGAGATCGCCCTGGACCCGGACCCGCTGCAAGACCCGGCCCAGCGTCACGCCTTGGCCGACGAGGTCTCGGTGGCCTTCCTGGCACTGCTGGAGCAGCTCACGCCGGACGAGCGCGCAGCCTTCCTGCTCAAGGACGTCTTCAACTACGACTACCCGGACATCGCCCCGCTGCTGGAGCACTCCTCCGCCAACTGCCGGCAGCTGGTGCATCGGGCGCGGCAACGGCTGCAGACCGGGGCCCCGCGCTTCGCGGTCTCGCCCGCGCAGCACCGCGATCTGCTGGAGCGCTTCATGAATGCCTCGCAGCAGGGCGACCTGGCGGCGATCCGCGCGCTGCTCGATGCCAATGCCGAGATGATCTCCGATGGCGGCGGCCGCGTGACCGCGGCGATCCGTCCGCTACTGGGCGCCGAGCGCATCGCGCAGCTGTACTGGGCGATCGCGCGCCGCAACGGCCAGCATCCAGCCCGGCTCGGCCAGGTCAATGGCGAGCCGGCGATCCTGCGCTTTGCCGGCGACCAACTGCACTCGGTCACGATGATCACGGTCGATGCGGGGCGCATCGTGCGCGTGCTCAGCGTGCTCAATCCGGAGAAGCTCACTGCGCTTGTCACAGCGCGCGATGCTGGCGCGTCCTCCTGATGAAGACGGCCGCTGCGGCCGTCATGGAGTCCGTCATGTCTGCTTCTCCCCGCGTTCCGTATACCCGCCTCGCCGCCGAGGCCTTCAAGGGCCTGCTGGCCACCAGCAAGGCCGTGCACGACAGCTCGATCGATCCGGTACTGATGGAACTGGTGTTCCTGCGTGTCTCGCAGATCAATGGCTGCGGCTACTGCATGGACATGCACGGCACCACGCTGCGCAAGGGAGGGATCGAGCCACGCAAGCTGGATACGCTGCCAGCGTGGCACGAGAGCCGCTTCTTCGATGCACGCGAACGTGCCGCACTGGGCTGGGCTGAAGCACTGACCCGGCTGAGCAGCGCGGCGCCCTCCGATGCCGCGTACGAGGCACTGGTCCCACACTTCGATGAAAAGGGCATCAGCGACCTGAGCATGGGCATCGCGGTGATCAACGCCTGGAACCGCCTCGGCGCCGGGCTGCTGCCGCCGCTGCCGTAAGTACCCTCCCCGTGCGCTCACGCATCGAGGGCAGTCGGAGTGACTGAATCGCAGCTGCATGTCGGCGTCCCGCGTTCCGCACGCTGATTCGGGTAATTCCTACGCTGAAATCAGTCAATTGCGGCAGGAAATCGCAGTGACTGCCTATCCGTTCGGTAGGCGCGATTTTTTGTTCCTATATCGCAGCCTTTACGACGCGTTCCCCCGTACGGTCCCGCCTTCTTCATGGCGGGACCGGTTCGCATGGCTGACTCAGGCAGCACCCCTTGCTCCGCGCGTCGCAGCGCGTGGCTGCCGACCTATCTGCTCATCAATGCCGTGTTGTCCGCGATACCGGTGCTGGTGAACATGGAATGGCCCGCCGCAGGGGACGCGCGACTGTTCGCCGGGGTAGCACTTTCCGCGCAGGTCGGCACCGGCATGGCCCTATGCGGGATGCCCGGTTGGCTGCTTGGCACGATCAGGCCGCTGCGCCGATGGGCGCTGCCGACCGTGGTCATCCTGACCACCCTGTGGTGGATGGCGATCCTGATCGATGCGCGTGTCTTCCACCAGTTCGGCTTCCATATCAACGGCCTGGTGATCGCGCTGATGCTCAATGGCGGCCTGCTGGCTCAGCTCGGGCTGACAACCGCGGCCTGGCTGGCCGCGACGGTCGGGGTCACCGCGCTGGCGGCGGCGCAGTTCCTGTTCGCCCGCCGGCTGCGCAACGGACGGGGTGCCCGCCTCCACGGGCGCTGGCTGGCCCTGCTGCTGCCACTGGTGGTGGTGACCCAGGCCATGGGCATCTGGTATGACGGCAAGGGCCGCGCAGATGCGATGGCGGGCCTGCGCGCGATACCGTGGCTGCACACCGCGACCGCACGGCGGCATCTGGTCGAAATGGGCTGGGCGGTCGATGACCGTCCCCAACGCTCGCTCGCCCGGCAGCCGGCCCGCGGTGCCGCCCTGCTCTATCCGCGCGTGCCGCTGCAGTGCCACGCGCAGCAGCCCCTCAACGTGCTGATGATCGTGGTCGACTCGCTCCGCCATGACATGCTCACCGAAGCGCAGATGCCGCATGCGTTCGGCTTCGCGGCAACGGCATGGCAGGGACGACGGCACTACAGCACCGGCAACAACACCATGCACGGCCTGTTCGGGCTCTTCTACGGCCTGCCGGCGTTGCATACCAACACCATGATCCAGCACCGACGCGGGCCGGAACTGCTGCGTCAGCTGCAGCGGCACGGCTATGCATATCATCTGTACGGCGGCGCCTCACTGCACGGCGCCCGCATGGACCGTGCGGTATTCGTCGAGACGGACGCACCACTGCACACGGCACCAAGCGACGTCGCACAGGATCGACGCGACCGCCATGTCGTCACGCAGATGAGCGCCGCCTTGCACGCACAACCCACGGGGCAGCCATTCTTTGGCTTCATTCTTCTGGACAGCGCACACACGCCTTATGCCGTGCCGGCCAACGCGGAGCAGCGGTTCCTGCCGCAGGCTGCAACGGGCGCACATCTCAACACCCGGCGCTCCACCGATCCGGCGCCGCTGTTCAATCGCTACCGCAACGCCGTGCTCAAGGCCGATACGCTGATCGGCCACCTGTTGCAGACGCTGGAGGACACCGGACGAAGCCAGGACACGGTGGTGATCATCACCAGCGACCACGGCGAATCGTTCAACGACCTCGGCCAGAACGACTGGGGGCACAACAGCAACTTCAGCGATGTGCAGACCCGCGTGCCGATGCTGGTGCGCTGGCCCGGCCGCGCGCCGGCGGTGGAATCGGCCGTCACCAGCCACATGGACATTGCCCCCACCCTGATGCGCCACCTGTTGTCCTGTACCAATCCGCCTACCGACTACGCCGCCGGGCTGGACCTGTTCGCCCCCCTGCCAGCGGAGCGCCCGCTGCTGGTCGAATCATGGACTGCCCGCGCGGTCCGTGTCGGCGAGCAAGCGCTGTTGATACGCCCATACGGCATCGACGTGCGCGACGCCGATTACCGCCCGGTTGAAGATGCGCGCGCGCCTGCCCACGCCAGTGCAGCGGTCCTGGAGCAGATGCAGCTGCTGCAACCCGGCGCACTGCAGCCGCCTGCGAACGCAGAACCGGCGGGCTGAGCCGGCGCGGAGGGTTCATGCCGCAACCACAGCGGCGGCGCGCACAATAGCGCCCATGCCCGCCTCCCCCCCTGCCGGTGCACCCGGCCAGAAGAATCCCAGCCTGCGTGAGCGCGTCAATGCGATGCGCAACCTGCCCCCGTTCCTGCGCCAGGTCTGGCAGACCAGCCCCGGGCTGACCCTGGCCAGCCTCGGCCTGCGCGTGATCCGTGCGTTGCTGCCGGTGGCGATGCTGTATGTCGGCAAGCTGATCATCGATGCGGCGGTACTGCTCAGCCAGCACGATGCGGGCTTCCCGCCGTTCGGCGAGGCGCTTTCCAGCGGACTGCTCAACCCCCTGCTCGGTCTGCTCGCACTCGAGTTCGGCCTGGCCATGGCCTCGGACCTGCTCGGCCGCATGGTCAGCTACGCCGATACGTTGCTGTCGGAGCTGTTCACCAACGTCACCAGCGTGCGCCTGATGGAACACGCCGCCGAGCTGGATCTGGAGGATTTCGAAGACCCCGACCTGCAGGACAAGCTGGACCGCGCACGCCGCCAGACCATGGGCCGGATGAACCTGATGAGCCAGCTGTTCGGCCAGGTGCAGGACAGCATCACCGTGGCCAGTCTCGCGGTCGGCCTGATCGTGTACGCGCCCTGGTTGATCCTGCTGCTCGCGGTGGCGCTGATCCCGGCGTTCATCGGCGAATCGCATTTCAACGCTGCCGGCTACAGCCTCAATTTCCAGTGGACGCCCGAGCGTCGGCAGCTGGAGTACCTGCGCCAGATCGGGGCCAGCGTTGAGACCGCCAAGGAGGTGAAGATCTTCAACCTCCATCGCTTCCTGATCGACCGCTACAAACGGCTGGCCGAGAAGTTCTACCTCGCCAACCGCGCCCTCGCGCGCAAGCGTGCGATCTGGGGCACGCTGCTCGCCGCGCTGGGAACGCTCGGGTACTACGCCGCGTACGCTTACATCGCCTGGCGCACCGTGCGCGGCGATTTCTCGATCGGCGACCTCACCTTCCTGGCTGGCAGTTTCCTGCGCCTGCGCCAGCTGCTCGAAGGGCTGCTGATCGGCTTTTCGCAGGTCGCCGGGCAAGCGCTGTACCTGGACGATCTGTTCTCGTTCTTCCAGATCGAACCGGAGATCCATTCGCGCCCGGATGCCGTCGCCATCCCGCAGCCGATCACCCAGGGCTTCGTCTTCGAGAACGTCGGCTTCCGCTATCCCGATGCGGAAAGCTGGGCGGTACGCCACCTGGATTTCGACCTGCGTGCCGGCGAAGTGCTGGCGCTGGTCGGCGAGAACGGCGCCGGCAAGACCACCCTGGTCAAGCTGCTGGCCCGCCTGTACGACCCCGATGAAGGCCGCATCCTGCTCGATGGCCGCGACCTGCGCGATTACGACCTCGATGACCTGCGCGCCAACATGGGGGTGATCTTCCAGGATTTCGTGCGCTACAACCTCAGCGCAGGCGAGAACATCGGCGTCGGCCTGGTCGAGGCGATGAGCGATGACGCCCGCATCCGCGATGCCGCCCGGCGTGGCATGGCCGATGAAGTGATCGCCGGCCTGCCCGGTGGTTACGACCAGCTGATCGGCCGCCGCTTCAAGATGGGCGTGGACCTGTCCGGCGGCCAATGGCAGAAGATCGCGATCGCCCGTGCCTACATGCGCGATGCGCAGGTCATGATCCTCGATGAACCCACCGCGGCACTGGATGCCCGCAGCGAGTTCGAGGTGTTCCAGCGCTTCAAGGAACTGTCCGACAACCGCACCGCGGTGCTGATCTCGCACCGCTTCTCCTCGGTGCGCATGGCCGACCGCATCCTGGTGCTGGCCGACGGCCGGATCGAGGCCAGCGGCACCCATGCCGAGCTGATGACCCAGGGCGGCCGCTACGCCGAACTGTTCGAGCTGCAGGCCGCCGGCTACCGCTGAAACCCACGGCTGGCGGGCCTGTCCCGCCAGTCAATGAGAATTTATCTCATTTGAGATAAACTAGGCCCGACGAAACCGACCAGAACCCCACCCCCATGTCTTCCGCTTTTGGCGCCGAAACGGTGCTTGAGGTCCGTCACTGGACCGACGCCTACTTCAGCTTCACCACGACCCGCGACAGCGGCTTCCGCTTCGAGAACGGCCAGTTCGTGATGATCGGCCTGGAAACCGAAGCGCGCCCGCTGCTGCGCGCCTACTCCATCGCCAGTGCCAACTGGGAAGAAAACCTGGAGTTCTTCAGCATCAAGGTCCAGGACGGCCCGCTGACCTCGCGCCTGCAGCACATCAAGCCGGGCGACAAGGTCCTGGTCGGCAAGAAGCCGACCGGCACCCTGCTGATCAGCGACCTGCACCCGGGCAAACACCTGTACCTGCTTGGCACCGGCACCGGTCTGGCGCCGTGGCTGTCGGTGATCAAGGACCCGGAAACCTACGAGCGCTTCGACAAGGTGATCCTCACCCACGGCGTGCGCTACGAAAAGGACTTGGCCTACCGCGACCTGTTCGAAAAGGAACTGCGCGAGCACGAATTCCTCGGGGAGATGATCGGCGACAAGCTGCTCTACTACCCGGCCGTGACCCGCGAAGCCTTCCCCAACCAGGGCCGGCTGACCTCGCTGATGGAAAGCGGCGAGATGCAGAAGACCCTCGGCCTGCCGCCGCTGGACCCGGAAAATGACCGCGCCATGATCTGCGGCAGCCCGCAGATGCTGGCCGACCTGCGCACCGTGCTGGACAGCCGCGGCTTCCAGACCTCCCCGCGCATCGGCACGCCGGGCCATTACGTGTTCGAGCGCGCCTTCGTCGAAAAATGACGTAGAGCCACGCCATGCGTGGCTGGACCCGCGAAGATCATGCAACACGAGCAGCCGGCCAGCGGCCGGCGCTCCCCGATCACGGCCCGTCGTGGTCGGGCAACCGCCTCAGCCCAGCGCCGCCTCGATATCCCCGCGCAGCGATTCGGGCGTGTCGGTCGGCGCGTAGCGCGCCAGCACCTGCCCATCGCGGCCGACCAGGAACTTGCTGAAGTTCCACTTGATCCCGCGCGTGCCCAACACCCCGGCCTTCTCGGCCTTGAGCCACTGCCACAGCGGATCAGCGCCCGCGCCGTTGACCTCGACCTTGTCCGACATCGGGAAACTGACCCCATAGGTCAGCGAACAGAACTCCCCGATCTGCGCCGCATCGCCCGGCTCCTGGTGCCCGAACTGATCGCAGGGAAACCCGACCACCACCAGCCCCCGCGGCCCAAACTCCCGCCACAGCGCCTCCAGCCCCTCATACTGCGGCGTAAATCCGCACTTGCTGGCCACATTGACCAGCAACAACACCTTGCCCCGGTACTGCGCCAACGCCTGCGGTTGGCCCGACAGATCCACGAACGGGAAATCGAAGGCAGTGGTCATGGCAGCAGGTTCCGGTGGAAAGACCTCATCTTAGCTCGCCTGCCGGACTCGTCCTGCACGGCTGGAGAGCCGGCCAGCGGCCGGCACTACCCCACACTCAGGGCCACACGCTCCTTCTCGAGGCGCCAATCAACTGTCCAGCGCGGGGCGGGTGGGGGTTGGCGGGGCCGTAGTGCGCCATGGATGGCGCACTACGAGCGTACATGGACGTATTCACAGCGTGCCCCGCCGGCCCCCACCCGCCCCGCGCCTCACAGCAGCCGACCGCTGCTGTTGCTGTTGCTGTTGCTGTTGCTGCTGCAGTGACCGCGCCCTTTCGCAATGCCCCGGCCGTGGTCCGGCCAAAACATGCCTTTCGACACAAGCCGCTCCCCAACGGCTCGGGTTACCCTCAAAGACTTGTCTGACCGGAGAACTCCCCTTGACCACCCGTCTTGCCCTCGCCGTCGCCGTGACCCTCGGCCTTGCCCTGCCCGCCTATTCCGCCACCGCCGCCACCCCGGCCGCGACCACCGCCCAGCAGGCCAACCCGTTCTTCGCCGACAGCCCGCTGCCGCTGCACTTCCCGCAGTTCGACAAGATCAAGGACAGCGACTTCGCTCCCGCCTTCGACGCCGGCATGGCCCAGCAACTGAAGGAAGTCGACGCGATCGCCAACAACAAGGCCAAGCCGACCTTCGACAACACCATCATCGCCCTGGAAAAGAGCGGTGACACCCTGGATCGCGCCACCACCGTCTTCTTCAGCCTCGTCGGCGCCGACACCAACGACGCACGCAAGAAGCTGCAGGCCGACTACTCCGCCCGCTTCGCCGCGCACAGCGACGCCATCGCGCTGAACGGCAAGCTGTTCGCCCGCATCCAGAGCCTGTACGACGGCCGCGCCTCCCTGGGCCTGGACGCCGAAGGCGTGCGCCTGGTCGAGAAGTACTACGAGAGCTATGTCCGCGCCGGTGCCAAGCTGTCCGAAGCCGACAAGACCAAGCTCAAGGAAATGAACGCCGAACTGGCCAACCTGGGCACCAAGTTCAGCCAGAACGTACTGGCCGAAGTGAATGCCTCGGCGATCACCGTCGATGACGTCAAGGAACTGGCCGGCCTCTCGCAGGAGCAGATCTCCGCCGCTGCCGAAGCCGCCAAGGCCCGTGGCCAGGACGGCAAGTACGTCATTACCCTGCTCAACACCACCGGCCAGCCGCCGCTGACCAACCTGGCCAACCGCGCGCTGCGCCAGAAGATCTACGAAGCCTCGGTGACCCGCGGCAGCCGCGGTGGTGAGTACGACAACACCGGCCTGGTCTCGCGCATCATGCAGCTGCGTGCCGACAAGGCCAAGCTGATGGGCTTTGCGAATTTCGCCGCCTACAACCTCACCAACCAGACCGCCAAGACCCCCGAAGCCGTCAACGCAATGCTCGGCCAGCTCGCCCCGGCCGCCGTCGCCAACGCCAAGCGCGAAGCCGCCGACCTGCAGGCCATGATCGACAAGGAACAGAAGGCTGCCGGCAAGCCCACCTTCAAGCTGGAAGCATGGGACTGGGCGTTCTACAGCGAGAAGGTCCGCCAGGCCAAGTACAACTTCGACGAATCCCAGCTCAAGCCGTACTTCGAAATGAAGAACGTGCTCGAGAACGGCGTCTTCCATGCCGCCCAGCTCGAGTTCGGCCTGACCTTCAAGCAGCGCACCGACCTGCCGGTCTACCACGAAGACGTCACCGTCTACGACGTGTTCGATGCCGACGGCAGCCAGCTGGCGATCTTCATCTTCGACCCCTACGCACGCGCCTCCAAGCGCGGCGGTGCGTGGATGAACTCGTACGTCTCGCAGTCCGAACTGACCGGCTTCAAGCCGGTGGTTGCCAACCATCTCAACATCCCCAAGCCGCCGGCCGGCAAGCCGACCCTGCTGACCTGGGATGAAGTGACCACCACCTTCCACGAATTCGGCCATGCCCTGCACGGCATGTTCTCGAACGTGAAGTATCCCTACTTCTCCGGCACCTCGGTGCCGCGCGACTTCGTCGAGTTCCCCTCGCAGGTCAACGAGATGTGGGCCGATGATCCGGTCATCCTGAAGAACTACGCCAAGCACTACCAGAACGGCACGGCCATGCCGCAGGCCCTGCTCGACAAGGTCGTCGCTGCCGCCAAGTTCAACCAGGGCTTTGCCACCACCGAATACCTCGGTGCGGCCATGCTCGATCAGCGCTGGCACCAGATCGGCCCGGACCAGGTGCCGGCTGCCAAGGACGTGATGAAGTTCGAAGCCGAGGCCCTGGCCAAGGACGGCATCTTCTACGCGCCGGTCCCGCCGCGTTACAAGACCCCGTACTTCAGCCACATCATGGGCGGCTACTCGGCCGGCTACTACGCCTACATCTGGTCCGAAGTGCTCGATGCCAACACCCAGAAGTGGTTCCGCGAAAACGGCGGCCTGAGCCGCAAGAACGGCGACCACTTCCGCCAGACCCTGCTCTCCAAGGGTGGCAGCGTGGATGCGATGGAACTGTTCCAGAACTTCGCCGGCCACGCCCCGCAGATCGAGCCGCTGCTCGAAAAGCGCGGCCTGACCTCGGGTGACGGCAAGAAGTAAGCGTCTGTTTCAAGGACGAGCAGTACGAAAAACGCCCGGCAGTGCCGGGCGTTTTTTGTTTCCCTCACCGCGGCGCCACATACCCTCCAGGCACGCCGTTCGGCGACAACACCAACTGCCACAACTGCGCATGCCGGCAGCGGAAACTCGCCATCGACGCCGCCAGATAGAACCGCCACATCCGGCGGAAGCGTTCGTCATAGCGCTGCGCGTCCAGCCGCAGCCACGCCGCCTCGATGTTGGCCCGCCACGCCTGCAGCGTCCGGTCGTAATCCGCGCCGAAGCTGTGCCAGTCTTCCAGCACGAACACCCCCTCCAGCGCCTGCGTCACCTGCGCCGCCGAGGGCAGCATCGAATTGGGGAAGATGTACTTGGCGATCCACGGATCGGTGCGGTGCCGCGACAGATTGCTGCCGATCGAATGCAGCAGGAACAAGCCCTCCGGCCGCAAGCAGCGCCGCGCCATCTCGAAATACCCGCGATAGTTCTTGTCGCCTACGTGCTCGAACATGCCCACGGACAGGATCGCGTCGAACGACTCGTCCACCTCGTGATAGTCCTGCAGCCGGATCTCGATCGGCAGCCCCGCGCACAGCTTGCGCGCGTACTCCGCCTGCTCCTGCGAGATCGTCACCCCCACCCCGGACACGCCATAGCGCTCGGCCGCGAACTTCAGCGCCTCGCCCCACCCGCAGCCGATATCCAGAATGTGCTGGCCAGCGCGCAGCCGCAGCTTGCGGCAGATCAGATCGAGCTTGGCCACCTGCGCAGCATCCAGATCCGTTGCCTGGCGCCAGTAGCCACAGCTGTAGACCAGCCGCTGCCCGAGCATCGCCTCGTACAGATCGTTGCCCAGATCGTAATGACGCCGGCCCACCTCGAAACTGCCGGCCCCGGCCTGCAGGTTGAACACCCGCGCCTTGAGCGCATCGGCCAGATCGCGCCAGCCGTGTACGCGCTCGTCCAGGTGCGCCTGCATCAGATGAAACAGAAAGGCATCCAGCGCGCGGGCATCCCACTGCCCGTCCATGTAACTCTCGCCCAGGCCCAGCGAGCCCTGGGCGATGACCCGCGCGTAGAAGCGCGGGTCGTGCACCGTGATGTCCTGCGGCTGGTCACCGTCAACGGCGACCCCCGCCTCATGCAGCAACCCTGTGACCCGTTGTTGCAGCCCAGCGTCCACATCGCCTCCGTCGATATCAGCCCCGGGCGAACAGCCCCGCGACATCCTGCGCCACGTGCGGCATCAGCACGGCGGCCGGAACGTCCACGGTCTGCGTGCCGTCCGAGTACGGCCCTACCTGGTAGGGCGGGAACACAAAGCGTATCGCAGCGATGTGCCCGTCGGCACCGGTAAGCGGCTGGAACTGGCTGAAGTTGTCCGCGCTCGGCCCGGTACCGTCGGCGATCATCCGGCTCGCATTGCGCAGCGATTCCTGCATCTGTGCCGGCTCCAGCTCATCGCCACTCAGCCGCGTCGCCACCCGCTCGCGCAGCTGGTCGGCCACGTAATCACTGATCGCTTTCCAGCCCTTGGCATCGGCCACCAGCTTGTCGGCGGTCAACATCTGCTGCTGCTCCGGCAGCCACACGAAACGCGCCACCAGCGGCTCGCCATGGGCGCCACCGGTGTAGCGGCTGCCATCGGCGGTCACCACCACCAGCTGCGGCGTTTCCAGTACTTTTTCGAAGCTCAGCGAGAGCTCGTACGGCATCGTCGGCTTGTCATTGCCCAGCCCGTCCACCGCCTGCTGCAGTTCGGCACGCGCACTGTCGGCGTAGCCAGCCAACGCCTTGGCCAGGCCTGGATACCGGGCGATGTCCGGCGGATAGCTGATCCCGACCACGGCCTGCGGCGAGGTCTCGATGACGTCGCGCAATTCGACCGGTGCGTCTGCTGCCACGGCCGGTGCCGCGGGTTCGGCGGCTGTCTCCACCGGTGCGGCCGGTGCCGCTGTTTCGCCGTCGCGCTTGCATCCTGCCACCACCACCACGCCCATGGCCAAGGCCAAGGCCAGCGCGCTGACGCGCAGCGCGCGACGGTTTCCTGCAATGTTCATCCTGACATCCCCTTGTTGTAACCCACCATCATGATCAGCCATCCCTGAAGCATGACCCGCTGTCGTCATCGGACCAGCAGGTCGTCGTACTCCTCGTGCCGCTGCAGGAACGCCTCGGCGTACGCACAGGCCGGCACGACCTTGAACTTGTTGTCGCGCGCGTAACGCAGCGCCACTTTGGTCAATTCGCCCGCGACCCCACGGCCGGCGATCGGCTCGGGAACCTCGGTGTGGGTAATGATCATCCGCTTGCGCTTGATCTGGTAGTCCAGCAGCGCCAGATGCCCTTTGACCCGGGCCTGGAAGCGGTGGTGGTCCAGATCGTGCTCCACTTCGTAAGCCAGTCCGGGCGGCGTGACCGAAGCCATGAGCGGTGTCTCCTGCGGCGACTGACGCGATAGTGCGCAGCGGGCCGCCATGATCGTGTGAAGCCTGAACAGGGTCAGCCAGCGACGCATCACGTCACTTGCCGACCTAAAGACTGCACGGCTCAAGCCGATATCAGGTTCGGACAGGGCGTAAAAGCTGGCATGGCTTTTGCGAAGACCTGACCGGTACGAACCCGCTTTCCGGAGGTCCGCATGGACAACACTGCACCCGCCCCCGCCGCCCACGGCGATGCCGACAGCTCGCTGCTTGAAGGCCTGTTCCAGCTGGCCGTGAATGGCCAGACCCAGGGCTGGGAATTCGATCAGATCGACAACGAGGTCTATGCCCGGCTGCTGAGCACCTATGGCGTGGACGGCAAGAAGGCCGCCTGACCGTTGCCGCGCTCACGACCAACGGTCGTGAGCTACCCCGACGGTCGCGGGGCGGCCCCCGCCCGACACACCGCGCAGGTACCGACCCGTGGTGGGTACGCCCCCCCACAACCCCCGCGGCGGAAAGTCGGGTTGATCAGCTCACACCAGAAATGACAGAAACTTCTCGGCTGCATGGCCAGCATGAACAGCACGCCGAACGCCGCACCGGCCAGGTGCGCGCTGTGGTTGATCCGGTCGCCGCCACGGCGGTCCATCCAGATGCTGTAGCCGACATAGAACACGGCATAGATGATCGCCGGCGCCGGAATGAACAGCACCAGGATGATCGACCACGGCTTGATCAGGATGAAGGCGAACAACACCGCCGACACCGCACCGGACGCCCCGAGGCTGAGGTAGTTCGGGTTCTTCTGGTTCTTCAGGTAGCTCGGCAGGATCGATACCAGCAACGCACCCAGGTAGAACGCCGGATAGGTCAGGTAGCTGCCGCTCAACTGCAGCATCACCTGTTCGATGAAGCCGCCGAAGAAGAACAGCGTGATCATGTTGAACGCCAGATGCGACAGATCGGCGTGGATGAACCCGTACGTGATCAGGCGATCGTACTGACGGTTGCGGTCCACCGCCGGCGGCCACAGGATCAGGCGGTCGGCGAGCGCGCGGTTCTTGAACGCCATCCACGACACGATGACGGTGATGGCGATCAGCAGCAGGTTGACTGGGGTCATGTCAGGCTCAGGCGGTGCGGTAGTTGTCGACCATACGATAGCGCTTGGCATACCAACCGAAGGCCAACGCCGCCAGGAACGCGAAGCCGGCGAAGAAGAACATCAGGAAGGCCGCCTCGCTCAAACCGGTACTGGCGATCTGGTGGGTCACCGTATCGTTGCGCACCGCCGCGTTGGAGAGCAGCACCCACAGGTTGCCGATGGTGGTGGTCAGGTTCCAGAAGCTCATCACCACGCCCTTCATCGCCTGCGGCGCCTGGCTGTAGGCGAACTCCAGGCCGGTGGCCGAGACCAGCACCTCACCGAAGGTCAGCAGCGCGTAGGGCAGCATCTGCCAGAAGATGGACATCACGTTGCCGCCATCCATCATCACCTGGATGCCGCCGACCACGATCCAGGCCAGGCCGCTGAAGGCGATACCGGCAGTCATCCGGCGCAGCGCGGTCGGCTCGAAGCCGAAGCGGCGCAGCATCGGGTACAAAACGAGGTTGTTGAAGGGAATCAGGATCATCACCAGCAGCGGATTCAGCGCCTGCATCTGCGACGCGGTGAACCAGCTCGGCATGGCCATCTGCTGGCCCTGCAGAACCCAGGTCGAGGCCTTCTGGTCGAACAGCGAGAAGAACGGGGTGGTCAGGGCGAAGATCACCAGCACGCGCAGCACCGAGCGCACACCTTCCACGGCCTCGGCCGGATGCACCGCACGGGCACGGTCCAGCTGGATCCAGGTACCGCCACCGATACCCGCCAGCAGCAGGACCAGCGCGATGCACAGGCAGATCACGATGCCAAGGCTGCCCACCAGCCCCATCGAGGCGACGGCCAGTACCGCGCCGAGAATCGCCAGGGTGCGACCCGGACGGCCCTTGCCCGGCACCTGTGCCGACAGCGCGGTGCGCACCACGTTGCCGAACGAATGCGGGTCCTTCGGAGGCAGCGGCACCAGCACATAGCGCTTGCGGCCCATCCAGAACACGAAGGTGGCCACGAACATCAGGATGCCCGGAATACCGAAGGCCCACGATGGACCGAGGTTCTTCAGTGCCAGCGGAATCAGCAGCGAGGCGAACAGCGAGCCGAAGTTGATGATCCAGTAGAAGGCGTCGAACACGACCTTGGCCAGATGCTTGTTGCTCTGGTCGAACTGATCGCCCATGAAGGAGGCCACCAGCGGCTTGATGCCGCCCGCGCCCAGCGCGATCAGGCCCAGGCCGACGAAGAAGCCCTGGCGGCTGTCCTCGAAGATGGCCAGACAGGCGTGACCGGCGCAATAGATCAGGCTGAACCACAGGATGGTGTGGTACTTGCCGAAGAACTTGTCCGCCAGCCAGCCACCGAGCAGCGGGAAGAAATACACGCCGATCATGAAGCTGTGCATGATGTCCTTCGCCTCGCCGGCGCGGCCATCGGCGGTGATCTCCTGCAGCAGCAGCGAGGTGATCAGGAACTGCACCAGGATGTTGCGCATCCCATAGAAGCTGAAGCGTTCGCAGGCCTCATTGCCGATGATGTAGGGAATCTGGCGCGGCATCTTGCCTTTGCCGGCGCTGGCGGCTGCGATATTGCTCATCCTGTGGGGCTGTCCTGCGAACACGAAAGGACCAAGATTACCGGAAGCCCCTACCCCAGCGCACGCTGCACAGCTGCATGACAGGCGACGCTGGACATGGCAGGCGGGCCGGAAACGACCGCGCGGGATGGCACCCATGTCACGGATCGTCCACGGCGGAAGCGTAAACTTATCGTTATGCGCACGCACATCACCGGTGGGACCCGACGTTTGACAGGCTGGATCCTGCTGCTGTTGCTGGCGGCCCCCGCCGCAGGCGCGCATGCGCGCCAGGCCGAGGATGCCCTGCCCTCGCTGAAGATCGCCACCCTGGAACTGCCCACCCAGGACGATGCGCAGTGGCAGCAACGTCGGGACCAGGTGCTGCAGCTGCTTGAATCCATGCAGCCGGACGTGATCGCGGTGCAGCGGGTGCAGCAGAGCCAGGGCCGCAATCCGGCCTGCTGGCTGGCCAGCCGGCTGCGCTACAGCTGCGATTTCGTCACCGCCGACCCGCCGAGCCAGCCGCTGCGGCACGGCAGCGCGATGCTCACCCGCCTGCCGGTGACCGACGACGCCGTCACCCTGCTGCACCCGCCCGGGCAGTTCAGTGCGGCCGGCATGCTGCGGGTCAAGCTGCGCGAGGAGCTGGTCAACATCTACATCGCCCGGTTGCGGCCGGAGCCGGACGACGCGCAGATCCGCCGGCACCAGACCAGCGACCTGATGACCTGGATCGGTGCGACCTCTGATGGCCTGCCCTCGCTGATCGCCGGGGACTTCTCGGCCGACATCGGCGAACTGGTCGGCAGCACCCCGGGGTTCCAGCCAGCGCGCAAGAATCCCGGGGAACGCGTGGATCCGCCCTCGTTGGCCGGTGCGGCACGCGGTCACGGCCTGGACGTACTGTTCCAGGTCAAGCACTTCGGCGGGATCCGCCAGGACAGCATCAAACTGCCGGCCAGCGAAGGTGATCCCAACGCGATGCGTCTGGGCACCATGGCGACCCTGCGCCTGCAGACCCCGGAAAGCACCAGCGCACCCTGAGTCGCACCGCGTCCGGTGGCGCAACGAAAAACGGCCAGGCATCGCTGCCTGGCCGTTCGTGTGTCAGGTGACCTTGCCGATCAGGCAATGGCTTCCTGGTAACGACGCTCGACTTCATTCCAGTCGACGACGTTGAAGAACGCGCCGATGTAGTCCGGGCGACGGTTCTGATACTTCAGGTAGTACGCGTGTTCCCACACGTCCAGCGCCAGGATCGGCGTATTGCCGTCCATCAGCGGGCTGTCCTGGTTGGCGCTGCTTTCCACCACGACCTTCTTGTCCGGGGTGACGCTCAGCCAGGCCCAGCCGCTGCCGAAACGGGTCAGGGCCGCCTTGGTGAAGGCTTCCTTGAACTTCTCCAGGCCGCCCAGCTGCGAATCGATCGCCTTGGCCACGTCGCCCACCGGAGCGCCACCGCCGTTGGGCGACATCACGGTCCAGAACAGGGTGTGGTTGGCATGGCCGCCGCCGTTGTTGCGCACGACGCCCTGCAGATTTTCCGGAAGGGACTTGGTCTTCTTGACCAGTTCTTCCACCGGCAGGTCGGCGAACTCGGTGCCTTCCAGCGCGGCGTTGACGTTGTTGATGTACGTCTGGTGATGCTTGGTGTGGTGGATTTCCATCGTCGCTGCGTCGATATGCGGCTCGAGCGCGTCGTAGGCGTAGGACAGCTTGGGGAGGGTATAGGCCATGTGGTTCTCCTGGTAGCTCACTCACCCGGCAAAGACCGGGCGTTGCGGAGTCGATGATGGGGATGGCCGATAAGCTTACCAAGGGCCATGTAAAGGAAACTTCGTCCTGCGTGGTCGATCGCGTGTCGGGATCGTTACGCGAAAGTGACGGTGACGCGCAGGTGACGCAGGCCCACGTGCACCGGAGCATGCCTGTTCGGCTGCGCCTCACCGTGCAGACCGGTGATCGCAGTAGAGTAGTCGCCTCGCTCATCGCTCCTGGCCCCTCATGCGCAAGCCGCTGCTGTTGTTGATCGCCATCGTGCTGCTGGTCGGTGGCTTGGCCGCCATCAAGCTCGCCCAGCGCCCGCCCGCGCCGCAGTTCGCGCCATCGCTGACGCAACCGGATGCTGCGCCGGCCGCCGGTGCAGCGACGTCATCGCCGGCATCGGCCAAGGCAGCGCGCGATCCCCTGCCCCCGTTCCTGCCCGCCGAGGCGCGCGACACCATCGCGCTGATCCAGCGCGGGGGCCCGTTCCCGCACCGGCAGGACGGCAGCATTTTCAGCAACCGCGAACAACGCCTGCCGCAGCGGCCGCGCGGCTACTACCACGAATACACGGTGGACACGCCCGGTGCCGGCAATCGCGGCGCACGACGCATCGTCACCGGCGGCACACCCCCTACTGGCTGGTTCTACACCGATGATCACTATGAAACGTTCCGTAGTTTCGACGTTCCACCTGCCGGGAGCTGGCAATGACGCATGACGGATTCGAGTTGGGCCTGCACGACATCAACAACGCCGGCATCTATGCGATCGGCAATGACGATGTCGCCCCATTGTCAGCCGCGATGCGCGATGCCGGCCTGCGCGTGATCCAGATCGACCTGGACGGCTGCCACGACAAACGCACGCTGTTGATGCGGCTGGCCGCCCGCCTGGATTTTCCAACCGGCTTTGGCGGCAACTGGGATGCGCTGACCGACAACCTGCGCGACCTGGCCTGGCTGCCGGCCAACGGCTATGCGCTGTTCTTCAGCGACGCCGATGCCCTGCGCAGCGATGCCGGCGCGGACTTCGAGACGTTGCTGGATGTCCTGGACGAAGCCAGCCGTTACTGGAGTGAGAGCAACGTGCCGTTCTGGGCATTCGTGGCACTGCGCGATGCAGACGTGGAACTGGAGCAGGACGCCGCCACGCCGTAACCCCATATCGGGGTAGGGCCACGCCATGCGTTGCTGTGACGCCCCATGATGTCTGGCCCGAGGGCAGCCACCCATGGGGGGGCTCTACCGCCGATGAGGCGCAGCCTCATCGGCTGCCGTTGTCTTCCTGCAGTTCTTTCTTGAACGGAATGTCCGGCGGCGGCCGCGCGATGGCGGGCTGGTCCTGCATGTTCGGATCACTCAGGCCGCACCCGCCACCGAACTGCAGGACGGAAATCACGCAGGAGATTGTCGAGCTCGTGCCCGGGATCGGGATCTCGACCGCCTTGATGCCCTTGCGGACCCATTCGGCCAGCAACGATTCGTTGGGCGCCCAGTACTTGTCGAACGAGGTCGGGGTGTAGTCGTACGGCGGGCGCTTGAGCCAGGTGCCGGACTGCGCGATGCGCTCCTTGCTCCAGCCGTCTTTCTCGCCGCCGGGTGCACCGCGCTCGTTGTTGCTGGTTCCCGCCTGCCCTGGCACGCGCACGCTGCCATCGGCATTGAACAGGCTGCCGCCGCTCTTGCCGGTCGCGCTGACCGCCCGCCCGTTGAGATCGGCATCCTGCGGATGATTGGCCGCACCCCAGTCGTCCGCGCGGTTGGGAGTTGCCCAGTTGCCCGGGGCCGCTGCCGCTTGGCTGGCGGGAGAACCGGCCGGGGTCGACGCGCGGTTGCCGGGCGCACGGGTGGCGCCTGGGGGAGTGGAAGGTGCCGATGCCGCCGCAGTGCTGCTCGGCGCGGCCGGCGACGGTGGCGACGGTGGCGACGGGCGCGGTGCGGCATTGGGTACGGCACGTTCGCGTACGGCGACCTCCGGCGATCGGCCCGGCACGGTCACCTCGCGCGTGGGCAGCGTGGCGACCGTCACCGCCAGCGCGGTGACCGGCCGGACCTCGCGCTCGCGCACCTGCAGCTCGCGTTGCCGAATGCTGGGATCCACCTGTGGGCCCGGCACCGTAACAGTCGGTGTCGGCGCCTCGATGACGACAACCTGGCGTTCCTGCACGCTCACGTCGGGTGTGCGCAGTTGTGGCTCCACTGCGCGCGGCGTCGGTACGTTGCTGCGTGGCGTCGGCGCTTCCACGGTGACCACGGTGCGCTCGCGCACCGCGATGTCCTGCGGATCACGCGTGACCACGCGCACCTCGGTGCGGGGCACGCTGGTGGGCGGCACCAGGAAATCGGATGTCGCCTGGGCCACGTCCGTCGCCTGCACCGGTTGTTCCACCGCCGGTGTCGCTGGCGAGGGAGGTGCTGGCTGCGGTTCGCTGGGCGGCGCGGGCGTGGCAGCGGACTGCGGCGCCGATGCGGACGGCTCGCGCGCATCGGCTTCGGCCTGGGCCATCGCCTGGGCATTGGCCATCGCGGCTGCGATGGCGGCTTCGGCGGAGGCCGGTTCGGCCGCGGGCGGCTGACCACCCTCTTCCTGTTGCGGCGTGCCACGGCCGACAAAGGCGACCTGCACGCGACCACTCTCACCGCCCTGCTCCGGTTCACTCGGCGGCCGGATCAAGGCGACCCACAGCAGCAACAGCGCGAACATCAGATGCAGCAACGCGCTGATCACCGCGGAGGTCCAGCGCATCCAGCGCTGATCGCGCGGCGCCGGATCCCAGCCTTGCCAGAGCAGGCGACGCATCGCTTGGACGAAACTCAGTTCGGGCAGGCGCCCGCCGTGCGGTACCGGCTCGCGCTGGGTCAGATCGGCCAGCATTTCGCTGGCCCTACACGGCCGCGGCAACGGCGACAACGCACGCAGCCACAGGCCCCACCCATAAGGCAGGCCCGTGGTTTTTTCAACAAAGCGTTTGTCCGGCTGGCGTGCCAGCAGCCACTCGAGGATGTCGTCAGCCCGGCGCAGTGGCACGCAGCGGGATCAGGCTGCCGTGCCGCGGGGAATGTACGGCGCGTCGCCACTCTCGTGGTCGGTCGCATCGCGCACCGCAGTGATGCCCGGCACCCGCCCCATCAGGGTCTTTTCAATCCCCTGCTTGAGCGTGACATCGGCCATGCCGCAGCCCTGGCAGCCGCCGCCGAAACGCAGCAGCACGACGCCATCGGCGGAAACTTCCTGCACCGCGACTTTGCCACCGTGCGACGCCAGCTGTGGATTGACTTCGTTCTCCACTACCCAGCGCACGCGCTCGACCAGCGAGGAGCCTTCGGTCGGCGCCTCGCCCTTGATCTTCGGCGCCTTGATGGTCAACTGCTGGCTGCCGGTGGCATTGGTGACGAAATCGATCTCGGCGCCATCGACCCAGGCCACACTGGTGGCGGCCACGTAGAGGGTGAAGCCATCGCAGTCCACCGCCCACTCATCACCCAGCAGTTCACTGGGATCAGCGAACTCCAGGCGGGCATCGGCGCGCGGGGTACCCGCATCGACGGCGGTCAGGCGCACACCCATGCCGGGCACGGCCTCACGTTCGATCAGCTTGCGGAAATAGGATTGGGCAGTGTCGGATATCTGGATCATCGGGCTATTCTAGCCAATCCCTTGTGATGCGCTCATTCGGTTTATACACCGGACCGCGCATTGTTCAGTCATCCAGATGTGGAGGAACCCATGGCCGACCTGATTCCGCTGGCGCAAGCCCATTGCGTGCCGCGCAAAGGCAGCGACCACAAGCTCGGCACCGCCCGGGTCACCGAGCTGCTGGCCCAGATTCCCGGCTGGGAGCTGGCCGAGGCCGGGCAGGCGCTGACCCGCACCTTCCGCTTCGACAACTACCACGGCACCATGGCCTTCGTGAACGCGCTCGCCTGGGTGGCCCATCGTGAAGACCATCACCCGGACCTGGGCGTGCATTACGACCGTGCCGTGGTGCGCTTTTCCACCCACGATGTGGGCGGCCTGAGCGAGAACGACTTCATCTGCGCGGCGAAAGCCTCGGCCCTGACGGAGTAAGCCCATGAAACTGCAGTACATCGTGCTGTCCAGCCTTGCCCTGGCCGCCTTGGCCGGGTGCAACAAGACACCCGCCGAACCGGCCGCCCCGGTCGCTGCGCCCACCGAGGTCGCCGCGGTCAAAACGCCACCGCCGGAGTACCCGATCGAACTGGCCTGCCAGGGGATCGGCGGCACCAGCACCTTCAAGGTGACCATTGCCGCCGACGGCCAGCCCAGCCAGGTCCAGCTCGCCAGCGGCAGCGGCAACGCCCAGCTCGACGAGCAGGCGCAGAAGGCCGTACAGGCCTGGCAGTTCAAGGCGGCCACCCGCGCCGGGCAGACGGTCTCGACCACGATCCAGGTGCCGGTCAGCTTCAACCCGCCGCAGCCCAAGCCCGACCAGTGCTTCGCGGTCGAAGAACGGCTGCGTCGCGGCGGCTGATCGCCGCGTTGTGTTGAGGTCAGCCGCCGCAAACCTCGTGCTCCCTACTCCGCGCCCCGGTGTTGTTACCCGGGGCGCGCTGCACTTCTACAAGGACGCGTTGGCGGATGCCTGATATTTCTAGTGAAAACGTATGGATCGCCCTGGCGGTCACCCTGGCCGCCGGCCTGGCCACCGCGCTGGGCAGCCTGATGGTGCTGTTCTCGCGCCGGCCCAACCCGCGCCTGCTGGCGTTCGGACTGGCCTTCGCCGGTGGCGCGATGGTCTTCGTCTCGCTGACCGAGATTCTCAACAAGGCGATCGACTCGTTCACCCAGGCTTACGACGCCCGGATGGGCTTTGCCTATGGCACGGCGGCCTTCCTGGTCGGCGTGCTGCTGATCGTGGTGATCGACCATCTGATCCCGAACCCGCACGAAAGCCTGGACAAACAGGATCCGCTGTTCCGCGACAACAACAAGGCCTACATCAAGCGGGTCGGCCTGCTGACGGCGGTGGCGATCACCGCGCACAACTTCCCCGAGGGCCTGGCCACGTTCTTCGCCACACTGGAAAGCCCGTCGGTGGGCATGCCGCTGGCCTTCGCCATCGCCATCCACAACATCCCTGAGGGCATCGCGATCGCGGTCCCGGTGTATTTCGCCACGCAGAACAAGTTCTATGCGTTCGGCGCCAGCCTGCTGTCCGGCCTGGCCGAACCGATCGGCGCGGCAATCGGGTATGTGGCCCTGTCCGGGGTGCTCAACCACGCCACCTTCGGCTGGGTATTCGGCATCATTTCCGGGGTGATGGTGTTCCTGGCCCTGGACGAACTGCTGCCGGCAGCCAAGCGCTACGCCAAGGGCCACGAGACCGTGTACGGTCTGGTGGCCGGCATGGGCAGCCTGGCGATCAGCCTGGTGTTGTTCAAATGGTGACGGTGCAGAGCCGGCCAGCGGCCGGCACTACCCTCCGTTCGGCACGGCCTTATCTGCCGGCGCTCACTTCAACCGGTTCAACACCTCAACCAGCTCCTCGGCCAGCGGTGCATTGATCAGGTACGGCGTCTTGCCCGCATCCAGCGCGAACTCCAGCGAGGCCGCGTGCAGGAACAGTCGTTTCAGGCCGATCTGCTCACGAAGCCGCTTGTTGACGTCAGGATCGCCGTATTTGTCGTCACCGGCCACCGGATGACCCAGATGCTGGGCATGCACGCGGATCTGGTGGGTGCGGCCGGTCTCGATGCGCACTTCGCAGTACGAATGGCCGCCCTTGCGCTCCAGCACCTTGAAGTGGCTGATCGACTCCTTGCCGATCGGATTGACCTGCACATGCCGCTCCCCACCCTGGCGCAGACCCACGTGCAGCGGGGCATCCACGGTCATGGTGCCATCGGGCATCCGGCCGGCCAGCAGGGTCAGGTAGCGCTTGCGGATGCCGGCGCCGTGGTCTTCCCGCAGCAGCGCCTGCAGCTCGCTCAGCGCCGAGCGCTTCTTGGCCACGAT
Organism: Stenotrophomonas sp. TWI819; assembly: GCF_039673075.1. NCBI lineage: Bacteria > Pseudomonadati > Pseudomonadota > Gammaproteobacteria > Lysobacterales > Lysobacteraceae > Stenotrophomonas > Stenotrophomonas sp. TWI819. Next base: position 230,234 of record NZ_JBDJKY010000005.1, on the reverse strand, counting down.
CAGCAGGCCCGAGGTATCCCGGTCCAGCCGATGCACCAGCTCCAGGGTCTTGCCCGGGCGCAGGGCGCGCAGCGTTTCGATCGCGCCAAAGCTGATGCCGCTGCCGCCGTGGCTGGCCACGCCCGACGGCTTATTCAGCGCCAGCAGCCGATCGTCTTCGAACACGATGGCATCTTCCAGCCGTTTCATGAACGCAGCGGGCGGGCCGGCTTTGTCGCCCTCCTCGTTGAGGCGGACCGGCGGGACCCGGACTTCGTCGCCGCCTTCGAGCTTGCGCTCGGCCTTGGCGCGGCCGCCGTTGACGCGGACCTGGCCACTGCGGACGAGCTTGTAGATCAGGCTGCGCGGTGCACCCTTGAGCTGGCCGAGCAGGAAGTTGTCCAGGCGTTGCCCGGCACGGTCGGCCGGGACAGTGATGATACGTACGCTGGTCATGGCTTCAGCGGCTTTGGGGGTGGGCTCGGTAACGGTCATTGGCCTTTTATTCTGTTACACTCGGCGGGCGAGATAAGGGATTGATTTCGTTGGAAGTTGCTCTGGGCCAGAAGCCCGACTTCCCGCGATTCCGGCACAGTGCGCAGCCACCGCCCCCGGGGCGGCCATGTTAGCGGCTCACCGGCGGTCCCGGCCATCGCCGGATGTCTGACACGCATTCGCGCTGAACATGTCCCTGTGGCGCTCCAGCCTGGCTGAAAGCTGCCTCCGGCCCCGTAACACCCAAACCAAAACAAATGAAGCGCTCCCGCGGCCTGCCGTGGTGTTGTAGCGCTGGAAACCCAAACCGCCCTCCCCGCGCATGCGCGATGGGCGGTGAAGCGTGACCAGAAGCGAAACCCCATGGCGTTCCGCGCGGTAGCAGCGCGCGAGGAACGCAAGAATGAAGCGAATGCTGATCAATGCCACGCAGGCTGAAGAGCTGCGGGTAGCCATCGTGGATGGCCAGACGCTGTACGACATCGACATCGAACAGCCGTCCAAGGAACAGAAAAAGTCGAACATCTACAAGGGTCGCATCACGCGCCTTGAGCCTTCACTGGAAGCGGCCTTCGTCGAATACGGCGGTGAGCGCCATGGCTTCCTGCCGCTGAAGGAAATCTCCCGCGATTACTTCCAGGCTGGCGTCGACCACAACAAGGCCGGCATCCGCGAGCTGCTGCGTGAGGGCCAGGAAGTCGTGGTCCAGGTGGACAAGGAAGAGCGCGGCAACAAGGGCGCGGCCCTGACCACGTTCATCTCGCTGGCCGGCCGCTACATGGTCCTGATGCCGAACTCGCCGAGCGCCGGTGGCGTCTCGCGTCGCATCGAGGGCGAAGACCGCGCCGCGCTGAAAGAAGCGCTGGACAAGCTGAACATCCCCGACGACATGGGCGTGATCATCCGCACCGCCGGCGTCGGCCGCGATGCCGAAGAGCTGCAGTGGGATCTGGATTACCTGCTGCAGGTCTGGAAGTCGATCGCCGAAGCGGCGCTGACCAAGCCGGCCTCGTTCCTGATCTACCAGGAATCGCGCCTGATCGTGCGCGCCCTGCGTGACTACCTGCGCGCCGATGTCGGCGAGATCCTGGTGGACACCGAAGAGCTGTACGAGACCGCCCAGGAGTTCATGCAGCAGGTGATGCCGCAGACCCTGCGCAAGCTCAAGCATTACAAGGACGACATCCCGCTGTTCAACCGCTTCCAGATCGAATCGCAGATCGAAGGCGCGTATGAACGCAACGTCCGCCTGCCGTCGGGCGGCTCGATCGTAGTCGACCAGACCGAAGCGCTGACCGCCATCGACGTGAACTCCTCGCGCGCCACCAAGGGCAGCGACATCGAGGACACCGCCTTCCAGACCAACCTGGAAGCGGCTGAAGAAGTGGCCCGCCAGCTGCGCCTGCGCGATCTGGGTGGCCTGGTGGTCATCGATTTCATCGACATGGCCTCCAACAAGCACCAGCGCGAAGTCGAGAACCGTCTGCAGAACGCACTCAAGTACGACCGTGCGCGCGTGCAGCTGGGTCGCATCTCGCGCTTCGGCCTGATGGAAATGAGCCGCCAGCGCCTGCGTCCGAGCCTGGGTGAATCGAGCCAGATCGTCTGCCCGCGTTGCGACGGCCATGGCCGCATGCGCAGCGTCGAGTCGCTGTCGCTCTCCATCATCCGCGTGGCTGAAGAGCATGCGATGAAGGAGAACACCGGGCAGGTGCTGGTCCAGGCCCCGGTCGAGATCGCCAATTACCTGCTCAACGAAAAGCGCAGCGCGCTGCGCGAGATCGAACAGCGCCATGACGCGCCGATCGTGATCGTCGCCGACGAGCAGCTGCACACCCCGCATTACGAAGTGACCCGCCTGCGTGAGAACGAGCTGGGCGAAGAAAGCGGCAAGCCGAGCTACCAGCGCGGTACCCCGCGCAAGCTGCCGGTGCATGCACTGACCAAGGCCCAGCTGAACATCCCGGTCGCCCCGGTGGTGACCCAGGTCAAGCACAGCCAGCCGGCCCCGGTGCGCGAAGCGCCGGAACCGGAAGCCGCACCGGCGCCGGTCGCCGCCCCCGTGGCCGCCCCGGCGGCAACCGGCGTGGTGGGTTGGCTCAAGCGCATCTTCGGTGGCGAACCGGCCCCGGCCGCCGCACCGCAGCCGAGCAACCGCTCGGGCCAGGACGGCAACCGCAACGGTCGCAACAAGGATCGCAACGGCAAGGACCGCCACGGTCGCCGCGATGAGCGTGGCGAACGTGGTGGCAACGGCAATGCGCAGGCGCAGGGCCGTGGCAAGGACCGTGGTGAGCGTGGCGAACGCGGCCCGAAGGGCGAGCGTCGCGACGAGCGCCGCCAGGACAGCGCCGCACCGGCCAATGGCAATGCGGCACAGGTGCAGGCACCCGCCCAGGGCAAGCCGCGCAACGAGCAGCAGCCGGCCAAGCCGCGCAATGAACCGCGCAATGACCAGCAGCAGCCGAAGCTGAAGCAGAAGCAGGGCCAGAATGGCCAGGCCAAGCCGCAGCAGAACGACGGCGACAAGCCGGCCGTGAGCGAGAAGCCCGCGCGCCAGCCACAGGCCGATGCACCGAAGCCGACCACCGCTGCACCGGTCGCTGCCGACGCCGCCGTGATCGCTACGGCGGCCGTGGTCGCCACCGATGCCGTCGCGCCGGCCGCCCACGTCCAGGAAACGGCCAAGGCCGCCCCGGCCGAGGATGCACAGCTGAGCGATACCGACGCCACCGAACAGGGTGATGCGCCGGCCAATGCCGAAGACGGTACCGGTGAAGGCGCCTCGCGCCGTCGTCGCGGTCGTCGCGGCGGCCGTCGTCGTCGTCGTGGCAATGGCGAGCAGGCTGCCGGCGGCGATGGCATGAACGGTGATGACAACGGTCTGGATGACGATGGCGACGATCAGGACGGCGATCAGGACGGCGGCAACGCTGCCCCGGCAGAGCGTCAGGTGGCCAACAACGGTCAGCCGCAGCCGGAGTTCGAGTTCGACGACGAATCCGGCAACGCGCCGGCCGCTGCCCCCGCACCGGTCCAGGCCCCGCGCCCGGCCCCGGTGGCGGCAGTTGCTGCCGCCGCTCCGGTCGCCGTGGTCAGCAGCCCGGTCGTGACCGCTGGTCATGCCGAGCCGACCCCGGCCCCGGTGGCTGCACCGGTGGCCGAGAAGGCCGCTGCCCCGGCCGTCGAGCCGATCGCTGAGAAGGCCCCGGCCTCCTATAACGACCCGGTGCCGTTCGTGGAAAGCCCGAGGCCGGCTCCGGCCCCGGTCGCTGCTCCGGTGGCTCCGGCTCCGGTTGCTGCTCCGGTAGCTCCGGCTCCGGTTGCTGCTCCGGTAGCTCCGGCTCCGGTAGCTGCTCCGGTAGCTCCGGCTCCGGTCGCTGCTCCGGTGGCTCCGGCTCCGGTAGCTGCTCCGGCGGCTCCGGCTCCGGTAGCTGCTCCGGCGGCGACCGCCCCGGCTCCGGTGGCTGCTCCGACGGCTCCGGCTCCGGTAGCTGCTCCGGCGGCCCCGGTCGTTGAGACCGCCCCGCAGGAAGTGAAGGAGCCGACCGTCGCACCGGTGCAGACCAGCATGCTGGATGCCGTCGATGCGACCCAGGCCCCGGCACAGCCGGCCGCCCCGCAGGCCCGCACCGAATCGGCCCCGGCCGGCCCGGTCGTGCACAACGGTCAGCTGTTCGGTTCGGCCGCCAGCGAAACCCCGGCGGCGACCAACGCTGCCGAACAGGCCGCGCAGGCCGAAGCCCGCGAGGACATCCCGACCGATGCCCCGCAGGCCGAGGAAGGCGACAAGGCCGACCAGGAAAAGAAAGACACGCCCTGATCCTGAGTGAGTGACGCAACAAACAGACAGCGGCCTTCGGGCCGCTGTCTGCGTTTGGGGGGGGCTGGATGGCGCAGGCAGCGGCGTGCGTCAGGCGGTCATGAGGGCGGCGCTGGGCGCATCCACGCATGGCGTGGATCTATACAGGCCATCGGATGCAACAAGGGTAGACCCACGCCACGCGTGGATCCTGCACGGGATACTTCAAAGGTAGATCCACGCCATGCGTGGATGCGGCCATTCGCGCGCTACGCCGTCACCGACGACGCGGCACATGCTTCAGGGCGTCGTCGCGCCGGCGTTCCCGGTGGCCGGCGCGAACTGCAGCCGGGTCCACACGCCGTAATGATCCGAAGCCCAGCGGCCGTCGGCGTACGGCTGGTCGAACAGGATCTTCGCCTCACGGGCAAGCAGTCGATCCTGCTGGAAGAAGATGTGGTCGATGCGCGAGGGTGCCTCGTAGTAATGCCGGTTCAGCGTACTGACCTGGGCCAGCTCGTTGTTGACGTGCACGCTGCCATAGCTGTCGCCGTAGTGATTGCGCAGCTCGCTCAGGTCCCCGGCGTCCACCAGCGCGTTGAAGTCACCCGCCACCACCACCGGCGCATCCGCCGCGGTCTGGGCAATGAACGTCAACAGATCTGCCACCTGCTCACTGCGAATGCGGCTGCCGGCCTCGTCCGAGCGCTCGTTCAAGTGCGTGGCATAGACATTGACCGGGCGACCGTCCACATCGATGCGCAGATGCGCCACGGTGCGGTAGTCGCCCAGCGGCGCCAGCAGATGGTCATTGCGCGACAGCACCGGCCGGCGGGTCAGCAGGGCGTTGCCATAGCGCTTGAAGCGGCCCGGCGGATCGGTGGAGACGAACTGATAGTCGTAGCCCAGCTTGCGCGCCAGCCATGCGGCCTGGTTGCGCACGTGCGGCTTCTGGATCACTTCCTGCAGGGCGATGGCATCGGGCTTGAGTGCCTGCAGCTCGCGCAGGATCACCTGCCGGCGGGTCGGCCAGTCTTCGCGGTCGTGGTGCAGGTTGAAGGTGACCATGGTCATCTCCTGCCCTGCCCCATCGCCCTGCGCCAGCGCCACCAGCGGCGCCAACGCCAGCACGGCGGCCAGCAGTCCGCGCATCATCTTCGTCATCTGCCGCATTACGGTGCCTTGCGTTCCGCCCGGCGTACCGACGCCGGAATCTCGATCTCGACCTTGGCCGGCACCTGCATCACGCGCAGTTCGCCGCCCACCCATTCCGCCGGCTCACCATTGATGGTGGTGGCGCCCGGCTCACCGCTGTACGGCCACGGCAGCACCACGCCACCGGCCGGCGGCACCAGGCCGGCCGACACGGTCAGGGTGAGCTGTTTGTCGTTGCGGATCAGCGCGTAGTTGAGCTGCCCGTTCGGGGTGCGCAGGCCCCGCACGCCAACACCCTTGCCTTCCAGCCAGCGCGACGGCACGCCGGCGGCCAGCACCAGGCTGTCATCGATGTCGCGGCTGTAGGCGAACATGTCCAATGCCGAACGCACGAAGTCCGAGGCCACCCACGCGTGCGGCAGGTCACCCAGGAAGAACGGTTTGCGCGGCGTGCGCGAGACCACTTCGGCCCACTGGTTCCACGGCTGCGGTGCACGGTCCTTGAAGAAGAACTCGGTCGCCTGCCAGGCGCGGTCGCGCCAGCCCAGGCGCACGAAGGCGGCCACGTTGCGCCACTCGTACGGGGTGTAGTCCTTCCACTCACGCTTGCCATCGCGGCGCGCTTCGAATTCGCTCCAGTAGCGCTCGAAGGTGTTGTTCAAGTAGGGCTGCGGCAGCCGCCCCTGCTCACCGGCCGGCGCCAGTGCGATGGTGGTCGAGGTCGCGTCGAAATCGCCCAGCTCGGCCGAACCGGGCAGGTAGTCGATCTTGTGCTGCGCGGTCGCCGCCAGCAGCGACGCCTGCAGGTCGTCACGGAACTGATCGCGCGACGCACTGATCTGCATCGCTTCGGCCTTGCCGAGCGTGCTGGCGATGATCGCCGCGTCCTTGTAGCCGCGCAGCGCCCAGAAGTTGTCCCAGTACGAATGCATCGGCTTGGCCGAATAGCCTTCGTGGCTGATCGAGACCGGCATCATCCCGTAGAACGCGGGGTTGCGCGCACGGTTTTCTTCGGTGCGTTCGCTCAGACGCAGCTGCTCCATGTACTGGTAAGCGCCCTGCACGTGCGGCCACATCACCTCCAGGAAGGTGGTGTCACCGGTGTAGCGCCAGTACTCGGCGATGTTGAAGATCAGCTCGCCATGGCTGTCGTTCTCCGGCACCGGGTCACTGCCGCGCGAATCCACGCAGCACGGCACCTTGCCATTGTCGAACTGATACGGCGCATACCAGTTCACGTACTGGCGCACCGCGTCGCTGCGACCCATGCGCAGCAGGCCTTCGGAAATCATTGCGCCATCGCGGATCCAGCTGCGCGAATACGAACGCGTGCCCGGCTGCAGGCTGGGGCCGATGCGCGAGATCAGCATGTGCGCCAGCGAGGTGCGCAGCGTATCGGCCAGCGGCTTGCCGGCCGCGGGGACCTGCAGTGTCACCTGGTCCAGCTTGGTCCGCCACATCGAGGCGACCTGCTGTTGTGCCTTGGCTGCATCGAAGGCCTTGGGCATCACCCAGTTGCCGGTCTGCGGCAGCACGATGGCCACCTCGCGGCTCTGGCCGGGCTCCAGCTTCCAGCGGTACAGCAGCGCGCCCGACGCCAGGCCGGTGACATCCTTGACCTCGGTGGTCGCCGGCAGCTTGCCGCTGGCCAGGTGCACCACGTCGAGCTTGCTGTCGAACGCGGTAGCGAACGCCACGTCCGGTGCCTGCGCCGGGTACAGCCGCGGCGTGCCGTTGACGTCGACATGGGTCGGGTCGAAGGACAGGTTGTTGATCGGGCTGACGCCGCCGACGGTATTGAGGAACTGGGTCGGCGGGTTCACCTGCCATGGGCGCACGGCCAGGGCGAGGGTGTACTCGTGGGCAACTTTGTCCGGGTTGCGCAGCGTGTAACGACCGACCAGCTGCGCGTTGTCCGGCGTGCCCTGCACGAAGCCGGTCACCTGCAGGCCAGCCTTGTCGTGGCTCCAACCGACGTTGGCGATCGGCAGGTAATCGTCCTGCAGCGATTGGCTGGCCTTGACGTCGGCCCAGCTCAGCAGCTTGTTGTCGACCAGCACGAACGGCTCCACGCTGAAGCTGGACTTGGCCACTTCCAGTGCACCGTCTTCGCCAATCAGCGCCTGCTCGCGGCCGCCATCCAGTCCGAGCAGCGTCCAGTACGGCTGCTCACCGGTGAAGCCGCGGGGCACCGAACCGCGTGGCAGATCGGCACCGACCGAACGGACGAAATCATTCGGGGTCGCAGCGAAGTCGAGCGGTTTGAGCGTGATGTCACGGATACCGTAGCGCCAGCTCGGGCCGCCCTTGAGGTCGAAGCGCAGGTAGCGCGCCTCCGTATCCGGCAGCGCCAGCCAGTCGCGGGCACCCCCACCGGCGGTCACCTCGCGCACCGTGTTCCAGGTGCGGCCGTCGGCCGAGGAACGTACCACGTAACGCGTGGCCTCCAGCCCGGGCAGCCATTCGATCACCGCACCGCCAAACTCGCGCACCTTGTGCAGGTCCAGGCTGATCGTCTGCTCGGCCACGCCGCCACTGATCCAGACCGTATCCGGTTTGCCATCGACGATGCGGTTCTGCAGCGCGGTGGCGGTATCGGCAATCACCGACGGGCTCAGCGAGGAGGTGTCAGCGGCGGGCAGCCCCTGCAGCGTGAGCCGGTCGAAACAGACCGTGCCCTTGCCGCCGACCTTGCTGTAGATCGTGAATTCCACCGCGGCGCTGCGCTTGAGCGTTTTGTCGGTCTCCGGACCCCAGGCCTTGTCGATCTGGCGCTTGCGGTACTGCACGGGCGTCCAGGCCTTGGGGAAGGCATAACCGGGGCGGTTGACCCACCACACGTTGTCGCCGCTGGCATCGATCAGCTTGAACTGCAGATCGTTGCCCGGGGAATCGCCGCGCAGCTGGAAGCCGAACTGGTAATTCTCCGGGTACTGGATGCCCAGCTCGCGGCGGATGCCGACATAGCCGGACACGTTGTGGAAGTCGTAATCCACACACAGCGCGCGGCCACCGCCACTACCGGCCACGCTGCGCAGCGAGCCGCTGACCTGATCGGAGACGACCAGCTTCCACGGGGTCATGTCATCGAAGCTGTCCAGCACCTTGGGTGCGGGCAACACCGGCGTCGCCGGCGGTGCGGCTGAGGCCGCCAGTGACCAGACCAGACCCAGACCCACCGCGACGACGGCATGCTTCACCCTTTGACACTCCCCAGCAACAGACCTTGGATGTAATAACGCTGCAATGCCAGGAACAGCAGCAGCACCGGAACTACCGTGACCACCGCGCCGGCCATCATCATTTCAACGTCCATGATGTGCTCGCGCGAGAGCGTGGCCAGGGCCACCGGGAGAGTGTAGTGCTCCTGATCGGTCAACACGATCAAGGGCCACATGAAATCGTTCCAGGCGGCCATGAAGGTGAAGATCGACAGGGTCACCAGCACCGGCTTGAGCATCGGCAACACGATCTGGAAAAAGATCCGCAGCTCCCCTGCCCCGTCGATGCGGGCCGCTTCCAGCAGCTCGTCCGGGATCGAGCGGGCGTACTGGCGGACCAGGAAGATGCCGAACACCGTCGCCAGCGCCGGCACGATCACGCCACCAAAGTTGTTGACCAGGCCCAGCTGCTTCATCAGCAGGAACAGCGGCAGCATCGCCACCTGCGCCGGGATCACCAGCGCAGCCAGCAGCAGTTGGAAGATGCGCTCGCGCCCAGCGAAGCGCAGCTTGGCGAAGGCATAGCCGGCCATGGTGTTGAGCAGCAGCGAGCCGAAGGTGATCGCCAGCGACACCATCAGGCTGTTGACGAAGTTGTTGGCCATGCCGGTGCGCGCGAACAACTCATGGTAGTTCGCGGTGGTCAGCGAGGACGGCAGCAGCGGCGGCGGGAAATGCGCCGCTTCGCCGGTCGGCATGAACGACACCGACAGCATCCACAACAGCGGCGCCAGGCTCAGGACCGCCAGCACCACCAGGCCACCATTGACCCACCAGGCATGCCAGCGCGATTGACCGATTTCACGACTCATACCAACTGCCTCTTGCGGCCGAAACGCAGCATGATGCTGGTCACGCCCAGGATGATCAGGAACAGCAGGAACGCCACCGCGGAGGCACGCCCCAGGTTCCACCACTTGAAGCCTTCTTCAAACATGAAATACAGCACGCTGACGGTGCTCTGCAGTGGGTCGCCACGCGTCATCACGTAAGGCTCTGCAAACAGCTGGAAATAGCCGGACACCGTGATCACACCGACCACCAGCAGCACCGGGCCGAGCATCGGCAGGGTGATGTGCAGGAACTGCTTCCAGCGCGAGGCACCATCGATACGCGCAGCCTCGTACAGGTCATGCGGAATCGCCTGCAGGCCGGCCAGGAAGATCACCATGTTGTAGCCGAAGTTCTTCCACACCGCGAACAGCATGATGGTCGGCATCGCCCAGTTCGGGTCGCCCAGCCAGTCGATCGGGCTGATGCCCAGATGGCCCAGGCCATAGTTCACCAGGCCGTAGCTGGTATGGAACAGGTAACGCCAGATCACCGCCACCGCGACCAGCGTGGTCACCACCGGGGCGAACAGCGCGGTACGGAACAACGCTTTGAAACGGGCGGCCGGTGCATTGAGCAGGATCGCCGCACCCAACGACACCGCGATCGACAGCGGCACACCGACGATCACGAAGTACGTGGTGTTCCACAGCGACTTCCAGAACATCGGGGTCTGCAGCAGATCGATGTAGTTGCCCAGGCCGACGAAGCGCAGGTTGTCACCGTCGGCCAGTGCGTACAGGTCGAAATCGGTGATGCTCAGCGCCAGCGCCGAGAACACGGGCAAGCCGAAGAACACGGCGATGACCAGAATGGCCGGACCGGCGAACATCCAGCCGGCAAGCGAACGCTGCTTCATGGTGCCGCCTCCGTAGCCACCGCACTGGAGTGCGCCCTGTCGCTCGCCCCGGAGGATTCCTGCCGGTGCTGCTCATGCATCCAGCGGCGTTTGGCGAGGACCTTGTCCACGCGTTCGTCCAGCTCTTTCACTGCTTGATCCTGGTCCAGGCCACCACGCACCACCTGTTCGGTGGTGATCCGCATTTCCTGGGCGATCCGCTCCCACTCCAGCACCTTCGGGGTCGGCTTGACCCGCTCGAGCTGGTCGCGGAACGGCTGCGCCAATGGGTCGTTGGCCAGCGAAGGATATTCCCAGGTGCTGCGACGCGGCGGCAGGTCGCCGATGATCGAATGGAAGCGCTCCTGGATCGCCGGGCGCGACAGGAATTCGATCAGCTTCCACGAGGCTTCTTTCTGCTTCGAATCACGGAAGATCACCAGGCTGGTCCCGCCGGCGATGCCCGCACCCGGGCCATCCGGACCCGGCAGCGCGGCGGTGCCCCACTGCCCTTCCAGCGCCTTGGGCTGCAGCTTCTTGAACTCGCGGATGTTCCAGGGTCCGGAGACGTAGAACACGTTGAAGCCACGGAAGAACTCGTCCCAGACGTTGGAGATCTGCGTCTCGGACATGCGCGGGGCCCAGCCCTGCGCGAACATGTTCTCGTAGAAGCCCAGCGTCCTGCGGAAACCCGGGCTGCTGAAATTGCCACGGGTGTCTTCATCGCGCAGCAGCGGATCGGGCTGCTGCAGCGCGAAGGACAGCTGCTGCTCGAACTCGTTGATCGGCATCAGGACCGCGTAGCGGTTCGGGCCCTGCATCGTCTTGATCGCCGCCATCATCTCGTTCCACTCGGCCCAGGTACGCGGCGGGTGGTCGTAGCCGGCCTTGGCGAGCAGGTCCTTGCGGTAATACAGCAGGCGCGTATCCACGTACCACGGCACCCCGACCAGTTCGTCGTGGATGACGTTGGTGTCCCAGATGCCCTGGAAGTAGTCGGCCGGGTCCACGACCTTGGACTGCGCCACGTAGGGCTGCAGCGGGGTTAGGGTGTTGAGTTCGGCGAACTCGGGGATCCAGGTATTGCCCAGCTGGCACACGTCCGGCAGCCCTTCGGCGGCGAACGCGGTCAGCAGCTTTTCATGCGCGGCCGTCCACGGAATGTTCTGGACATCGACATGGATGCCGGGATTTTCCGCCTCGAACTCGCGCACCAGGCCGGTGACGACTTCGGCCTCGCGGCCCATCGCCCAGAAACGCACGGTGACTCCTTCCGGCTCTTTCCGGCAGGCACTCAACAACAGGCTGCCGGCAATCAGCAGCAACAGACTCAACCCCAGCTTCGGGCGCGACGACAATGGCACTGCTTACTTCCCCTGCTGCTGGTTGCGGTTCGAATTGGAATTGTTCTTCTGTTCCTGGGCGGCCGCCGCGCGCGATTCGGCGATGCCGACCGAGCGGGCCGAGGCCGCCTTTTCATCTTTCTGCAGTTCCATCGGCTGATCCTCACCTTCCGGCGTCAGCCAGCCACCGGTGAAGCCGGCGCGTTCCAGGCCCTTGCGGATATGCGGATTCTTCTTCATCACGTCCCAGACGAAGTCGTTCCGGTAGTTGGCGATCATGGTCAGGATCGGGCCCTGGTCGATACCGATGTAATCGCTGGCGACCCAGCCGCGATCCGGCACCAGGCGCCCGGTCTTGATCGGGATGTCGTAGTTGAAACTCGGGTTGAACGAGTCCAGGAAACCGTAGCTGGAATAGATGTAATCACCATAGCGCTTGTGCATTTCCACCGCGGCCGGAATGACTTCTTCCGGTGCGAACACGATCGAGGAGATCGCCGCGGTCGGCGCGATGGTGCCGTCATCGAAGTTCTCGCGCAGGCCGGCGCCGCGCGAGGAGTAATGGCGGAACTGGCGCTGCTCGCCACGGTATTCCTGGGTGGTGTTCTGCGGGCCGTCGCTGGCGGTCAGGCCCCACACGTTCTGGCCGTAATCCTTCCAGTTCATCGGGTTGGCGATCGCGTACTCACGCTGCGCCAGGGCGGCCGAACGGCTGTTGAGGAAGTAGGTGCTGCCCCGCTCGCGCATGTAGGCATCCTGGATGTCGCGGAAGTCCACCCACACATGCGTGTACTGGTGGCCGAACAGCGGCCCGAAGGACAGGTATTCCTGGCCCTGGTAGACGCCCCAGTCGTTGTCGTAGGTACGCGTCCACACCGTCCAGGCGTCCGGGCTGACCGGGTGGGTCGGCGAGCCGAGCGCGAGGATGTAGACCATCATCGCTTCGTTGTAGCCCATCCAGTCATGGTCGATGAAGCCGCTCTCCGGGAACCAGCCCATCGAGATCAGCGGCGCGCGCTGCTGCAGCCACGGCCAGTCCACGCGCTTGTAGAGCGTATCGGCGATCTCGCGGATCTCTTTTTCGCGCGCGTCGTCACCGTCGTAATAGGACTGCGCGAACAGCACGCCCATCATCAACAGCGCGGTATCCACGCTGGACAGTTCCACCCAGCTGTCGTAACGACGGCCTTCCTGCATGTCCAGGAAGTGGTAGTAGAAGCCTTTGTAACCGCCCTTGCCGGTGCGCTGCGGGCCCATTGGCAGGTCGCGGAAGAACTTCAGCGTCAGCAGGGTGCGGTCGATCGCCTGGTTGCGGCTGACCCAGCCGTTCTCGATGCCGATCGGATAGGCGGTCAGCGCATAGCCCACCGAGGCGATGCTGGCGAACGGACGCGACGGGTAACGGTCCGGGCTGAGCCCGTTCACTTCGTTGGTGGTATCCCAGAAGAACTGGAAGGTGCGGCGCTCGATATCGTCAAACAGCGGCGGCAGCTCCGGCTTCATCGGCCGCGGCGGCACGTCCGCCTCGACCAGGATCACGGGCGGCTTGGGCTTGGCCGGCTCCTGCTGGGCCTGCGGCTGGCAGGCAACGGCGACGAGACTGATCGTCGCAGCGGTCAACAGGTGGCGTGCCTGCATGGGCCAACTCCTTGTGCGTTGTTCGTGACTGGGAAGCATAACGTCCAATGACCTGAAATCGTTTACAGAACGCGTCCTAAAAAAACCACGCAGGCGTGGTCCAAAGCCGCGGTCATTGCCCAGGCCGCTGCCACCCTCCGTGGCACCGGCCTGGACAATGGACTGGCCCGAAGGCCAGCCATTGCCGTGAAACCGGCCCCGTCCGAAGACGGGGCCGTGTGCTGCATCAGAAGCGGAAGCCGACTTCGGCCTTCACCTGGCGCGGCGTACCAATCACCTCACCGGTCTCGTTGTAGCTGGCCAGCAGCTTGCCATTGGACTTGGTGTAGTTCAGCTGCGAGAAGTTGTCGAAGTTGAAGACGTTGATGATGTCGATTCGCGCATACAGCTCGGTATTGCCCGCCATCTTGAATGTCTTCGTCGCCTGCAGGTCGACCGAACGGTAACCGAAGATCTTGCCGCCCAAGAGGAACTTGCCGTTGCCATCCGGCGTTGCTGCGGCAGGCGTCGGCAGCGCATTTCCGCTCGCCAGTGTCACCGGGTACCAGTCGTTGCCCGCAGTCGGGGTCGCCAAGGTCAACTTGCCGCCGAAGCTGATGCCCCAGATACCGTCATACGAACCGGTCACCACCAAACGATGGCGCGGCGCACCGTCGGACTTGATGTACGGATAATCGCCGATGACGCCCCGATCAAACGCGTAATGCTCGTTGATGTTTCGATTATGGCGGGCGGTCGTCCAGGTATAGGCGACCGAGGTTCCCCAGCCGCTTTCCTTGCTGTACGGCTTCTGCGCCGACAGCAGCACCTGGGTAGCACGCGTCTTGATGCCCTGCTGACCGATGATCAGGCTACCAAAGCCCGGGACATTACAGCTAAACGGCTGACCAAACCCAGGCTTATTAGCACCACACAATTGGGGGTTGTTGAAGAAGCTTCCGTCCCTATATCGATTACCCAACGTGAAGGCAAAGCCATCGTAGGTCAACGTGCGTGCAATGGTCGCATCAGTGAGCCAATCGCCAATCTGGTTGGACATGCCGATGCTGAGCTGATCCGCATACGGCGCCTTGAGATTATTGTTGAGCAGGTCGACCTCCAGGCCGGCATTGCTGCCGGTGCCCAGCAGGCGCTGCAGCATGTCGATACCGTTGAGCAAGTTCGGATTCCACGCGTAGCAAGCTGGCTGACCATCCAGGCACTGGCTGTCAGCAGGATTCTGGAAATAGATGGTTGGCTGGGGCAGTGCCAGCTTGGTGGTTTCCAGCTGCAGGTAATCAAACAGGTCGCGATCATACGAACGACCCACACCGCCATGAATGACATGCTGCTCATCGGCATTGATGTCATAGGAGAAGCCCACACGCGGCTGCCATGCATCCTTGAATGCCTTACGGTTCTTACCGGTGCTGATGTAGTCGTTGACATTCAACCCGCTCAAAGCAAGCGTCTGCGCGTAGCTCTGCCCAGGGCCAGCATGTGGGTCTTCGCTGAAGAGCGCGGCGACCACTTCAGGCGGCGTCACGAAGTCCAGATACAGAGGATTCTTCTCATAGTCCCAACGCAGGCCTAGGTTCAGCTGCAGGTGATCATTGACCTGCCAATCATCCTGAATAAACAGACCGATCTGCTTGACCTTGGAGCGCACCTCCGAGGACACACCCGTTACGCCGGAGATCGGCTTAGTGAACTGGGCCTTGTAGGGCGTGGTCGACGGGAAATCATCGTCGTCGATCGTGTAGTAGAACTGAGGATTGATCTGCTGGGCATCCGACGCGTACAAGTCAATTTCCTTGTACTTCGCACCCATCTTCACCGTATGGTCGCCTGCCCACTGCAGCCCATCGAACGTCAGATTGTCTTCAATGGACCAGCCTTTCTGGCCCTTGACCTGCGAATCCAGTGCAGAGGCGGCACCAATCTGCACCAGCGTCCTTTCATCGGTGCCGTCTGGAGCGGTGTATACAAAGCCATTGCCGAACATCAAGGGCGATGGGCGATTGAATGAATCTTCGTGGGTGACCATCACCTCGTTGTAGAAGCGATCGCTACTGTGGTTCCAGCGCAGCGCATAGCGACGGTCAGTGTTACTCACCAGACGACCATGCGAAGGCGCAGTAGTGCCACTGAACTGCTCCTGGGTCTCATCGCGATCCTGGAAAGTCAGTTCAATGCGGTCGTTATCAGTCGGTTCGACATCGATCTTGGCAAAAATCAAATCCTGCTCGAACTGCTGGCTGGCCGGGCCCAGGCCAGCCGCCGCGTCAGCTGGCAAGAAACCCACTCGATCGGCCACCGATCCTTCCGGAGCAATGGTGACGGGCAACTCAAAACGCTTGGCTTCGTAGGTGACGAAGAAATGCGCCTTGTCCTGGATGATCGGCCCACCCAGCGCGAAGCCATACTCCTTTTCAGCCGAGTCGAACTTGGTCTGATTGGGTTGGCGCTCGGCCGGCGTCTTGGCGCGCATATCCTGATTGGTGTAACGGTAGAAGGTTTCACCCTTGAACTCGTTGGTACCGGACTTGGTGGCCGCGGTCACGGCCGCGCTCGACACCTGGCCGTACTCGGCCTTGTAGTTGCCGCTGATGACCTTGTACTCGCCGATCGCCAGCTGCGGGAACGGGTTGCCGGCGCTGCCGGACTGGCCGGCCACGCCGCCGCCCTTGACGTAGCTCTTCTGGCCCACGCCGTCGATGTAGACGTTGGTGCCATCGGAGTTGGTGGCACCGCCACGCAGGGAGGTGTTGCCCTTGGCATCACGGGTGAAGATCAGGCCCGGCACCGCGTCGGCGAATTCCAGGAAGTTGCGCGACACCTGCGGGGTGGTCTGGATCTGCTGCAGGCTGACGGTCTTGCCCACTTCGGAGGTACGCACTTCCTGCAGCAGGGTCGGCGCAACCACGTTGACCGTGTCCAGGTTGGTGGCGTTGGCGGTGCTGCCGTTGGCCGGCGCGCCGCTGAAGTTCAGGGTCGCGGCCGAGGCCACGGTGACCGTCACCTTCTGGGTCTGGCCATTGGCCACGACGTCGTAGGTGCCCGGGTCCAGGCCCATCAGCGAGTAGCTGCCGTCGGCACGGGTGGTGGCGCGGCGCACGGTGCCGCTGGCCACGTTGGTCGCGGTGACCTCGGTGCCGGCGGCGGTATCGGCGACCTGGCCGCGCAGCGACGAGGTGGCCGACTGCGCCATGACGCTCGGGGCGGCGCCCAGCATCAGGCAGGTGACCAGCGCGCTGGCCAACAGGCTGCGTGCGGGTGCGCGATTGCGGTGATTGGAATACGTCATGTAACTCTCCGGGTGGTGGTGGCCGTCTTTGCGGCCCCTGTCGTTTTATGTACTGCGTTGTTTTAAGGCGTCATGACCAACGGTCGTGACCTACGGCTCGTTTCTGGGCTTGCTTGAATCACGCACGATCAGGGTCGGCACGAGCGTCTGCTTGTCACCCTCCCCTTCCGTGTTCTTGCCATCCATCAACTGCAACAGGCGCGTCGCGGCCTTATCGCCGAGGTCGGCGATACTCACCTGCATCGTTGTCAACGATGGGTGAACGAAACGTGCCAGCGGAATGTCATCGAAACCCGCCAAGGCGACATCGGTCGGCACACGGACACCTGCCTGCGCGAACGCATACAGACACCCCAGCGCCATCATGTCGTTGGCGGCGAACACCGCATCGGGCAGCGTGCCGGCTGCCAGCAACTCCTGTCCGGCGCGATGGCCGGAAGCTTCGTCAAAGTCACCGGGCAACTCGATACCTTGGGCAGCATCGCCGAAGGCCGCCAGCGCATCGCGGAAACCGCGCAGGCGCTCACGGGCGTCGTAGTTGAGATCCGGACCGGAAATGAAGGCGATGCGCCGATGCCCGACGTCCAGCAGGTGGCGGGTCATGGTCATCGCACCGGCATGGTCATCGATGCTCAGCACCGGATGATCCTGCTCGGGCAGATAGGTATTGATCAGCACCGTGGGCAACGACTGCGGCAGGTTGTCGGTGAGGAAACCCGGGCTCTCGGCGTATGGCGAGAGCACCAGCAACCCATCGACACGACCGCGCATCGCACGCAGGGCCGCGCCCTGCTGCTCCTGGTCACCGTGGTAACTGGACACGAGCAGATGCTGGCGACGCTCGCGGGCGACCCCATCGATGCCGCGCATCAGTTCGGAGAAGAATTCGCCATAGAGATCGGGCAACACCACGCCAATGGTGTTGGTCCGTCGGCTGCTCAGGCTCCTGGCCGCTGCGTGCGGGGTGTAGCGCAGACGCGCCGCCACCTCCAGCACCAGCTTGCGCACGGGCTCGGCAACATTTTCATGGCCATTGAGTGCGCGCGAGACCGTGGCAACAGAGACACGGGCTTCACGGGCGACATCTTTGATAGTGATCGCTGCCTTGTTCACTTCGCCGCCCTCCACGGCTTAGAGATCTGGGCTTGGCGCGGAATGTAAGCGTTTTCAAACCCGGATGTAAACACTACGTTAGCCTCCTGTCGTACGGCGGTAACCAAAAGCTGTCCATCGGCGACCCGTGCGGGACTGGCCAGGACAAGGCGGGACAAGGGTCTCAGCGGTTTTTGACCGGTGTCTCAGCGCGAATGGACAACGCGTGGATATCGGTCTCCATCATCGTGCCCAGGGCCGCATAGACGGCCCGATGGCGCGCCAGCGGGAGCTTTCCTTCAAAGGCTGCGCTGACCACGTGCACCTTGAAGTGCCCCCGGCCGTCACGCGCGCCCTCATGCCCGGCGTGGCGGTGGCTGTCGTCCTTGACCTCCAGCAGCTCCGGATCCAGCGCCTGCTGCAGTGCCTGGCGGATGCGCTCGACCCGGTTCATGGCAGGACCTTGCGGAACGGACGCACCTGGACGCGCACGTAGACGCCCGCCTCTACATAAGGATCGGCGGCGGCCCAGTCCTGGGCGTGGGTCAGCGAATCGAACGCGGCGATCACCACGCTGCCGCTGAAGCCGGCCGGGCCGGGATCTTCACTGTCGATGGCCGGGCACGGGCCGGCCAGCAGCAGCCGCCCTTCGTCCTGCAGGGCCTGCAGCCGGGCCAGATGGGCTGGGCGCGACGCCAGACGGGCGGCCAGCACATCGGTGCCGTCATAGCCTTCAATCACATACCACACGGGCAACTCCGAGGTCTTGTTGAATCAATCCCGGGCATTCTAGCGGGGCCGGCTGGACACTGGCGCGGCAACCCCGTAGTCTTACGTCCATTGCACGTGGCTGGACGCAGCGCCCCGTCGGCAACCGGCTCCACCGCCGACCGACGACCGATCCACTGCCCCACACCAGCACACGTAGACGACCTCCCCGTAGTTCTGTCGCTGCCCGTCGCGGCGCGCCTTGCTGTTTGAAGTGTGGAATCGCGCCGACCCAGGCGTGTCATGGCTTGCCATCCTGCCGCCCGGCACTGTTCCGGACGCTGGCGTGGTGCGGCGACCGGTCCGTTGCAATACTGACGTCTATTTGATGACTGCCGAACTCGCGCTCGACGCGAACCCGCCAACCCGAGTGCCCGCCCCACAGCAGCAGGAAATGCCGCTGGCCGTGGTGCATGGACAACCGGTCCTGCAGATTCCGCAGGACCTGTACATTCCGCCGGACGCACTGGAAGTCATCCTGGATGCCTTCGAGGGTCCACTGGACCTGCTGCTGTACCTGATCCGCCGGCAGAATCTTGACATCCTGGATATCCCGGTCGCCGAGATCACCCGCCAGTACGTCGAATACATCAACGTCATGCAGGAGCTGCGCTTCGAACTGGCGGCCGAGTACCTGGTGATGGCGGCGATCCTGGCCGAAGTGAAGTCGCGGATGCTGCTGCCGCGGCCGCCCAGCGTGGAGGGCGAGGAAGCCGATCCGCGCGCCGAGCTGGTCCGCCGGCTGCAGGAGTACGAACGTTTCAAGCAGGCCGCCGAGGACATCGACAGCCTGCCCCGCCAGGACCGCGACACCACCGTGGTCCATGCCTTCGTCCCCGACCGCGCGGCCGTCAAGCTGCCGCCGCCGGTGGATCTGAAGGAAATGCTGATGGCACTGCACGACGTGCTCAAGCGCGCCGAGCTGTTCACCGGCCACGCGATCAAACGCGAGGCGCTGAGCGTGCGCCAACGGATGGGCGACGTGCTGGGCCGTCTGGAAGATGGCAGGTTCTACCGGTTTGAAACGCTGTTCACCGCCGAAGAAGGCAAGCTGGGGGTGCTGGTCACTTTCCTGGCCCTGCTGGAACTGGCCAAGGAACAGCTGCTGGACATCGTCCAGGAAGCACCGCTGGCGCCGATCTACGTCAAGTCCCTGGCCGCCGGCAACACCAACGAACCGCTGCAGTTCAACAGCGAGTTCGACGACGCCGACGCGGCCAACGAATCCGACTGAGCACCCGACCCACGCATGGATCAAGCACTGATCAACCGTATTGTCGAAGGCGCCCTGCTGGCGGCCAGTGAGCCGTTGACGCTGGCGCAGCTGCAGGGCCTGTTCCCGGAAGAGGAACCGGCACCGCCGGGCAGCATCGAACGCGCGCTGGAGCTGCTGCGCGAGGGCTGCCACGACCGTGGTGTCGAACTGGTCGAGGTGGCCTCCGGCTTCCGCTTCCAGGTCACCAGCGAAGTGCATGGCTACATCACCCGGCTGTGGACCGAACGCAAGACCCGCTACACCCGTGCCACGCTGGAAACCCTGGCCCTGATCGCCTACCGCCAGCCGATCACCCGCGGCGAGATCGAACAGGTCCGCGGCGTGGCCGTCAGCAGCAACATCATCCAGGCCCTGGAAGAACGCGAATGGATCCGCGTGATCGGCCACCGCGACGTACCCGGCAAGCCGGCGCTGTTCGGGACCACCAAGGGCTTCCTGGATTACTTCGGGCTCAAGCGCCTGGACGAATTGCCGCCGCTGTCCGAGCTGCGCGACCTGGGTGAGCTGGAACCGCAGCTGCCGCTGGACAGCGAAGGCCAACCGGCCGGTCGCCTGGCCGCAGGCGCTGCGACACCGGATGCCGAGCTGGACAGTGACGCCGCCAATGACGACACGACCCTGGCGCCGGCCGAGCCCGCAGATCCGGCAGAGCCGGTGGACCCTGCCGCCGCCCGGCTGGCCGCCCGCGTGGCGCTGGCCTCTGCCCGACTGGCGAAGCCGCCGGCAGAGACGGACAATAGCGAGGCCTCCGCGGATGCGGGCGCCTCCGACACCCCATCCCATGCGCCGTTGTCGCTTGCCGACGACGACGCGGATACGACCGCCAGCGATGGCGAACCCGATACCGCGCCGGGAGAGCGCGCGGCGCCCCAGAACGAAACCGAAAACAACGCCGTCGCGAAGACGACCGTGGCTGTTGACGAAGCCGATCCCGAACCAGAGGCCGACGCACCCGTTGCCGGCCGGAGCCAAGTAAATGAGTGACACCCCCCGCAAGCCGTCGTTGAACAAGCTTTCGCTCAAGCGCGAAACCGCCTCCGAACAGCCCAAGCTCGAAGAGCGCCTGCACAAAGTGCTGGCGCAGGCCGGCCTGGGTTCGCGCCGCGCGCTGGAACAGCGCATCGCCGATGGCCTGGTCAAGGTCAACGGCGAGGTCGCGCAGACCGGCCAGTCGATCAAGAGCGGCGACAAAGTCGAACTGGACGGCCGTGGCTTCGTCGCCACCGCGCTGACCGAAACCTCCCGCGTGCTGGCCTACAACAAGCCGGAAGGCGAAGTGACCACGCGTGAAGATCCCGAAGGTCGCCCGACCGTGTTCGAAGCGCTGCCTGCCCTCAAGGGCGCGCGCTGGATCGCGATCGGCCGCCTGGACATCAACACCACCGGCCTGCTGCTGGCGACCACCGATGGTGAGCTGGCCAACGCGATGATGCACCCCTCCTACGAGGTCGAACGCGAGTACGTGGTGCGCGTGCGCGCCCCGGAAGGCGAAGAGAAGGTGCCGGACAACATCGTCGACCGCCTCGCCCGTGGCGTCGCGCTGGAAGACGGCCCGGCCAAGTTCGACGAGATCGAACGCATCGGCGGCACCGATTCGCACGACTGGTTCCGCGTGGTCGTCAAGGAAGGCCGCAACCGCGAAGTCCGCCGCCTGTGGGAATCGCAGGGCTGCCAGGTCAGCCGCCTGAAGCGTACGCGCTACGGCAAGGTCAGCCTGCCGCGCGAACTGCTGCGTGGCCAATCGATCGAACTGCCGGCCAAGCAGGTTGAAGCGCTGCGCGCCGAACTGAAGCTGGAAGAAGGCGCCCCGTCGGCGCTCACCCTGCAGCCGGTGATCGGCCAGCGCCGCGCCGCCAAGACCACCGTGCGCGTCTCGCGCGACGGCGGCCGGAGCAACGCTTACGTCAACGGCCACAACTCGGCCGATGAAGGCCGCGAGCTGCGTCGTTTCGACAACGTGCGCGAAGAGCGCGGTCGTGGCCGCGGCGGCAAGGGCGGCGGCTTCAAGGGTGGCCTGACGGTCAGCGGCGAAGCAGCGGCCAAGCAGTCGCAGCGCCCGTTCAAGGCACGCCCGGACAAGGGCAACCGGGCGCTTCCGGACGGCAACCCGGCTGCATTCCGCAGCTGGTACGTGCCGGACGGCGTCAGCACCGGCCCGAGCGGCCACCGCAATGCCGGCCCGGGCGCTGCCCGTGGTCCCGGCGCACGTGGTCCGGGTGCCGGCGCAGGCGCCGGTGGCCAGGGCCGTCCGTATGGCAAGCCGAAGGGTCCGGGTGGCGCAGGCGGCCCGGGGCGCGGCAGCTACGGCGGCGGTGCTGAAGGTCGTGGTGGTTACGCCGGCGGTGGTGAAAGCCGTGGCGGCTACGGCGGCCAAGGTCGTCCGGCCGGTCCGGGTGGCGGTGGCAATCGCGGCGCCCAGGGTGGCCAGGGTCCGTCCCGCCATCCGTACGGCCATCCGGGCAATGCCCCGAGCTTCCCATCCGATCACGCCAATCCGGGCGCCAGCCCGTACGGCAGCGCGCGTCCGGCGGGTAACCGCGGTCCGGGTGGTCCGGGTGGCAACCGTGGCCCGGGTGGTCCCGGCGCACGGGGTCCGGGTGGCGCCAACGCGCGCGGCCCCGGCGGTCCCGGTGGCAACCGCGGTCCGGGTGGTCCGGGCGGCAACCGTGGCCCGGGTGGCCCCGGCGGTCGTGGTCCCGGCGGTCCGGGCGGTCGCCCGGGTGGCAGCCGTGGTCCAGGCGGCGGTGGTCACCGTGGTGGCGGCCCCCGCGGCGGCTGATCACTGATACGCTGAGATCAAAAAACCCCGGCGTCGGCCGGGGTTTTTTGTTTGGTTCCACGCGGGCCGCGATCAACCCGGTCGTGATAGAGCCACCCCATGGGTGGCTGCGCTTCCTGGGGTGGCTGCGCGTCATGCCGAAGACAGTGGTGCAGCCACGCATGGCGTGGCCCTACCCCCCTCAACGGCGCTCGATGGTGAACCGCCCCACGCCCACGCCCAGATCCCAGCCCTTGCCGGTGCCAGCCAACGCGAGCGATACATCGCCCTTGGTCATGACCTGTGCGTTGCTGGATTTATCCGCACCGGCGTGCGCTTCGACAGCCGCGTACGAACCGATCAGATCGTTCACCGAATAGGCACCGGAGAACTTGCCCTTGCCGTCAACGATTTTCGACTTGCCCACGGTGAGGCCGCCGCCCTTGGCGGTGATCTTGACCGGGATGCGGGTGCCGTTGTCGCACTGGATGGTACCGGTGCCCGAGGCGGTCTTGTACAGCACCGACCAGCCGGCCAGGTTGTAGTGCAGCTCGCAATCAATGTTGCCGGCAGCCTGCGCGGCCGGGACGGCCGAGATGCCGGCCAGTGCGATCAATGCCAGGGAGAACTTCGTCATGCGGGTCCGCTCGTACTGAAGGGGTAACGAGCCGAATCTAGCAGCGCGCGCGTGTGGCGCGGATGACGCGCATCGCGCGCATCCGGCATCCGTTCAGCCGTCAGCTGCGTTCCAGCAGGCTGAAGCTGTCCGCATCGAGCATCGCCGGGAAGCGCGCGCGGTGCGCGGCCAGTGCCGCCGCGGAAATCGTGGTGGTCACCACCTGTTCGCGCTCGCGCACTTCCACCTGCGGCTGGCCGAGGAAATCGATCACGGCACTGTCGCCGGCGTAATGCAGTTCGTTGCCGTCCACACCGATCCGGTTGACCGCCGCCACATAGCAGAGGTTCTCGATCGCGCGCGCGCGCAGCAGCGTCTTCCAGGCATAGGCGCGGGCCGACGGCCAGTTGGCCACGAAAAACTGCAGATCGAAATCCAGCTGGTCGGCGCGCTCGACGTTGTAGCGGTTGCGGCAGAACACCGGAAAACGCAGGTCGTAGCAGACCTGCGGATTGATCCGCCAGCCCTTCCATTCCACGCACAGGCGCTCGCTGCCGGCGGCATAGCGTTCGTGCTCGCCGCCGTAACGGAACAGGTGGCGCTTGTCGTAGTACTGCAGTCCGCCCTCCGGTGTGGCCCATAACAAGCGGTTGTAGACGCCCTCGCCTACCCGCAGCTGCACGCTACCGGTGACTGCCGCGCCCAGCCGCGCCGCCTGCTCGCGGATCCAGGCGACGGTGGGGCCGTCCATGCCCTCGGCCTTGTCGATGGCATCGTTGGAGAAGCCACTGGTGAAGGTCTCCGGCAGGATCACCAGATCGGTCTTCCCGGCCAGCGGCGCCAGCAGTGCACCGTAATGCGCGCGGTTGCCCGCCGGGTCGTGCCAGCGGGTGTCGCCCTGGATCAGGGAAACGCGCAAATCCTGCAGCTCGGTCACAGCACTCATCACAGGGCCCGCAGGCGGTCGATCGCCGCGTCCATCGTGGCGTCGTTCTTGGCAAAGCACAGGCGCACCAGGCGCTGGCCGGTCGGCGCGGTCTCATAGAACGGCGACAGCGGGATCGCCGCCACGCCCTTCTCGATGGTCAGCCATTTCACGAATTCGTGGTCCGGCAGATCGCTGACGGCCGAGTAATCCACCAGCTGGAAGTAGCCTCCCGGCACCGGCAGCGGTGTCAGCCGCGTGGTCAGCAGCTGCTCGCGGAAGCGGTCGCGCTTGGCCTGGTAGAACGCGCCCAGGTCCAGATGGTGCTCGGGCTCATCGCGGATCATCGCGGCAAACCCGTACTGGGCCGGGCCGAAGCTGGTGAAGGTGTTGTACTGATGCACTTTGCGGAACTCGGCGGTCATCGCCGGCGGCGCGATGGCATAACCGATCTTCCAGCCGGTGCAGTGGTAGGTCTTGCCGAAGCTGGAAATCACGAACGCGCGCTCGCGCAGTTCCGGATGGCGCAGCGAGGATTCATGGCGACGGCCGTCGTAGATGATGTGCTCGTACACCTCATCGGAGATCAGGTAGATGTCGGTGCCGCGCAACACATCGGCCAGCGCCTGCATGTCGTCGGCACTGAGCATCGCGCCGGACGGGTTGTGCGGCGTATTGACCATCAGCAGGCGGGTACGCGGTGTGATCGCGGCACGCACGCGGTCCCAGTCGACCGCGAAAGTCTGCGGGTCCAGCGGCACGTGCACGGCACGCGCGCCGGCCAGGTCGATCGCCGGCTCGTAGCAGTCGTAGGCCGGGTCGAGAACGATCACTTCCTCGCCGGGACGGACCACGGCGTGGATGGCGTTGAAGATCGCCTCGGTGGCACCGCTGGTGACGGTGATCTCGGTATCCGGATCCACCTGGGCGCCGTACAGATCCAGCGACTTCTGCGCGATGGCCTGGCGCAGCGGCGCCACGCCGGTCATCGGCGGGTACTGATTCAGACCGCCCTGCATCGCGGCGATGGTTTCATCGATCAGCCGCTGCGGTGCGGAGAAATCCGGGAACCCCTGGCCAAGGTTGACCGCGCCGTGTTCGGCGGCGAGCTGGGACATCACGGTGAAGATGGTGGTGCCCACCTTGGACAGCTTGGTTTGCGGTTGCATCGGCAGCAGGGAAAGAACCGGGGGAACTCCCAGTGTACGCAAATCATCCAGCCCGTTCCCCCGATACAATGGCGGCCCATTCCGGTGCAAAGATCCCGCCCCTTGAACGCCCCTCCGTTGCTGGCCGCGCATGGCCTTGGCTTCAGTCGCAACGACGAACCCGTCTTCGGCCCGCTGGATCTGCACGTGGATGCCGGCGAAGCCCTGCTGGTGCAGGGTGACAACGGTGCCGGCAAGACCACCCTGCTGCGGGTGCTGGCCGGCCTGCTGCGCGCCGACAGCGGCCAGGTGGAGATCGATGGCAAGCGTGCCGGGCACAAGGAACGCGCGAACTACGTGGCCTACCTGAGCCACCTGCCCGCGCTGAAGCAGGACCTGGACACGCTGGAGAACCTGCATTTCCTGTGCGGCCTGCACGGCCGCCGCGCCCGCCAGATGCCCGGCAACGCGCTGGCCATCGTCGGCCTGGCCGGGTATGAGGACACCCTGGTGCGGCAACTGTCGGCCGGGCAGAAGCGCCGCCTGGCGCTGGCCCGCATCTGGCTCTCGCCCGCGCCGCTGTGGCTGCTCGACGAGCCCTACGCCAATCTGGATCTGGACGGCATCAACCTGGTGAACCGCATGATTTCCGCGCATCTGCGCAGCGGCGGCGCCGCTTTGGTCACCACCCATGGCGCCTATTCCGCCCCGCCGGTGCGCACGCGCCTGCTGACCTTGGGAGCGGCGGCATGATCGCGCCCGGGACGGAACCGGGCCTGTGGCAGACCGCACGGGCGCTGGTCGCCCGCGACATGCGCCTGCTCTGGCGCCGCCGCGGGGATGCGCTGCAGCCCGTGCTGTTCGCCCTGCTGGTGGTCGTGCTGTTCGCATTGGCACTGGGCCGCGATCCGGAGGCCATGGCGCGCGTGGCCGCGGCCGTGATGTGGCTGGCAGTGCTGCTGGCCGGTCAGCTGGCGATGGATTCGCTGTTCCGCAGCGACGCCGAGGACGGCTCGCTGGAGCAATGGCTGCTCGCCCCCGTCCCGTTGGCCTGGCTGGTGCTGGTGCGGGTACTGGTGCACTGGCTCACCACCGCGCTGCCGCTGATCGTGATGTCGCCGCTGCTGGCGGAAATGCTGCATCTGCCGCATGACCAGCTGCCGATGTTGCTGGCATCGTTGCTGCTGGGAACGCCCTTGCTGAGCCTGATCGGCGGGGTGGTCGCCGCGCTGACGGTCGGCATCCGGCGCTCTGGTATTCTCGTGGCGCTGCTGGCCTTGCCGCTGTATGTGCCGGTGCTGGTGTTCGGTGCGGGCAGTGTGGCGGCGGTCGCCCGCGGCCAGGACCCGATCGGTGCACTGCTGATGCTGGGCGCCGGCCTGGTGGTGGCGCTGGTGCTGGCCCCGCTGGCGACGGCCGCGGCGATCCGCATCTCGCTGAGTTGAGCGGTATGGCGTACTGTCGGTGGCATGCGCTGCGTTGTGAGCGCCACCTGCATCCGCGTCACCCGTTGCCGAGCCACTCCACGTCCGTTTCATCGTCGCCCTTCGTTGGATAGCCACTGCCGCATGCACCCGATCGTCCGCTGGTTCCACCAACTCGGTTCGCCGCCCACTTTCGACCGCTTTGCCGCGCGCTGGTCGCGGGTGTTCTACCTGGCCGCGGTGCCGGTGCTGCTGGTCGGCATCTGGCAGGCGCTGGCGGTGGTGCCGGCCGATTCCAAGCAGCTGGACAGCTTCCGCATTCTCTACATCCACGTGCCCAGCGCGTGGATGAGCCTGTTCGTGTTTGCGCTGATGGCGCTGTACGCGGCGATCGCGCTGATCTGGCGGATCAAGACCTGCGAAATCCTGGCGATGGCCTGCGCCCCGCTCGGCGCCGGCTTCACCCTGATCACCCTGCTCACCGGCAGCATCTGGGGCAAGCCGACCTGGGGCACCTGGTGGGACTGGGACCCGCGCATGACCACCGAGCTGATCCTGCTGCTCCTGTACCTGGGCGTGATCGGCCTGTACTACGCCATCGAGGACCGTCGCAGCGCCGCGCGCGCGGCCGGCTTGCTGGCCATCGTCGGGGTGAGCCTGCTGCCGGTGATCCGCTATTCCGTGGAATGGTGGGGCAGCCTGCACCAGGGCCAGACCATCCGCCTGTTCGGCGAGTCCACGCTGGATGCCAGCATGGCGCTGCCGCTGTGGCTGATGGTGATCGGCACCAAGCTGTGGTTCGTCGGCTCACTGCTGGCCAAGGCCCGTGCCGACAACCTGCTGCGCGAGGCCGGCAAGGCCTGGGTCACTGCCGGCCCCCGTGCACCGCTGGAGGACAACCGCCCATGACCCACCTGCCCTATGTGATTGCCGCCTATGCGGTGTTCGTGCTGGTGCTCGGCAGCGATGCCATCGGCTCCTGGCTGCGCCTGCGCTGGGCGCGCCGCCTGGCGGTCCGCCGCCAGCAGCGCCAACAAGCCCGTGCGGCGGCCGGCAGCGCGCCGCCGCTGGCGCCGGAGCTGACCCGATGAATCCGGTCCGGCGTCGCCGCCTGCTCTGGGTGATGCTGCTGGTGCTGGCCTCCGGCCTGGCGACCGCGCTGGTCGCGATGGCCCTGCAGCGTAATATTGCCTATCTGTACACCCCCTCCGAAGTGCTGCGCGGCGATGCCGGCGATCACACCCGGTTCCGCCTGGGCGGCATGGTGGTCAAAGGCTCGCTGCAGCGAGCCCCCGGTTCGCTGGATGCGCACTTCGTGGTCACCGATGGTGACGCGACGCTGCCGGTGATCACCTCGCGGATCCTGCCGGACCTGTTCGCCGAGGGCACCGCCGTGGTCGCCACCGGGCGACTGCAGGACGGCCGTTTCGTTGCCGAAGAAGTGCTGGCCAAGCACGACGAGACCTACATGCCCAAGGAAGTGGCGGACAAGATGGGCCAGGCACATACCAAACACGATGTGCCCGTGCCGGCGCCGGAGACGTACTGAGTGCTGCCGGAACTGGGGCAGATCCTGCTGGTCACCGCACTGCTGATGGCACTGCTGCAGACGGTGCTGCCGCTGTGGGGCGCCCATCGCGGCCGCGCCACGTGGATGGCGGTGGCGCGACCGGCCGCCTACGCGCAGCTGGCCCTGCTGCTTGGGGCGTTCGGCGTGCTGACAGCGGCGTTCGTCACCCAGGATTTCTCGGTGCGCTATGTGGCCGAGAACTCCAACTCGCTGCTGCCACTGGCCTACCGCTACTCGGCGGTGTGGGGCGCGCATGAAGGCTCCCTGCTGCTATGGGCACTGGTGCTGGCACTGTGGTGCGGCGCCGTCGCGCTGTGGTCCAAACGCCTGCCGGCCGAGGTGTCCGCCCGCGTGCTGGGTGTGCTTGGCATCATCAGCATCGGCTTCCTCGCCTTCCTGATCTTCACCTCCAACCCGTTCGCGCGGCTGATTCCGGCGCCGCTGGAAGGGCGCGACCTCAATCCCCTGCTGCAGGATCCCGGGCTGATCATCCACCCGCCGATGCTGTACATCGGGTACGTGGGCTTCGCGGTGCCGTTCGCGTTCGCGATCGCGGCGCTGCTGGAAGGGCGCGTGGATGCACGCTGGCTGCGCTGGACCCGGCCGTGGACCAATGTGGCCTGGGGCTTTCTGACCATCGGCATCGCGCTGGGTAGCTGGTGGGCATATTACGAACTGGGCTGGGGCGGCTGGTGGTTCTGGGATCCGGTCGAGAACGCCAGCTTCATGCCGTGGCTGGCCGGGGCGGCGTTGATCCATTCGCAGGCCGTCACTGAAAAACGCGGCAGCTTCGCCAGCTGGACGCTGCTGCTGGCCATCGCCGCTTTCGCGCTGTCATTGCTTGGTACGTTCCTGGTGCGATCGGGCGTGCTGACCAGTGTGCATTCGTTCGCGGCCGACCCTTCGCGCGGCACCTTCATCCTGATCTTCCTGGCGCTGGTGATCGGCGGCGCGCTGCTGCTGTACGCGCTGCGGGCCGGCGCGCTGACCAGCGAGGATCCGCGCCGCGGCTTCCTGCCGACCTCGCGTGAGACCCTGCTGCTGGCCAACAACCTGCTGCTCGCCGCCGCCTGCGGCATGGTCCTGCTCGGCACGCTGTACCCGCTGCTGGCCGACGCGTTGGGCCTGGGCAAGGTCTCGGTCGGGCCGCCCTACTTCGGCACGCTGTTCGTGGTGTTGATGGCGCCGCTGGTGGCACTGCTGCCGTTCGGGCCGCTGGTCAACTGGCAGCGCGACCAGGCCTCGCGGCGGTTGGCGATGCTGGCACCGTGGGCCGGGCTGGCGCTGCTGCTGGGCGTGATCGCGTATTTCATGGCGCCGCAGGGCGCGTTGAAGACCGCAGCCGGCGTGACCGGCGCGGCCTGGGTGGCGTTCGGAACCGCGCGGTTCGTCTGGACCCGCCTGCGCGGCAACGGCAGGTTCACCGCCGAGATGATCGGCATGCTGCTGGCCCATGGCGGCGTGGCCGTGTTTCTGGCCGGTGCGCTGCTGGTGGAAGCGTTGAACGTGCAGCGCGAAGTCGCGCTCGCCCCCGGGCAATCGCTGGTGGTGGGCAGCTATGAAGTGCGCTTTGAAGGCGTGGACCATCAACAAGGCCCCAACTACGTCGCCGATCGCGGCCACCTGCGCGTGCTCCAGCACGACCGCGAACTGGCCCTGCTGCATCCGGAAAAACGCCTGTACGCCAGTGGCGGGCAGGTGATGACCGAGGCTGGCATCCATGCCCGCCTCAACGGCGATGTTTACGTGGCACTCGGCGAATCGCTGGGCAACAATGCATGGGCCGTGCGTGTGCACATCAAACCGTTCGTCCGCTGGATCTGGCTGGGCGCGCTGCTGATGGCACTGGGTGGCTTCGTCACCGCCGCCGATCGTCGTTTCCGTCGTCCCTAGGAGTTTCCCGTGTCCGATCCCCGTCCTGCCTCCCGTCCGCTGCCGCCCGTGGCCATCGTCATCGGGGTGCTGTTCTTCTTCGGGCTGCTGGGGCTGATGATCTACGGGGTGATGAAATCCGGCGCGCCGGACCGCGACGTCCTGCCTTCTGCACTGATCGGCAAGCCGGCACCTGCCTTCGAACTGCCGGTACTGCACGATCCGCACATCAAGGTCAGCAGCACTGAATTGCGCGGCGCTCCCTACGTCCTCAATGTGTGGGGCAGCTGGTGCGCGGCCTGTCGCGACGAACATCCGATCCTGACCAGGTTCGCCGAAACCAAGCGCGTGCGCGTGATCGGCTACAACTGGAAGGACGAGCCGGCCGATGCCCTGCGCTGGCTGGAACAACTGGGCAATCCGTTCGTGCTGGTGCTGAGCGACATCGAAGGCCGCACCGCGATCGACTGGGGCGTCACCGCTGCACCGGAGACCTTCCTGGTCGACGCCAGTGGCGTGGTGCGCTGGAAGTACAGTGGTGCACTCAGCCAGCGCGTCATCGATACACAGCTGATTCCGGAACTGGAAAAGGTGGAGCGTGCCCATGCCAATGCCCAGCCGCAGCTGCCCGCCTCGCCGTAACCGGAGGATCCGCGGGCCCGGCGTGGCGCTGATCGCGCTGTCGCTGGCCCTGGCCTCGCCGGTGCTGGCGCAGGCCGTCTCCGACCCGACCCCGTTGCAATACCGCGATGCCGCCGAGGAAGCCCGCTTCCATGCGCTGGCCGCCGAGCTGCGCTGCGTGCAGTGCCAGAATCAGTCGCTGGCCGATTCCAATGCGCAGATCGCGCACGACCTGCGCCGGGAAGTGCTGGTGCTGATGCAGCAGGGCAACAGCGATGCGCAGATCAAGCAGTTCCTGGTCGACCGCTATGGCGAGTTCGTGCTGTACCGGCCGCCGATGGAAGCACGCAATGCGCTGCTCTGGTTCGGGCCGCCGGTGGCGCTGCTGATGGGCGCAGGCGTGCTGGTCTGGGTGGTGCGTCGGCGCAGCCGCGGGATTGAACCGATGGACAAGAGCGAGGAGCGCTGGTGAGCCTTTGGATGGCCCTGAGTGCCGCGGTGGTCGCAGCGGCCGTTGCTGCACGCGTACTGTGGCCGCTGCGTGCGGGCGGCCAACACCGTCCCTTCGTGATCGCGATGCTGGCCCTCGGGTTGGCCGGGGGCGCGCTGTACCTGCTGGTCGGCACGCCGGATGCCGCCGAACGGACGGCGGCCAGTGACGAACCCGCCACACTGGAGGATGGCGTGCAGGCCCTGGAACAGGCGCTGGCCAAGGATCCACAACGCGCCGATGGCTGGGCCCTGCTCGGCCGCTCGCAACTGGCGCTGGGCAAGCTCGCCGAGGCCACCGCCGCCTTCGACCGCGCGGTGCAACTCGCCCCGGACGACCCCGGCGTGCTGGTCGAAGCAGCACAGGCGCGCGCACAGGCGGCACCGGGCAAACAATTCGATGACCAGGCCCTGCAATGGCTGCGTCACGCCAACGCACTCGCGCCGGAGAGCGAGCGCGCCGGCTGGCTGATCGGCATTGCCCTGCGCCAGCGCGGGCAGGACGCCGAAGCGGCGGCCGCCTGGGAAGCGCTGCTGCCACGCCTGGAGCCGGGCGCGGCGCGCGCGTTGCGCGAGCAGATCGCCATCGCCCGCGGCAATGCCGGGCTGCCGCCCATGACCGAAACCTCCGTCCCTGCGGCGACGGGCAACCACGCCCTCACGGTGCAGGTCCGGTTCGCACCCGGAATAACGTTGGATCCCGCGTTGGCCAACGCGACCGTGTTCGTGATCGCGCGCGCACCCGATGGCCCGCCGATGCCGATCGCGGTGCAGAAGCATCCGGCCAGCCAGGTGCCGCTGCTGGTCACCCTTGGCGATGGCGACAGCCCGATGCCCACCAGCACGCTCTCCCAGGTGCAGGAGGTCGAGGTCATTGCGCGACTGTCGCGTTCGGGCCAGGCCAACCGCCAGCCGGACGATCTGGAAACCACGCCGGTACGGGTGCGCCTGCCGCATGCCGGACCGGTACCACTGGTGTTTGATCGCCCATGACCGATACGCGGCCGCGACGCAGCGTGCCGCTCACCACTACGGCGCCATCGCGGCGCCCGGCTAAACTGCGCGCATGACTGAATTCATTCCCCCCGGCACCCGTTATCACGCCCTGCCCTCGCCGTTCGCGTTCAAGCGCGGCGGTGAACTACGCGATGCGCACGTTGCTTACGAAACCTGGGGCACGCTCGCTGCCGATGCCGGCAATGCAGTGTTGATCGTCACCGGGCTCTCCCCCGATGCACATGCCGCGGCCAACGACGACAACCCGGCCGCCGGCTGGTGGGAGGCGATGGTTGGCCCGGGCAAGCCGATCGATACCGACCGCTGGTTCGTGATCTGCGTGAACTCGCTGGGCAGCTGCAAAGGCTCGACCGGCCCGGCCAGTATCGATCCGGCGACGGGCGAACTGTATGGCCTGCGCTTCCCCGAACTGTCGATCGAAGATGGCGCGCGTGCAGCGATCGAGGTGGTGCGCGCCTTGGGCGTGACCGAGCTGGCCTGCGTGATCGGCAACTCGATGGGCGGGATGACCGCGCTGGCGCTGCTGATGCTGCACCCGGGCATCGCGCGCAGCCATATCAACATCTCCGGCAGTGCCCAGGCGCTGCCGTTCTCCATCGCGATCCGCTCGCTGCAGCGCGAGGCGATCCGGCTTGATCCGCAGTGGAATGGCGGTCGCTACACCGACCAGGCCTACCCGGAATCGGGTATGCGCATGGCCCGCAAGCTTGGCGTGATCACCTATCGCTCCGCGCTGGAATGGGATGGCCGCTTCGGCCGCGTACGGCTGGATTCGGACCAGGCCGATGACGATCCGTTCGGCCTGGAATTCCAGGTCGAAAGCTATCTGGAAGGCCATGCCCGCCGCTTCGTGCGCTTCTTCGATCCCAACTGCTATCTGTACCTGAGCCGCTCGATGGACTGGTTCGACCTGGCCGAATATGCCGATGGCAACGTGATGGCCGGGCTGGCCCGCATCCAGGTGGGCAAGGCAATGGCGATCGGCGCCAACACCGACATCCTGTTCCCGGTGCAGCAGCAACAGCAGATCGCCGACGGCCTGCGCGCCGGCGGTGCCGATGCGCAGTTCATCGGGCTGGATTCGCCGCAGGGCCATGATGCGTTCCTGGTGGATTTCGCGCGGTTCGGACCGGCGGTCGGCGGCTTCCTGTCCTCACTCTGAGTTTACCCATGCGCCTTCAAGGAAAGATCAGCGAGTGGAACGATGCGCGCGGCTTCGGCTTCGTGCAGCCCAATGGCGGCGGCGAGCGATGCTTCGTGCATATCCGTGCCTTCGCTGCACGTGATCGCCGCCCGGTGCTGGGCGATGTGATCACCTATGACGTGCAGACCGATGCGCAGGGGCGCCGCAACGCGGTGGCGGTCCGGTTTGCGCTGGCTCGGGATGGTGGTCGTCCTGCTGCACGCACTGCGGTGCGTGGTGCGGGGCCGGATCGACTGCCGCGCACCGCCATCGCA
Organism: Stenotrophomonas sp. TWI819; assembly: GCF_039673075.1. NCBI lineage: Bacteria > Pseudomonadati > Pseudomonadota > Gammaproteobacteria > Lysobacterales > Lysobacteraceae > Stenotrophomonas > Stenotrophomonas sp. TWI819. The sequence continues at coordinate 196,612 of NZ_JBDJKY010000005.1, read as the reverse complement.
CTGGTGTTCCTCGCAGGCCTCATTGCCGTGGCGATGTGGCAGCACTGGCCGATGTGGGTACCGGGTGTGTACCTGGGCCTGAGCGTGGTGACGTTTGCCTGGTACTGGCATGACAAATCCGCCGCCCAGAATGATCGCCAGCGCACACCGGAAAGCACGCTGCAGGGCCTGGCCCTGCTGGGCGGCTGGCCGGGTGCGTTGATGGCGCAGGCCGTGTTGCGCCACAAGAACCGCAAGGCCTCCTTCCAGCGAGTGTTCTGGGTGGCGGTAGTGATCAACATCGTGGCGCTGGGCTGGTTGATCCGCGACGGCAGGTTCTTCGGGTAGATCCACGCCATGCGTGGATGCTGTGCACGTAGTGTGCGGATCGCCCTCGCCGCTACCCTTCCAACCGTCCATCCCGCAAACGATAGCTCCGATGCACGATGCCCTCCGGCAGTTCGTCGTGGGTGATCATCAACAGACTGCGATTGCCCAGCGCCGCCACCATGTCCTGCAGCAATGCATGCGCGGTATCCACATCCAGGCCTTCGGTCGGCTCGTCCAGCAACAGGATCGGTGCATCACGCAGCAGCGCGCGCGCCAGCGCCAGGCGCCGCGCCTGCCCGGCGGACATGGTTGCGCCGTTCTCGCCCACCCACGCCGACAATCCGCCGATCTGCTCGGCCCAGACGTGCAGACGAACGTCCGCCAGCACCTGCCACAAGCGCGCGTGGCTGGCCGCTACATCGCCGAGCCGCAGGTTGTCCGCCACGGTGCCGGCGAACACCGGCGCGTTCTGCGGCAGCCAGGCGATCTGACGGTGCCAGTCGGCCTGCGCGAAACTGCGGATATCCGCATCGCCGTAACGCACGCTGCCGGCCTCCGGATCCCATAGCCGCAGCAGCAACGAGGACAGCGTGGTCTTGCCACTGCCGCTGTCACCGCGTATCGCGATTCGTTCGCCCGGTGCGAGTTCCAGTTGCACATGGTCCAGCAACACGCGCGCCTGGCCGGGCCAACGGAACACCACGTGATCGAACCGCAGCGGCGCAGGCACGGATGGCACGGCCAGCGGCGCGTCGGGCTCGACCACGCCCGGCGCCTGATCCACGATCGCCTCCAGCCGCACCGCGGCGACGCGACCGGACAACCACGATTGCCATGCCAACCCGATCCCGGCCCACAGCTCCAGCAGTGCGACCGTCAGGAACACCAGTGCGGCCGCCAGCGCAGCATCCACGCTGCCACGCTCGAAGGCATGCAGGGCCAGCCACAGCATCGCCACCAAGCCACCCGCGCCGCACAATCCGTGCAGTGCGTTGCCACTGATCAAGCGCCAGCGGCGACGCTTGTCACGCGACTTCAGCTGTTTGGCTGCCACCAGCACGCGCTGGTTCCAATGCTCGCGCGCCTGCAGCGCGGCAAGATCGGCCGCGCCTTCCAGCCCTTCGAAGGATTGGGTACGCAGCTGCGCCCGGTGCAGCGCGCGGTCGCGCTCCTGGTCGGCCGCGCCGCGCACGGTCAGCCACGGCACGCCCGCCCCGATCAGCAAGGCGAGCACCGCCAGCAGACCGGCCGCCGGCAGATAGATGATGCCGGCCGATACCACCGCGACCAGCGAGATGCCGCCCAGCGCCAACAGCGGGCCGATCGCGCGCACCAGCAGGCCATCGACCTCGCCGATGTCCGACATCAGCCGCGCCAGCAGTTCACCGGTGCGTACACCGGCCAGGCGCGCCGGTGCCAGTGGCAGCGCGCGCCGGAAGAACCACACGCGCAGATCGCGTGCGATGCGCAGGGTGACATCGTGGCCGACCAGTTTTTCGAAGTAGCGCGACACGATGCGCGCCATGGTCAGCCCGCGGATGCCCGCCGAGGGCGAGAAGAAGTTGAAGCCGTTGCCGAGCCCGGCCGCACCGGCCAAGGCGGCGGCAGTGAGGAAACCACCGGACAACCCGAGCAGCGCGGTGCCGGCCAGCATCGTCGTCCACAGCAGCAGCACGGTCAGCAGCAGGCGGCCGCGATGCCGGGCGAACACACCCTTCAGCGAATCGATGTGTGCGGCCTTCATGGCGTTAGCTCCGAGGCCAGGCGCGCGCCGCCGGCGGTCAAGGTCAGGCGGGTGTCTGCCCAGCGCATCGCGGTCTCGCTGTGCGTGGCGATCACCACGCTGCGCCCACGTGCGAAGGCGGCCAGGGTACGCAGGAGATCGGCTTCGGTATCGGGATCGAGGAAGGCGGTCGGCTCGTCGAGCAGCAGCAGCTGTGGATCGCGCAGCAGCAGCCGGGCCAGGCCGATGCGACGCGCTTCGCCACCGGACAATCCGAAGCCGCGCTCACCGATCACCGTGTCCAGCCCCTGTGGCAGTGCGGCAGCGAAGCGCATCACCTGGGCGGCCTCCGCCACGGCGCGCAGGTGCGCATCGGTCGCGCCCGGTGCGGCCAGCCGCAGGTTGTCGGCGATCGTGCCGTGGAACAGATACGGGCGCTGCCCCGCGTAGCCCACGTCCAACCCGGGGCGCAGCGCGATGCTGCCCTCGCGCGGGGGCAACCAGCCGGCCAGCGCTTCCAGCAACGTGCTCTTGCCACTGCCGCTGGGGCCGACCAGCGCCACGCGCTGCCCGGGCTCGATCTGGAACGAGAGCTGCTGCACCACATCGTGATGTGCACCCAGAGGTCGCAGGCTCACCCCGCGTACGATCACCGGAGGGGCGCGCTGTTCGAGCAGTTCCGGCGCGCGCGCAGTCGCAGGCGGCGCGTCCCCGGCCACGGGTGCCTCCGGCAAGTCGCCGAGCAGGCGCTCCACTTCGGCGGCCGCGGCAAGTGCGTTGGCGCGATCGTGGTAGTGCGCGGCCAAGCGCCGCAGCGGTGCATAGAACTCCGGTGCCAGCAGCAGGCAGAACATGCCCACGCCCAGCGTCGGCACATGCGCATGCAACGACATCAGGCCGAGATAGCTCAGGCCCAGATACAGCGCGACCATCGCCACGCTGACCGACGCGAAGAACTCCAGCACCGTGGAGGAGAGGAAGGCGATCCGCAGCACTTTCAAGGTGCGCTCGCGCACGCCTTCTGCCGCTGTGGCCACACCGTCCAGTTCGGCCTCGCCTCGCCCGTACAGACGCAGCAGGCCCAGCCCCTTGATGCGATCGGCGAAGTGGCCGCTCATCCGCGCCAGTTCGCCCAGCTGCGCACGGCCGGCGGCTTCAGCGCCCCAACCGACCAGCATCATGAAGAACGGCACCAGCGGCGCGGTGAACAAGAGAATCAGCGCGATCACCCAATCGGTCCAGGCCACGGCGATGGCGATCAGCAGCGGGACCACCACTACTTCGATGCGGACCGGCTGATAGCCGGAGTAATAATTCTCAATCGCATCGGCGTGGGCGAGCATCAGTTCGCCGAGTTCCCCGGTGCGTTGCTGGCGCAGCCACAGGGGCCCGCGCTCGAGCAGCCGCTGATAAACCCGTTCACGCAGCGCCAGCCGCGCCGCATCGGCGACATCACCGGCTGCTGCCTGGGTCGCACTGCCCAACAGGGTGCGGATGCCCAGCACCGCCAGCAACCCCAGCAGCACGGGCGTAGCGTCGGCCAGTGGCCGGTGATCGACCAGCACCGCCTGGATCAACCAGGCGATGGCGGCCGCCTGCCCGATCAGCAGGGCGCCGGACAGGCAGATGCAGATCGCCGCCAGCCGCTGCTTGCCGCGGGCGGCCGCCGCCAGCCCACCCAGCCAGTGCAGGCGACGGCGGCGCAGGGCGGTTGTCTCAACAATGGACGCGTCGGGGGGTATGCTCAAAACAAGTCACTGGCGGCCACAGGGAGGTTCCGTCGATTGTAGTAGGTGCTGGCCCCGCCCCCGTGCGGCCAGCGGTCGCAGGGGTGGGATGCATACGATCCCTGCGCCGGTCTGTTTGTACATTGATCTGAATCAAGGCTGTTTGAAGTTGCTGGTCACAGAATTCACCCCGTAGACCCCCCTTCCCGCCACCTGAAACGGCAAAACCCAACGAGGTAGCCAGGCCATGATTGATCAGACAGTCGTAGAACTGTCGCGGCTGCAATTCGCTCTGACCGCGATGTACCACTTCCTTTTCGTTCCCCTCACGCTTGGCCTGTCCTTCATGGTGGCCATCATGGAGAGCGTCTACGTCATGACCCGCAAACAGGTCTGGCGGCAGATGACGCTGTTCTGGGGCACGCTGTTCGGCATCAACTTCGCCATCGGCGTCGCCACCGGCATCGTGATGGAATTCCAGTTCGGCATGAACTGGTCGTATTACAGCCATTACGTCGGCGACATCTTCGGCGCACCGCTGGCGATCGAAGGCCTGATGGCGTTCTTCCTGGAAGCGACCTTCATCGGTCTGTTCTTCTTCGGCTGGAAGCGCCTGAGCCCGGTCAAGCACCTCACCGTGACCTGGCTGATGGCCCTGGGCACCAACCTCTCGGCGGTGTGGATCCTGATCGCCAACGGCTGGATGCAGAACCCGACCGGCGCGATCTTCAACCCGGAAACGATGCGCATGGAGGTGGTGGATTTCGCCGCCGTGCTGTTCAACCCGGTGGCCCAGGCCAAGTTCGTGCACACGGTCAGTGCCGGCTACGTGACCGGTGCGGTGTTCGTGATGTCGATCAGCGCCCTGTTCCTGCTGCGCAACAAGCACAGGGACATGGCACGCCGTTCCTTCGCGGTGGCGGCCGCCTTCGGCCTGCTGTCCTCGCTGTCGGTGGTGGTGCTGGGTGACGAAAGCGGCTATGCCGCCAGCGAACACCAGAAGATGAAGCTCGCCGCGATCGAAGCGATGTGGGAAACCGAGCGTGCGCCGGCCGACTTCACCGCCTTCGGCATTCCGAACCAGACCACCCACACCAACGATTACGCGATCAAGATCCCGTACCTGATGGGCCTGATCGCCACCCGTTCGCTGGACCAGCCGATCCCGGGCATCCTGGAACTGGTGGGGCGCGCTGAAAACCGCATCCGCGGCGGCCAGCTGGCCTACGGTGCGCTGGAACGCGTGCGCAAGGACAAGAACGACGTCGAAGCGCGCGAGATGTTCGACCGCCATTGGCAGGATCTGGGCCACGGCCTGCTGCTCAAGCGCTACCGCGAGGACATCCTCAACGCCACCCCGGAAGAAATCTCCAAGGCCGCGATGGACACCGTGCCGCGGGTCGCCCCGCTGTTCTGGACCTTCCGCATCATGGCCGGGCTGGGCTTCTACCTGATCGCCTTCTTCGCGCTGGCCTTCTACTACTCGTGCCGCCACAACTTCCAGGACAAGCGCTGGTTCCTCAAGCTTGCCCTGTGGTCGCTGCCGGCGCCGTGGATCGCGATCGAATGCGGTTGGTTCGTGGCCGAGTACGGTCGCCAGCCGTGGGCGGTGGACGGCGTGCTGCCGACCTTCTACGCCGCCTCGGGCCTGGCCCTGCATGAAATCCTGACCACGCTGGCCGTGTTCACCGCGCTGTACACGGTGCTGCTGATCATCGAAGTGAAGCTGATGCTCAAGGCGATCCGCAAGGGCCCGGACGACATCCTGCCGTCGCTGCAGGCTGCAGCCACGTCCCTTTCCCCCAATGCCGCTGCGCCGACCCACGGTCGGGCGTAAGGCAGGAGAACCCAGATGGAATTCATTGGACTCGATTACACCACGCTCCGCGTGATCTGGTGGCTGCTGCTCGGCATCCTGCTGATCGCCTGGGCGGTGATGGACGGTTTCGACCTCGGCGTCGGCACGTTGCTGCCGTTCGTGGCCAGGACCGATGACGAACGCCGGCTGGTGATCAACACCGTCGGCCCAGTGTGGGAAGGCAACCAAGTGTGGCTGGTGCTCGGTGGCGGTGCGATCTTCGCCGCCTGGCCGCCGCTGTACGCGGTCAGCTTCTCCGGCTTCTACTTGGCGGTGTTCCTGATGCTGTTCGGGCTGATCCTGCGCCCGGTCGCCTTCAAGTACCGCAGCAAGATGCCCGGCAAGCGCTGGCGCGAGAACTGGGACCGTGCGCTGTTCGTCGGCGGCCTGCTCCCGGCACTGATCGCCGGCGTGGCGGTGGGCAACGTGCTGGTCGGCGTGCCGTTCCACTTCGATGACAGCATGCGCATCTTCTACACCGGCACCCTGATCGGCCTGCTCAACCCGTTCGCGCTGGTGGCAGGTCTGGTCAGCGTGGCGATGGTGGTCTCGCACGGTGCCGCGATGCTGGTGCTCAAGACCGATGGCCCGGTGGCCGAGCGCTCGGCCCGTTACGGCAGCGTCGCGGCGGTGCTGACCTTCGTGCTGTTCGCCCTGGCCGGCGTCTGGGTGGCCTTTGGCCTGCCGGGCTACCAGATCACCTCGCAGGTGGTGACCGATGGCCCGACCAACCCGCTGCTGAAGACCGCGGCCGTCGGTGCGGTGGCCGGTGGCTGGCTGCGCAACTACCAGAGCATGCCGCTGACCCTGCTGGCCCCGATCCTCGGGCTGGTGGGTGCGCTGGCCAGCGCGGTGCTGCTGCGGGCCCGCCGTGGTGGCCTGGCCTTCCTGGCCTCGGGGGCCTCGATCGCCGGCATCATCCTGACCGTCGGCTTTGCGATCTTCCCGTTCCTGCTGCCCTCCTCCAGCCAGCCGGGCTCCAGCCTGACCGTCTGGGACAGCTCCTCCAGCCACCTGACCCTGGGGATCATGCTGATCGCCACGGCCATCTTCCTGCCGATCATCATCGCCTACACCTCCTGGGTCTACCGCGTGATGAAGGGCAAGACCACGGCCGAAGAGATGGGCGACAACCCCAACGCTTACTGACGCGCCCCACGGCGCCATAGGAGACTCACCATGTGGTACTTCGCTTGGATTCTGGGTGCAGGGCTGGCTTCGGTCGTGGCTATTCTCAACGGCATGTGGTTCGAGGCCCGCGAGCAGAGCCGTACGGATCACGAAGAAGGCTAAAAAAAGGTTGCCGATCGGGTCTTCACACCGTATCCTTGTCGGCTCCTTCGGGGTGTAGCTCAGTCTGGTAGAGCGCTACGTTCGGGACGTAGAGGTCGCAGGTTCGAATCCTGTCTCCCCGACCACTTCGGTGGTCGTATTGAAGCCTGGGAACACGTTTCCAGGCTTCTTTATCAAGGGCCGTGGCAACACGGCACCGAAGGCGAAAACCGCGATCCCCCCTTGCCGCCGACCGGCGGGATCGATACAATAGGCGGCTCCTTACGGGGTGTAGCTCAGTCTGGTAGAGCGCTACGTTCGGGACGTAGAGGTCGCAGGTTCGAATCCTGTCTCCCCGACCATTTGATGGTCACAATCAAGCCTGGAAGACATCACTGTCCTCCGGGTTTTTTTGTGCCTGGCGATTGGCAGGCCGGGTAGCGGCTGCGGATTTCCCCTTCGCAGCTGCCGGTGTAGCGGTAGCCTTGGCCGAGCATGCAGCGCTGCAGATCATCGAACGTGCGGCCCAGGGCCTGCTGGATCACCGCCGCGCTGGCCCCCTCCGCCGTGGAGACGTGGTAACCGCCATTGGCGGCCCCGCCACAATCGCGCCAATCGGCATCGCGGGCCGTGCCACCGTTGCCTGGCTTCTCCCAGGTATCCCGCGGTGGCATGAGGGTGCGGCCGACCGATGGATCGCCATTCATCCACATGCCGCCCATGCCGCAGGCGCCGAGGCTGGCGGCCAGGCACAGGGCAGTGACGACGCGGCGGATGGGACGGGGTTTCATGGCGATTCGCACGCCGGGTAGCGGCGCGGAATGTCGCCTTCGCAGCGACCCGTGTAGCGGTAGCCCTTCCCCAGCATGCACCGTTGTGCCGCGTAGAGCTTGTCGCGTGAAAGATTGGCGGTTTCCTCACCCGTGGCACCTTGCCGGTCTGAGGAGATGTTCCCACTGCGTTGGCCGCCGCAGGCCTGCCAGTCCGTATCACGCACCAGGGCACCTGCGTCCGGCCTGCTCCAGTCGTGGCCCGGCGGCACCAGCTGCCGGGTTGCGGCAGGGTTTCCATTCATCCACATCCCACCTGCACCACAGGCGGTCAGCCCGAACAGCATGCCGAGTACCACCGTCGCACGACCCGTGTGCCGTTTGGCGGGATGCTTGCGACAGATGAACCCCCTACGGACGAACAGCAGTGTCATGCGCATCGTATTCACTCCACCGGAAACCCACGACGCACGAACTCGAACCCCTCGCCGGCCATGCATGCATCATGGAGTTGGCCCAGCCGAGCGGCGATCTCTTTGCGCCGCTTCTTCTGTGCCGAGGTACGTTCGGCATGCCAGATCTTCGTGATCACGGCGCTCTCCTTGAGAAGCCCAACGTACTCGTCGGTGTTGCGCAGGTGCTGGCTGCATTGCTGCCGGGCCACGTCCGCGTCGGCCTTGCTCGCCCCCGCCTTGCGCCAGTACTGCCGCGTCGGCATGACACGAACGGAACCCGCCGGAACAGGCCCCATGTCCGTCACCGCCACTTGCCCCGGTACAGCGGGAGTGCTGGCACAGCCTGCAACCGCGAAAAGTACGATCGCCATCAGCATCGATATACGTCTGACCCTCCGGCTCGCGCGAGGGTGCTCATGCGCCGTCCGCCGATCCCAGGGATCAGGTGCAGCGGCGAGCGCACCTGCACGAGGCCGCCGCACGTTCATCGCGACTGGCAGGCGGGGAATCGACTCGCAATATCCCCTGAGCATGTCCCGGTGTATTGGTATCCCTTTTGCATCATGCAGCGCTGGACGTCGTCATTCTTCCGGGTGAGGCGCTGCACGGTTTCGGGACCGTTGCTGCCCTGCTGATCGATGCCGACATTGCCGTTCGCCATGCCGCCGCATGCCACCCACGCCGCCCCCAGTTGCGAGGCATCGGCCTTGCCCGCCGCCCAGCTGTCGCGCTGCGAAGGGGGATTGGCCAAGGCGTCGTAGGTTTTCTTGTCACAGTAGGCGCGCGGCGTCTGCGGGCCGCAGACGTTCCAGTTGCCTACCGAACACCCGGCCGACAACGCCAGGGAGAACAGCAGGCCAAGTGCACAGATGATTCGGATCATGGGGATGCCTTCACGAACGTGGTGATGGCCTGCCATACGCCTGGCGGCAGGCCTTTTGCCATTGCAAACGGGGCGGCCGTGGGGATGGCGAACACGCTCCATGTGTTGTGTACCTTCTGCAGCAGTGGGGAGCGCCCGCGTACTGCGTTGCCCTGCTCATCATACAACCCGCTCATCTGGCCGCCGATGTAGTCGTGTGGGCCCGCAAAGAACTCGATCAATCTGTCCTCCCAATCACCCTTGGAATAAGGGGTCCCGTTGAGCGTACCTTCGATACCTTGAATACCGCCGGTCAGGCCACCCAGTGCCTTGCCCTCTTCACTGGCCAGGAAGTCCTTCAGACTCATCTTCGCGGCGGTCGCGTTCCATTGCACATGCCCGTTGTCATCCAGTGCCAGCTTGCCGGTTTCGTCGGTAATGCAACGGCTGTTGGACGTGCCGCACAGCAGATCCAGATCGATGCGGGTTCCGCCCAGTTTGATGCCGTCGCCGTCCACACCAATGCTGATCCCGTTGATGTTGTTGAGGACGTTCTTGTTCTTGGATGTGGTCGGGTCCACTTCGGGATTGGAGGGATCGACGACGCCGGTGAACAGTTCCGAATTCTTGATCATCTCCTTCCTCATCCAGTCCGCCGCACTGGCCAGCGCCTCCTTGGAGACCGCGCTGGTCGCCGAGCCGGTCACCGCGCCGATCAGGATGTTGAGCATCTTCTCCTGCGTGCGCAGTTCATCGGCTTCAGCCTGCAGCGCAGCCTTCTGCTCCGGCGTGTCGGCGTGCTCGTAACGCTCCTTGATGCTGGCGCCGCGGCTGGCCACATAGCTGCCCACGGCACTGTGCGCCTGCTGGGTGAACGCTGCGCTGATCTGCGCTTCGGCCTGCACCTTCTGCGCGAGTTCCACCGGATCCCAGTTACGGATCAGCCCGTTGGCATCGTCGCCACTGAGCACACCGCGATTGAGGCTGGCCAGGGTGTCGTCGATGCTCTTGCCGGTCCTGGCCAGCTGCGCGTTGCCATCGGTGATGGTCAGCCCGCCTGCGCTGATGCCGCTGCGGGTGGTGCTGGCATCGCTGCCCTTGTCGCTGGCATAGCCGGGCGCGGCAGCGCTGGCATCGTTGCCATAGTTCTGCCAGGACCAGCTGCTGCCCTGCCCGGCCGCACCGGTGGACCCTGGCGTACCGTCGTTGCCACGGCCGCTGTTGCCGCCACTGGACGGGGCGCCGGTGCCGCTCTTGCTGAAGCCGCCGGACAGGCTGAGGCTGCTGGCCTTGTAATCGCTGCGGTTGTCCAGATCGCGCACGCTCAATGTGCTGGTGATCAGCTGGTTGCGGCCGTCGGCGATGGCCTGTTCGCTGGAGGCGATCACGCCACCGATCAGATCGGTATTGCCGCCTACGCGTACCTGGTAGCCACCGTCGCCCGCCTTGATTCCGCTCTGCTCGACAACACTGGCGTAGTCACCATCGACCTTGGTGTTGCCGTAGCTGGCGCTGCCGGAGAAGCCCAAGCCGACCGTGACACTGCCGCCGACACTGGTGTCCTTGCTGTGGAAGCTGGAGGTGTCCTGCAGGCTCTCGATGTTGAGGTCACCGCCGATATCGCCGATCACCTGGCGACCACTGGCCACTGCGCCACGCAGGGTGGTGTCGCCGCCGGATTGCAGGACCAGCGTGTTGCCGGCGTTGACGTGGCTGTTGGTCCAGTTCACGTCGGTGCCCTCACCCTTGCCCTTGGAGCCACTGGCATTGGCGGTGATGCCGGCGCTGGCGCCACCGGAGCCGATGCTGATCGCCACGCCGACGCCGCCGCTGGCCGCGCTGCTCTTGCGATCGGTCTCCAGCGTGTTCTTCGCCGCCAGCAGGGCGATATCGCCATCGGCCCGCAGGTAGGCGTTGTTGCCGGCGTTGATGGTGCTGCCAACCACGGTCAGATCCGAGTCCTTGCCCGCGCCGGTGGCACTGATGCGCACGTCGCCGCCTGCGGTGATGCTGGAGCCGGCTGCGTTGTCGTGCGTGGTGGTGGTCTTGCTGTCGCTGCGTGCGCCGCCCACGGTGATGGAAATGTTGATGCCACCCGCCGCGCCTGGATCAGCCTGCACCGCACCCACGGCTGCCGCCGTGTTGAGCACGGTGGTCGCTGCCGCCAACGTTTTCATGCGGCTGTCATCGGTCTGGCTGGCCGCCTTCTTCATCTGCTCGGCGCTCTGGATCGCCGAAATCACCGGCGCGGTCAACGCCACCGTCAGGCCGGCCTGGCGGAATTTGTCCTCCTGGGTGGCGACGCCCGTCTCGCGGGCTTCCACGATATCGACCTTGCGCGCGTGGATGTCGACATCGCCCACCGGCGCGACGACGTGGCTGCCGACCTGGCGGTAGTTGTTGCCCGCCACCATCACCACGTTGCCCGCGGTGGAGCCGACGGTGGACCCCGCGGCACTGGTACTCACGTCCTTGGCATCGCGGCTCTGCATCTGCGTGCCGACCGTGAACGCGACGCCGCCGTTGTAGAGGAAGCCGCTTTCATCCTTGCGCTTGTAGTGGCTCTCACCGCGCGTGTTGGTCGCCGCCTGCACGGTCAGATCGTTGTCGGCCAGCAGCACGGTGCCCGCATCGGAGACCACGTTGCTGCCGGTCACGGTGATGTTGTTGCCGCGCACCGCCACCTGGTGCCCGCTGAGCGTGCTGGCGATGGCCTGGGTTTCCTCCAGGCTATCGCGCGTGGTGTTGGTGGTGGACTTCAACAGCCCGCGATGGGTGTGCTTGCGGCCCTCGCTCCAATTGTTGCTCTGCTCGCCGCTGGCGATGCTGACGTCGTTGTCGGCCATCACCGAGATCGCGCCATCGCTGCTGTAGACCTGCGCGGCGCGCAGGTTCACATCATGGCCCGCCTGCAGCTGCACTGCCCCGGCGGTATCGAGGGTGGTGCCGACTTCGCGCACGTAGCCTTGGCGCAGGTAGTTGTCGTTGTTGCGGACGTTGTTCTCCTGGCGTGCCTCGGTGACCGTGCCCAGGGAGAGATCACGCCCCGCCGAAAGCAGGGTCTGGCCCTGTGCGCCGGTGTTGACCACCTGGGCGCCGTCCATGCGCAGGTCGCGGCCGGCCTTGGCCAGCAACGTGGCGCCCTGATCACTCACGAACAACCCGGCCACGCGGTCGATGTTGGTCCGGCTGAAGTCGCTCAGTCCGGCCGTGTTCTGACCGCTGCGGGTGGTGGTGACCATGTTGAGATCACGGCCAGCGCTGGCGACCAGCACGCTGCGCGCATCGATCAGGCCGCCGAGGTTGTCCAGGTCGGTACGCGCATTGGCGCTGACCGTGTCACCGCTGATGCGGCCGTCGAGGTTGCGCAGGTTCTGCGCGTCGATCTTCACCGCGGTGCGGCCAGCAATGGTGCCGCTGTTGACCAGATCGCCGCGCAGGTTCAGCTCCACTGAGCGGCCCGCCAGCAGCGTGCCGGTGCCGTCGATATCGCCGGGGCGTACGCGTACATAGACCTGCGGGACCAGCGCGGTGGTGGTGCTGCCATCGGCCAGGGTGACGCGCTGCTCGACCAGCCAGACGATGTCGCTGGTGAGCTGGGCCATCTGTGCCGGGGTCAGCGCCACACCGGGGCGCAGGCCCCATGCGTCGGCGATGGTGGCCGCGTTGTCGAGCAGCGCGCGGTACTGCGCTTCATCGTCGGCGTAGCCGTCCAGAAAGCGGCGGCCGGTGAGCTGGGCAACCTGATCGCGAACCAGCTTCTGTTCGTAGAACCCATCGCCCAACCGCTTCTGCACATTGGCCGGGTCCACGCCCATCTTCTGCAGCAGATACTCCGAGCCAAGCCAGCTGCGGTAATCGGCAAAGCGTGGATCGGTCTCGACCAGGTACTGCCCCGCGTTCGGGCCACTCTGGAACAGGCTGCTCTGCGGCAGTTCGGCCTCCACGCCGATGGTGCGGATCACCGTCGGCTGGTTACCCTCCGCGCCCTGCGCACCGGTGCCAGCATTGCTGCCGGGGCCCGCCAGCGAGGCCACGCTGGCGCTGACCTCGGTCACCTGGCGCTGCCCACCGATGGCGCCGGCGTCGGCTGCGCCACCGACCTGCCCACCGACGGTACCGGTAGTGACGCCGCCCACCTGGTAGCCGCTGCCACCATCGCGGGTGTTCTGTTCGGTGCGGGTCACGCCCAGATTGATGGTGCGCACTTCATCGGCCGGGCGATAGGCGATCTTCCCGTCCCACTTGCGTTCGTGATAGCGCTTGAAGCCACCGCGCCAGCGGCTGTAGGTGTACTGGCTGGTGCCTTCCTCGCGCACGCGGTACTCGCCGAATGCATCGATGTTGCGCAGGTTGCCAAGGTCGCCCAGCAACGCGCCGCCGGCCAGGATCTGGCTCTTGTCGTTGATCAGCTCATCGCCACGCAGGGTCATGTTGCCGCCCGAGATGATCCGGCCCGGCGCGCTGGAGGTGACCTGGGTTTCGTACTCGGTATGGGTGACGTCGTACTGGGTCCATGCCTTGACGTCGCCGCTGCCGTTTTTCCACCAGTACTTGCCGGCACGGCTCCAGCTGGACCAGGTGAACTCGCTGGCATCGTGCATGCCCGGCGTGCCCTTGGGCTGGATGTACAGCTTCTTGGTCGGGCCCACCACCATCACTTCAGTGGTGGCAAAGTGCTCGTTGCTGTTGAGCAGGCGCGTGGCGTCGATGCTCAAGCCACCCAGCGACTCGATGGTCGCGCTGACGTTGTGCACCAGGCCTGCGCGACCGACTGCATGCCCCTGCGCATCCAGCGCACCGCCGATGTTGAGTGCATTGTCGCCACCGCCGGCACTGAAGATCAGCGCCTGCTCGCGGTTGACCACGGTGCCGGCGCCGATGTCCAGGCGCTCACGCGCGGCAAGGGTGGCCGCGCGGGTAACGCCCTCCAGCGTTTCATCACTGTTGACCAGGGTGTTGGCACCGATCGACAGGCGGTCGCCATAGATGCGACCGGTGCCGACGTTGAGGATCACATCGGCATCGACGCGGGTGTCCACGCCGTCGATCAGGCCTCGGTTGCCGAGCACGCCATCGGCGCGCACCTGCGTGCGGAGGCCGCTGATCTCACCCGTGGCGAGGTTGTCGACCTGGCGTGCGTGCAGGTTCAGATCCCCGGCCTGCACCTTGCCTGCGTTGGTCCACAGTCCCTGCGTGGAGACCGTGGCCTTGCCATTGGCGGTGATCTGGCCATCGTTGCGGTAGTCCTGCTGCAGCGCAAGCACCAGGTCGCCCTGCGACAACACCCGGCCCGTGCCGTTGAGCACGTTGGCATGCAGCGTCTGGTTGCCCGCCGACAGCAGCGTGCCGTCGGTGTTGCCGACCTGGCCGGCGCGCACGTCCAGACTGCCCGCCGAGGACACCAGGCCTTGCTGGTTGAACAGCGCATCGGTCGCCTGCAGCGCAATGCGCTGGTCGGCAGCGATCACGCCGCTGCTGTTGTCGATCTGCGCGGCAGTGAGGTCCACGTTGCGACCCTGCAGCCCGAGCGCGGTGCCGCCGCCGCTCGTGGCGCGGTTGTCGATGCGCGCAGCCTGGGCGACCAGATCGCCACCGGCCACGGCCAGCCCGGCCTGGTTGACCAGCTCACCGCTCAGCTCAAGGGTCAGGTTCTGAGCGGCCTGCAGGCGGCCACCGCTGTTGTCCACGCGCTGCGCCTGCAGCAGCAGCGAGGTGCCGCTGCCGACCTGCCCGCCGCTGCGGTTGTCCAGCGAGGCCAGTCGCGCGTCCAGCGCCGTCTGCGCCTGGACAAGGCCGGCACGGTTGTCCAGCTCACCGGCACGCAGGGTCAGCCCGGCACCGCTGACGATGCCGCCACGCGCGCCCGCGTCGGTATTGCCCAGCCGCTGGCCGTGCGTATCGATGCTCATCCCGCCACTGGACTGCAGCAGGCCAGCGCGGTTCTCCAGTGCACCACTGCGGATATCCAGCGTGCCGGCGGTGGCGGCGATGATGCCTTCACTGTTGTCCACGCCGCCCAGACCCGTATCCAAGGCGACGGAGGCGCCGGCCAGCGTGCCACGCACGTTGGTCAGCCCTTGGCTGGTCACCGACAGCGCACGCTCGGCCTGGATCACACCGGCGGTGTTGTCGATATCGCTCGCACTGTCGAGCGTAACATCGCCTTCGACCGAGGCCAGGGTGCCCGCGTCACGGTTGATGATGCGCCCGGCCTGCACGTGCAGCGTGTCGTTGGCAGCGAGGGTGCCGGCGCTGTTGTCGAGGGTCTGGGCGACCGCCACGTCCAGCGTGTCGCCTGCGTTGACGGTGCCGCCGAGGTTGTCGAGGCTGCCGGCGCGCAGCTGCTGCGCACCACCGGAGGCGATCATGCCGCCCTGGCGGTTGTCGAGCAGGCCGTCCACGGCGAGCTGCATCGCACTTTCACCGGCGGCCTGGACCGTGCCAGCCTGGTTGTCCAGCTGGCCGGCCTGCAGCGTGAGATCGCCAGCGCTGGCCAAGGTGCCGCGCTGGTTGTCGAGCGTGCCGGTCACCTGCAGCGTGGAGGCCGCACTGCCCGCCGCCAGTAGTTTGCCGTCGCGGTTGGAAAGGCTCCCTGCCTGCACGGCGAGCGCACCGTTGCCGATGATCTGGCCGCTGTCGTTCTGCAGCGCGTGGGTCACGCGCAGGCCAAGCGTGTCGGTGCCGGTGGCGATCAGCTCACCCCGACGATTGTCCAACTGCCCGGCGTCGATCTCCATGCGCACCGCCGAGGTGATGCCGCCGGAGACATCGATGCGCTGGCCCTGCAGGTGCAGCGCGCCGTTGCTCAGCAGCTTGCCGCCTGCCCCGGCCAAGGTCGCCGCGGTGATGTCCAGGCGGCCGCTGCCGGCCTGCTGCACCTGCCCACCCGCGTTGCTCAGCAGCACAGTATCGATGGCCAGATCGCCGTTGCTGGCGAGCGTGCCATCGCTGTTGTCCAGCGCGGTCGCCGCCTCGATGCGGTTGGCCTGGCTGCCGGTCGCCAGCAGCTGGCCGCCACGGTTGTCGAGCGTATCGACCTGGACATCGAGCGTGCCGGCCTGCAGTTCCGCCTGGCGATGATCGACCTGCCCTGCGCGGAGGCTGAGCGTGCCGGCCGTAGCGATCTCGCCGCGCTGGCCGTTCAACGTGCCGGTGGTGAGCTGCAGGCCGTCGCTGCCGGTGTGCATGAGCGTGCCGTCGGTGTTGACCAGCACTGCACTGGTCAGCGCCAGCGAAGTGGCGTTGCTGGCGAGACGGCCATCGATGTTGTCGAACGTGCCTTCCACCAGCAGCTGGGCGGGTGCAGTGCCGCTGTGGGTGATCGTGCCACTGCGGTTGGACAGCTGCGTGGTGCTTACATCAAGGGCGCCGCCCACGTTCAATGCGCCGGCGTCGTTGTGCAGTGTCTGACCCTGCACGCGCAGGTCGCGCTGGGTGGTCAGCTCGCCCCGCCGATTGGACAGCGCGCCACCGTTCACGCTCAGGTCGCGCACGCCGATGCTGCCGCCGTCGTTGTCCAACTCACCGGCGCGCAGATCGATATCGCCACCGGCCAGCACCGCGCCGGCATCGTTGTCGAGCAGGCCGGCAATCATCACGCGGCCCTGCGCGAGCGGCGCGGTGGTCGGCGGAATCACGCCCGGCGCGCTGCCGTCGGTGCTGCCGTTGCCGGTGCCCGGTGTTCCTGGGTTGCCCGTGCCTTCCCCCGTGCCTGGCGTCGTCGGTGCGGCCCCATCCTGCTGGGCCAGCGCGCCGATGCTGCCCTTGTCGCGGTTCTTCAACTGCCCACTCTCTACCGCCAACGCCTGCACACCCGCCTGCTCGATGCGCCCGTCGCGGTTGACCAGCGAGGCGGCTTCCACATCCAGACGAGTGCCGTTGAGCTGCCCCCCCGTGTTGTCCAGATCCTGGCCGGTGCGCAGGTTCAATTCGCGACCCGCGCTGACCAGACCTTCATTGCGCACACCGCCGCTGGCCGCGATGCGGGTGTCGTCGCGCGCCTGCAGTTTGCCGGTGTTTTCCAGCCGGCCATCGACGGTGACCACCAGCTCACCGGTCTGCGCGCCGAGATTGCCGGCGTTGCGCACGCCTACCCCATGCTCGGTGCCCATCAACAGAATCTTGTTGGCATACATGCCGCCGAGCTGCGCGACGTCCAGCGCGTACTGCGGCGCACTGCCTTCCGCGGCCTGCGCCTGCACGCGGCTCAGATCGGCACTGACCGTATTGGCGCCAGTGGTGAGCTGCAGTTGCTGTGCCCATAGACCTGCGTTGAGCTGCACCGAGCGCGCGATCAGATCGGTGTAGTCGACCCGGCTGGCATCCATGCCGGCGCCGAAGATACGGATGGCACCGCCCTGCACGCGGTATCCCTCCAGCGCACCGCCGTTGAACATCGGCGTGCCGGTGGTCAGAGTGATGCGGTTGGCGTTGATGAAGCCGCAGCCGTCGCAATCGATGCCGGCGGGGTTGGCGATCACCACCTGCGCGCGGTCGCCGGCCACTTCCACGTAGCCGCGCAGCTGGCTCGGGTTCGCTCCGTTGACCTCGTTGAGGATCACCCGCGCGGTGCCACCGGCCAGCCACGGATTGCCCTGTACCCAGCCGCCGAGCTGGGACTGCGTGTTGCCGCGCGAATTGTTGAGGATGGCGCCCTGCTGGTCGACATCGAATCGCTGGTAGGTGTTGCGCGAGACACCGGCCGCACTCGGGGTCTGGATGTTGATCTGCGGCGTACCGTTGGCGGTTTCCAGCACGGTCGGGCGCTGGTTGCCCGGCGCATTCGGATCGGCCACCACCTGCGCCGCGGCCATGCCGGTCACCCCGACCCAGCCGAGCATCACCCACAACGCGAAGGCCATCGGGCGCAGTGCCGCCGTGCGGTCACCGCCCTGTCCGATACCAAGCCCACCGGGGCGCGGGGTAATCTCCGCGGCGACCTGCCAGAGCTTGAGAGCGTGGTTGAACACGAGTCGGTACAGATGCTTGTTCATGACAGTTCCTTTGTGTGCGTGTGGTCGGCGCGGCGCGCAGGCGCCAGCGCTGGAATCAGAACGACCAGCTCAGGGTGAATCCGGTGACGGTGTACGCATTATGGAAACCAGAGGGCTTGTTCAACGGGGCGCCGACGAAGCCGTCCCAGTACAGGCCGCGATAGGACCCGCGCAGGCCGATCACGGTGCCTGCCAGGTCATTGCCCAGCTGCCATTGCGTGGCGCTGCCGCCGACATGACCGTAATCGGCGCCGACGTAGAACTCCTGGCCACCGCCGAGTGCCAGGCCGATGTCGTTGCGGATGAGCCAACCGCGCTCGCCCATCAGCGACATCTCGCCATCGAAGCCGCGCACGGTGTAGCGGCCACCGATCGCGAAGCGGTCCTGCGGCACCAGCCCGCCACGGTTCCACTGCGCGCGCCAGCTGCCGGTGTAGCGCAGGCGCTGCTGGCCAAGCTGGAACGGGACGCTCAGCTGCGCATCGGCGAAGTAGATCTTCGGGTGTGAGGTGGCTTCACCGAACAGCTCCTCGGGCGCTGCGATCGAACCGAATGCCCCGGTGCCGCGGCGGAAGCCGAACGTCCCATCCAGCGTCGCCTGGCCGATGAAATGACGGTGGTTCAGGCCGAGTTCCCAGCCGCCCATGCGCCGGCGCTGCACGAGGATTTCAGTGTCGTCGATGAAGTTGCGCGAGTCGCGCTCCCAGGCACGCAGGTACATGCTGGTCTTGCTGCTCGCAGTGCGGAACAGCAGGCGCGTGGCGCGGACTTCGGCGTTGTAACTCTCGCCGCTGTACAGATACGACTGCTGGTTGCCGGCCACGGTCTGCTCATACTCGTAGCCGCTGCGGGTGGCACCGAACAGCCAGTAACCGACCGGCACCGAGTAGTGGAAGGTGAAGCCCTTGGTGCCGCGCTTGCCGCCGCTGAACACGTCGTGGTTGAGGTTGACGTAGAACAGGTCGTTCTGACGCAGCGCGTGATCCAGCGACATCGTCGCGCCCGCCTGGGTCTTGCCGGTGGCCTTGCTGCCGGAATCGTCCAGGCTCAGGTTGAAGCGCACCAGCCGCTGTTGCGACCACTGCACGACCAGGTCGCTTTGCCCGGGCGCGGCATCGGCGCCTTCGGCCGGGCTGATCTGGATGTCGGCCTCGGCGGTCGGCACCCGCTTGAAGTTCTCCAGCCCCTGTTCGATGTCACGCAGGTTGAGCAGGTCGCCGCTCCGCGCCGGGATCGCGTTCCACATCGTGGCATTGCGGTGGGTGCCTTCGGCGAAGCGGATCTGACGCAGCGTGCCGGGCACCAGCGTCAATTCCAGCGCGCCGGTGGTCAGGTCCTGCGGCTGGGCCAGCACGCGCGTGGTGACGAAGCCGCGCTCCACGATGGCGTTCTGCACGCGCGACATCACCACGTTGATCCCGGTGGTGCCCAGACAACGGCCAAGCGCCGGATCGCCGTTGACGTTGGCCGCAGCCAACGCCCACTGGAAGCGTTCGGCCTGCTCGCCGCCCAAGCTGATGCGCTCGATCACGAAACACGGTGCCTCGTCCTGGGGCAGCCGCTCGGGGGCCGCCACCGGGGCGTCCTGCAGGCGCGCATCGGGCCGTGTTTCAAGCTGCTCGCGCAGCGCGCGTTCGCGCTCCTGCTGGCGGAGCAGTTCCTGATCAGGGGCCGGCCGCTGCTGGGCACTGGCCGGCAGACAGATCAGGGCCAGCGCGGCCGCCAGCGGGGCCAGAAGGAGGGTGCGCCGGGAAGCGCCATGAGAACCGGCGCGAGCCGGGGTGGGTAGTACGTGGTTTGGCATGCAGTATCTCGAACGTGGGCTGGCACGAACCATCGTTCGCTATAGACCGCCCCTATGGAGGCCCGCCAATTTAAGAGCTATTCGCGACATGAAAACCGTCAAAAACCCCACTCTCCGGGTAGGACAACTACCCACCTGCATGTAGGTATTTTCCTAAATAGTCATTTTTTTGACGCAGCTCACATGGAAGGGGATCGCGCGACCCTTGTTGTGAACACGTTTTCACACGTAGCGCCTGCCGAAGGGCTGATGAGGGACCTGCCGGGATCGAACCCGTACAATGGCCGGTCCTGGCTCCGCCGTCGGCGGCGGCCCAGTCCCCTACCCCGCAGATGCTGGCCGCTGGCCGGTCTCTGCCGTTGCACCCGCGTGCCTGAGCCCGCGGTGCGCTACCTGTCCGGAAACATGCTGATGACTCACCCCACCTCACCGTCCCAGTCCCTGCTGCACGGGCGCCTGCTGGCTTTTGCCGCGATCCTGCTGGCCGCCTTGAACCTGCGCACCGCGGTTACCTCGCTGACCCCGCTGCTGGATGTGCTCGGCCAGACCTTCGGCTTCGGGACGACCATGACCGGCGTGCTTGGCATGCTCCCCACCGCGGCCTTCGCGCTGTTCGGCGTGACCACCCCGGCGGTGGCGCGTCGCCTGGGCCTGGAGCGCACCGCCCTGCTGGCGATGAGCCTGGCCACCGTGGGCCTGCTGCTGCGCTCGATGGCCGGCGGCGTGGGCAGCCTGCTGTTCGGCTCGGTGGTGGCACTGGCCGGCATGGGCATCGGCAACGTGGTCGTCCCCCCGCTGGTGAAGCGTTACTTCGCCAACCGCGTGGGCACCATGAGCACGCTCTACATCACCGTGCTGCAGATCGGCACGATGATGCCGGCCCTGCTGGCGGTACCCGTCGCGCAGCAGGCGGGCTGGCGCGTATCGCTGGGCATCTGGGCACTGATGTCGCTGGCAGCGGCGCTGCCGTGGCTCATGCTCTCCCGCGCCCGCCCGCATCCGGACACGATCAGCGCCGCCAACGATCCTGCCAGCGCGCCGCACGGGAAGGTCTGGAAGACGCCGCTGGCGTGGGGCATGACCCTGATGTTCGGCATGACCTCGTTGATGACCTATTCGATGTTCACCTGGCTGCCGCGGATCGTGGTCGAAGCCGGTGCGACGCCGGCCTTCGGCGGCATCATGGTGGCCATCTTCGCCGCCTGCGGCCTGCTGCCGTCGCTGACCATGCCGGCCCTGGCCGTGCGTCTGCGCAATCCCTTCCCGCTGGTGCTGATCGGTTTCAGTGCTTTCCTGATCGCTTTCGCCGGCCTGCTGTACGCACCGATGAAGGCTCCCTGGCTGTGGGCGGTATTGCTTGGCATCGGCCCGTCCACGTTCCCGTTGGCGTTGACCCTGATCAACCTGCGCACGCGTACGCCGGCCGGCTCGGCGGCGTTGTCCGGCTTCATGCAGGGCGTGGGCTATGCCTTCAGCTGCCTGGGGCCGTTCCTGTTCGGCTGGCTGCATGCGGTCAGCGGTGGCTGGCACCTGCCGTTCGGCTTCCTGGTGCTGTGCGCGGTGGTGCTGCTCAGCGCCTCCTGGGTCGCCTGCAAACCGCAGAAGCTCGAAGACCAGTGGTGATCGCCCCGGCGCGTCCATCTACACGCGCTGTGCGCAACTGCTGACGTAGCGTGTCGCTAACTGACCCGATGCCAGACATCGGGCGGTGTTCGGAGCCCCTGGTACCGCCAGGTGGCTGAACAGCTTCATGGCGACGGAGTGCGCTTTCCCATGTTGGCGACATGGTCTGAATCTGTAGCAATTCAATGACTTGCCCCTCTCCTCCGGGTTTCACCCGGGGGCCGATGGGCCGTACCCGGCCATTAACGATTTGGCAACAACTGCGCAGTCAGGCACGATTGGCATGTGATGTGCGTCACACTTTTGACGCAACACACCTTTGAAAGGATGCTCCAAGGGGGGTTCCATGTACGACCATCGGCCGCTGGCGCTCTGCGTCGGCCTGGCATGCGCGACACTCGCTTTTTCCGCTCCGGCGGCCGCTGCAGCCACTGCGCGGGACAACGCATTGGCCGAGATCGGCCAGTTCCGGGACCATGCCCAATGGCTGGATGCACTGGCGGCGATCGAGCGGGCACGGGTGCAGTCGCCCGACGACGAACTGCTGTATCGCCTGCAGGTGCTGACCCTAGCGGATATCGGCAGCGCGCACCGCGCCTGGCAGCTGTACCTGGCGCGCCCCACCCTGTTCGATGCCGCACAGAAAGAACGGCTGGAAGGCAATTACCTGGCCAAGCTGGTGGGCTGGAGCCTGGCCTATGGCCCCAGCGAGGACACCCGCCTGGATGAAGCCGATGCCGCGCTGGTGCAGATGCAGCAGTACCTCGAACGCGATGGCACCACCGTGCAGCAGGCGCCGCTGCGGATCCGCTATGACCGGCTGATCCTGCTCAACCGGCTGGGCCGCCATGCACAGGTGCGCGAGGAGTACCGCACGCTGCTCGCCGAGGGCCACCCGGTGCCGAACTATCTGCTGGCCGCCGTCGGCGATTCGCTGATGGCCACGCAGCATCCGGCCGAGGCGATCCCGGTGCTGGAAGCCGCGCTCAAAGCCGATCCGTCGCTGCCGCAGGCGCGCTCGGAACTGGCCTATGCGTATCTGGAAGACGAGCAGGCCGACACCGCAATCGCTCTGCTGAAGAAGTGGCAGGCCGATGAGCCCGCGTGGCGCTGGGCGAACGGCGCCAAGGCACCCTATGCGAACTGGCCGCGCTACGAGGCCGACCTCAACCTGGCCATGGTGCGTGCCTACAGTGGCGACCTGCCCACCGCCCAGCGCGATCTGGAGAAGATGGTCGAGATCGGCCCGGGCAACACCGGCACGCAGTCGTCGCTCGGCAACATTTACCTGATGCGTGGCTGGCCGCGACGGGCGCTGGAGCGCTACAGCATGGCCAATACGCTGGACCCGCGCGACGTACCTGCACGCCTGGGTCAGTACGACGCCTATGTACAGGTGCAGCGCGATGACCTGGCGCGACCGGTCCACGACACGCTGCTTGCCGCCTACCCCAACCAGCCCTCCGTGCAACGCATGGACCGTAGCTGGCGTGCGCACCGTGGCTGGCAATGGCATGCCTACGCCGAAGGTGGGCGCAGCTCGGGCGGTGGCGGTGCATCGCCGCTGGGCAACGATGACGGCCGCTATGGCGTGGAAGTGCAGTCCCCGGTGCTGGACGACCGCTGGCGCCTGGTCGCGTTCGCCGATCGGCGCAGCGTGGATTTCCAGGACCAGACCATCGACCCGTTGCGGATCGGTGCGGGCACGCGCTACCGCTACGGCCGCGCCGATGCCGAAGCCTTCGTCAACCGCGCCAACGACCACATCGGCGATACCGGCCTCAGCGCCGGGTTCGGCTGGCAGTTCAGCGATCAATGGCATGCCGGCATCACTGCCGCACGCAATGACCCGGATGCCTCGATGCAGGCACGCGTCTCCGGCATCACGGCCGACAGCATCGCACTGGCGGCCGACTATCGCCGCGACGAGCGCACCCACTGGAGCGTGGGGGCCAGCCAGTTCCGCTACGACGACGGCAACCGTCGCGATACCGTCAGCACCGCCATCGAGCAGCGCCTGATGACCCGGCCGACGGTGTTCCTGGACGGTCTGGGCAGCGTGTATGCCAGCCGCGGCAGCCGCGATGACGTGCCCTATTTCAATCCCTCCGAGGATCACTCGGTGGAGATCGGCCTGCGCGTGGACCAGCAGTTGTGGCGCCACTACGAGCGCCACTTCCGGCATCGCCTGACCGTCTCCGTGGGCCAGTACTGGCAGCAGGGCTATGGCAGCGCGATCGTGCCCTCGGCCGAGTACCGCCATGAGTGGCAGCTCGGCGAAGGCCGCATTTTCGAGTACGGCATCCGCTGGTCGCGACCGGTCTATGACGGACAGCGTGAACGACACATCGGCTTGGATGCCGGCCTGCGGTGGGGAGAATGACATGCGGCACATGGACTTGAAGCGCTGGACCCGCTGGATGTTGCTGGCCCTGCTCACTGCGGTGCTGCCGGCACAGGCACAGCAACCACCGGCCGTACTTGATGCCGCCGACAACGGACTGCTGGTGCTCAGCTACCACGACATCCGCGACGAGGTTGCCGCCCGCGGCGACCCGGACGCGTATGCCGTGAGCACGCAGAACTTCGCCGCACACCTGGACTGGCTGTCCGCACATGGGTATCACCCGGTGTCGCTGTCGCAGCTGATCACCGCCTCGAAGGGCGGCACGCCGCTGCCCCCCAAGCCGGTACTGCTGACCTTCGATGACGGCCTGCGCAGCGTGTACAGCAAGGTCTTCCCGCTGCTGCGCGCCTACAACTATCCGGCGCTGGTCGCGGTGATCACCGACTACGTGGACATGCCGGCCGGGCGTCAGATCGACTACGGCTACCGCCCCTTCACCCGCGATGATTTCCTGACCTGGGCGCAGCTGCGCGAGATGCAGAAAAGCGGGCTGATCGAACTGGCCAGCCACACCGACAACCTGCACCATGGCGTGCAGTCCAATCCGCAGGGCAACTCCACTCCGGCGGTGATCACCCGAACCTACGATCCGGCGCGCAGGACCTATGAAACCGCGGCCGAGTACGAAGCCCGCCTGCGCGCCGACCTGGGCCGCAGCGTGGAGCGCATCCAGCGCAATGTCGGCGTCAGCCCCAAGGCGATCGTGTGGCCGTACGCGGCCTACAACGCGCTGAGCAACGATATCGCCGAGCAGCTGGGCATGCCGGTCTCGTTCGATCTGGAAGGCCGCAGCACGCCGGTCAA
Source organism: Stenotrophomonas sp. TWI819 (assembly GCF_039673075.1). Classification (NCBI taxonomy): domain Bacteria; kingdom Pseudomonadati; phylum Pseudomonadota; class Gammaproteobacteria; order Lysobacterales; family Lysobacteraceae; genus Stenotrophomonas; species Stenotrophomonas sp. TWI819. Next base: position 172,002 of record NZ_JBDJKY010000005.1, on the reverse strand, counting down.
GCGTGATCTGCACGGTCTGGCCCGGTTGCTGGTGACCAACAACCCGACCGTGGTGCAGCTGGCCTACGAGCTGCGCCGCGATGTCGAGCGCGATGGCATGCGGGCGCTGCAGATCGACCTGGATGCGGTCTACGATGCCGACCCGGTGCAACAGGGCAAGAACCTGGATGCACTGATCGACCGGGTCAAGAAGATCGGCCCGACCCACGTCTTCCTGCAGGCCTTCGCCGATCCGGACGGCAACGGCTCGGCCGATGCGTTGTACTTCCCCAACCGCCATCTGCCGATGCGTGCGGACCTGTTCAACCGCGTGGCGTGGCAGCTCAAGACGCGCGCCGGAGTGAAGGTGTTCGCGTGGCTGCCGGTGCTGGGCTACGAGCTCAAGGACCCGGCCATCCGCAAGGCGCTGGCCATCGAGAGCCCGGAAAGCGACGGCATCTTCCGGTTGGACTTCACCCGGCCCCAGGTCCGCAAGATCATCGATGATATCTACGAAGACCTGGCGATCAACTCGTACTTCGAGGGCCTGCTCTTCCACGATGACGCCTACCTGCGCGACACCGAGCTGACCCAGTTGCCGCAGGAAGGCGATGACGGTGCACGTACCCAGGCCCTGATCGACTTCACCCTGGAGCTGCGCACCGCCGCGCAGCGCTGGCGGCCGAAGCTGGGCACCGTGCGCAACCTGTATGCCCAGCCCGTGCTGGAACCGCAGAGCGCGAGCTGGTTCGCCCAGCGCCTGGACCTGTTCAACAAGGCCTACGACCACACCGCCCTGATGGCGATGCCGTGGATGGAAGGCAGCCGCAGCCCGGAACGCTGGCTGGACCGGCTGGTGGTGGCGGTGAAGCAACACGATCCGCAGTTGTCGCAGACGATGTTCGAGCTGCAGACGCTGGACTGGCGCACCGGCAAGCCGATCCCCGGCGACCGCCTGCGCGCGCAGATCCGTCGTCTACAGGCGGAGGGCGTGCGTCATTTCGCCTGGTATCCGGATGACTTCATCGCCGGACGTCCCTCCACGTATGACGCCCGCGCGGCCATGTCGGCCCGCAGCTTCCCGTACGAGGAAAAGTGAGGTCGCCATGCATCCTCTTCTCTATATCCTGTTCCAGTTCGCCTTCTTCTACCCGATGGTGATGGCCTTCTTCTGGATGTCCGGCGGCCTGTATTACTTCTTCCGGCGCGAACGCAAGGCGCGCGACCGCGATGATCCGCCGCCGATGGACGAGTACCCGTTCGCGTCGATCCTGATTCCCTGCCATAACGAGGCGGAGAACCTGGACGACACGCTCGGCTCGGCGCTCAAGCAGAACTACCCGGATTTCGAAGTGATCGCCATCAACGATGGCAGCAGCGACGACACCGGCGCACGCCTGGATGCCCTGGCCGCCCTGCACCCGCGGCTGCGGGTGGTACACCTGGACCGCAACCTGGGCAAAGCCAATGCGCTGCGCATGGGCGCGCTCGCCGCACGCTCGGAGTTCCTGGTGTGCATCGATGGCGATGCGATGCTGGAGGAATACGCCACGCACTGGATGGTCTGGCACCTGACCTCCGGCCCGCGCGTGGGTGCGGTGACCGGCAACCCGCGCATCCGCAACCGCTCCACCCTGCTGGGCCGGCTGCAGGTGGCCGAGTTCTCCTCGATCATCGGCATGATCAAACGCGCGCAACGGGTGTACGGGCGCATCTTCACCATCTCCGGCGTGATCGCCGCATTCCGTCGCACCGCGCTGCACCGGATCGGCTACTGGGCCGATGACATGGTGACCGAAGACATCGACATCAGCTGGCGCCTGCAGTTGGATCATTGGGACATCCGCTACGAACCCAACGCGCTGTGTTTCATCCTGATGCCGGAAACGCTGAAGGGGCTGTGGCGACAGCGCCTGCGCTGGGCGCAAGGCGGCGTGGAAGTGCTGCTGCGGCATGGCGGCTCGCTGTTCCACTGGCGCAAGCGGCGGATGTGGGGCGTGCTGCTGGAGTACATCCTCAGCGTGCTCTGGGCGTACACGATGCTGGCCATCATCGTGCTATGGGCACTGGGCAAGTTCATGGCGCTGCCACCGGAGCTGTACATCGCCACGCTGCTGCCGCAGTGGCATGGCGTGATCCTGGCCCTGGTCTGTCTGCTGCAGTTCGCCAGCAGCCTGATCATCGACCGCCGTTACGAAACGCATATTGGACGTAATTACTTCTGGGTGATCTGGTACCCGATGGCGTACTGGCTCATCAGTCTGTTCACGACCCTGGTGGCGTTCCCCAAGACGATCTTCAAACGTCGTGGCAAGCGCGCGGTCTGGGTCAGTCCTGACCGGGGTATCCGATGAACACTGTCAAATCCACCCGCCGCTTCGACTCGCGGCTGATCCAGAAACCGCGCAAGCAGCCGCGGCTGCAGCGTACCGCCTGGGGCTTTGTGACCATCGCCTTCTGGGCGTTCTACTTCTACCTGTGGGCGCCGCTGGTGACGCTGGTCTCCTGGCTGCTGGGCGGGCAGATGGCCTGGACCCAGCTGTACGAGCAGAAGCAGACGGTCGATCCGTTCGTGGTGATCGCACTGCCGGTGATGCTGGTCTGCTGCGCGGCGCTGCTGATCGCCTGGGCCGAGTACAACCGCATGCGGTTTTCGGGCAAGGAACGTCGGCTGCCACATGACGATGTGACCCGCGAAGAAATGGCGCATGACCTTGGCGCGAGTGCCGGCGTGGCGGCCTCGCTGGCTGACGGCAAGGCCATGACCCTGCACATGGATGACCACGCGCGGCCGGTGCGGGTGACCGCGCAGGCGCTGGCCGGCTGAGGGGGGTGCCGGCCGCTGGCCGGCATGACCGACTACGTCCGCGTCTGGCCTTCGCCGCGGACGACGAAGCGCTCCACGGTGAGCGCTTCCAGTCCCATCGGGCCGTAGGCATGCAGGCGGGTGGTGGAGATGCCGATCTCCGCACCCAGGCCGAGCTCGCCACCATCGGAGAAACGCGAGGAGGCGTTCACCATCACCACCGCCGAACGCAACGCGTGCACGAAACGCTCGGCTGCCGCGGCATCCTCGGTCGCGATCACTTCGGTGTGGTCCGAGCTGTACTGCTGGATATGCGCGAGGGCGTGCTCGAGGTCATCCACCACGCGCACGGCGATGATCAGATCCAGATACTCGGCGGCGTAATCATCGTCGCTGGCCGCCTCGGCGTCGGGCAGCCACTGGCGTGCCACCGCATCGGCGCGTAGCTGCACGCCACGCTCGGCCAGCGCTTTCGCCGCCAGGGGCAGGAAGGTCGGCGCGAGGTCGGCATGGACCAGCAGTGTCTCCAGCGAGTTGCAGGCCGACGGCCGGCTGCACTTGCCGTCCACCAGCAGGCGCAGCGCCAGTGCTGGATCAGCGGCGCGGTCGACGTACAGATGGCAGACGCCCTTGTAATGCTTGATCACCGGTACGCGGGCATGCTCGGCCACGAAGCGGATCAGCCCCTCCCCGCCGCGCGGAATCGCCAGATCGATCAGGTCGTTGAGCTGCAGCAGCGCCAGCATGGTCTCGCGGCGCAGATCCTCGACCAGCGTCAACGCAGCATCGGCAATGCCGGCCTCGCGCAGCGCGCGCTTGAGCGAGGCGGCAATCGCGGTATTGGAGTGGATCGCCTCCGAGCCTCCGCGCAGGATCACGCCGTTGCCAGCCTTGATGCACAGCGCGGCGGCATCGGCGGTCACGTTCGGGCGCGCCTCGTAGATCATCGCGATGACGCCCAGCGGCACGCGCACCTTCTGCACGCGGATGCCATTGGGGCGCACGTCATCACGGGTCACCTGGCCGACCGGATCGGGCAACGCGGCGACCTCACGCAGCGCGGCGGCGATGCCGGCCAGACGCTGCGGGTTCAAGGCCAGGCGATCCAGCATCGCCGTGCCGACGCCCTTCTCCGTGGCCGCCGCAAGATCGCGGGCGTTGGCGGCGAGAATCGCATCGGTATCCGCGTCGAGCGCGGCGGCCATCGCTTCGAGCAGCTCGGCCTTGGCGGCGGAGGACAGCTGCGCGAGTTGCTGGGCAGCCTCGCGGGAGGCCAGCGCCTGGGTGCGGATGTCGGTAGTGGAGCTGGCGACCATCTCAATATCCTTGAAAAAAACACGGTGGGGACGCGATTACAACAGCACCAGATCGTCACGGTGGATGACGTTGCCACCGTAGTTGTAGCCGAGCACGCTTTCGATGTCGCGCGAGTGGCGCCCGGCGACGCGGCGGATGTCGCTGGCCGAGTACTGGCTGACGCCACGGGCCAGGCAGACCTCGCCGGCCTCGGTGCGTTGCCGGATCTCGATCATGTCGCCACGGCGGAAGTCCCCCTCCGCGCCGACCACGCCGCCGGGCAGCAGCGAGGCGCCCTTGCCACGCAGCGCATCGGCCGCGCCGCTATCGACCAGGATCGCGCCCGGTTCCAGCGGTGCGTGCCGCAGCCAGTACTTGCGCGCGGCCACGCGGGTCTGCGCGGCGTGGATGCGGGTGCCGAAGAGGCGGCCCTGGCTGAGCGCGCGCACCACCTCGGCGCTGCGCCCGTTGAACAGGCAGGTCTCGATGCCGACACGCCCGGCCTTGGCCGCGGCCTCCAGCTTGGTATGCATGCCGCCGGTGCCCGCGCCGCTGCCGGCCCCCCCGGCCATCGCCAGCACCTCGACGGTCAACTCGGGCACATCGTGGATCGGCCGTGCCTGCGGATCACGCCGCGGATCGGCGCTGTACAGGCCGTCGATATCGGTCGCGATGAACAGTACATCGGCGTCGATCAGCGCAGCGACGGTCGCGGCCAGATTGTCGTTGTCGCCGAGCTTGAGCTCATCCACCGAGACGGTGTCGTTCTCGTTGACCACCGGCAGCGCGCCCAGCCGCAGCAGTTCGTTGAGCGTGGCGCGGGCATTGAGATAGCGGCGGCGGTTGCGCAGGTCGTCATGGGTCAGCAGCACCTGCGCCACCGGACGTTCGAAGAAGCGCTGCCACAACCCGATCAGCTGCGCCTGGCCGAGGGCGGCCAGTGCCTGCCGTGCCGCCATCGCCGCCCCGGCTTCCAGCGCACGCGGCACGATCGCCCGTCCAGCAGCGACCGCGCCGGAGGACACGATCACCACTTCACGCCCGGCCAGGACATTGGCCGAGACGAACTGGGCCAGACCCAGTGCGTGGCGTGGCGAGAGACCGCCGCCGTCAGCGGCCAGCAGGCTGCTGCCCACTTTGAGGACGGCACGTTTCCACTGCGGAACGGCTTGTTCGGTGAACGGCGAAGGCACGGAGTGGTTCATGTGATCGGCGCGCTCAGCGCGTGCTCCATTCGTGGATACGGGCGGTGGCACTGCCGTGCACCAGCAGCGGATCAGTGTCGACCAGCGCCTGCGCGGCGGCCAGGTCGGCGATGTCCTGCAGCACGTAGGCACCACCGCTCTTGTCGGTGAAACCCCCGGTCAGCAGCAGCTGCCCGCGGGCCCGCGCCTCATCGAGAAAGCGCACGTGCTCGGCACCCACGTCATCGCGGAAGTCCGGGGTGCGGGTGACCATCACCAGATAACAGGTTTTCATGTGAGTCCTTTTCCCGGGCGCACCCGGCAAGACGTTACAAAAACGGCGACCTTGCGGCCGCCGTCGTGATTACACCAGTGCGGCCCAGCGGGCGCGCAGTTCATCCAGCCGCAGGTCGGCCGCCGCGCCGGGCGACACGCGCGCGGCCAGGCTGCCTTCGGGGGTACGCCCCTGCCCGGCCGTATCCGCCGCCGCGGCGGCGGCCTTGTACGCCTCGCGGAACGGCACACCGGCCACCGCCGCTTCCACGGCGACATCAGTGGCGTACATGCCCGAGTCGATCGCCGCACGAAGCTTGTCGTCGCGCCATTCCAGGTTGGCCAGCAGTGCCGGCAGCAGTTCCAGCGCGGCCAGACCGCGGCCGAAGCCATGGAAGATCGCGCCCTTGCTGCTCTGCAGATCGCGGTGATAGCCCGACGGCAGCGACAGCAGCTGCTCGATCTCGGTGCGTGCCGCGGCCACGCTGGCGTGGGTGGCACGCATCAGTTCGATCACGTCCGGGTTGCGCTTGTTCGGCATGATCGAACTGCCGGTGGTGTACTGCGCCGGCAGCGCGACGAAGCCGAACTCGCTGCTGGTGAACAGCGACAGGTCCCACGCGATGCGGCGCAGATCCAGCGTGGCGCCGCCAAGCGCTTCCAGGGCGGCCAGCTCGAACTTGCCGCGCGAGAGCTGCGCGTAGATCGGCGAGATCTGCATCCGTGCGAAACCGAGTGCCTCGGTGGTGTGCGCGCGGTCCAGCGGCAGGTTCACGCCATAACCGGCGGCCGTGCCGAGCGGATTGGCATCGACCAGGTTGAAGGTGTCGTGCGCGCGGATCGCGTTGTCGATGAAGGCTTCGGCCCAGCCGGCCCACCACATGCCCGCCGAGGACACCACGGCGCGCTGGATGTGGGTGTAGCCCGGCACCGGCAGGTCTTTTTCGGCCTCGGCGCGATCCAGCGCGACCTTGGCGATCTCGCGGCTCAGCTCGGCCACGCGCAGCAGCTTGTCCTTCAGCCACAGCCGGGTCGCCACCAGGATCTGGTCGTTGCGGCTGCGGCCGGTGTGGATCTTGCGGCCGGCATCGCCGAGGTGCTCGGTCAGGCGCGCTTCGATCGCCGAGTGGCAATCCTCGAAGCGCTCATCCAGCACGAATGTGCCGCTGCGGAAATCCTCGGCCAGCACATCCAGCTCGCGCTGCAGGCCGATGCGCTCGTCGTTGCCGAGGATGCCGATGTTCTCCAGGCCCTGCGCATGCGCCTTGCTGGCCGCCACGTCGTACAGGAAGAACTCGCGGTCCAGGATCACATCATCGCCGGCCAGGAAGGTCTGGATCTTGGCGTCTACCGCCACGCCGGGCTTCTGCCACAGAAGGTCTGCCATGTCTTGCTCCGTAGGCGGATTCGCTCCGCCGGGTTGTCAGGGCGCGCGCAGGGGGCCGCGCGGCGCCGTGGGAATTCAGTGCGGGATGGAAGCCAGTTCGTCCAGGCCCAGCGCCAGGTTGAGGTTCTGCATCGCCTGGGTGGCCGCGCCCTTGAGCAGGTTGTCCAGAGTCGCCACCACCACCACGCGCTTGCCGCCCGGGGCCACGTCGAAGCCGCCGATCTGCACACCATGGCGACCCGCGATCTGGCTCACCCATGGCGCTTCGTCGATCACGTCGATCAACGCTTCGTTGGCGTAGTACTTCTGATAGAGCGCGATCACGTCCTCACGCGTGACCACCGTGTTGAGCCACAGATTCACGGTCATGGTGATGCCGCGGAAGTGCGGCGCCACATGCGGCATGAACTCGACCGGCACGCGCAGGTGCGCGGTCACTTCACGCTCGTGCACATGGTTGGTCAGCGCATACGGCATCAGGTTGTCGCGCAGCAGTTCGGGATTGTTCTTGTCCGAGGGCGTGGTGCCCGCGCCGGAGTAACCAGAGACACCAAAGCACTGCGGCGGGCCGGCCAGCTGCTGCAGCAGCGGGCTGATCGCCAGCTGCATCGCGGTGGCGTAGCAGCCCGGGTTGCTGATGTGCTTCTGGCCCAGGTAATCGCCCCGGGTCAGCTCCGGCAGGCCGTAGTACCAGCTCGGCTCAAAGCGCTGATCAGCCGACAGATCCACGATCACCGTCTCCGGCCTGGCCGCATCCAGCGCGGCCACGAACGGCGCGGACAGGCCATTGGGCAACGCCAGGATCACGGCGTCCATGCCCTTGGCGGCGACAGCGTCCGCATCCAGGTTCTCGAACTGCAGTTCACCGTGCCAGTCGCTGTGGTGATCGCTCACGCGCTGGCCGGCCAGTTCGCGCGAGGACACGAAGCCCAGCTGCAGGTGCGGGTGGGCGGCGATCAGCTTGATCAGCTCGGCACCGGTGTGGCCGCGGGCGCCGACGATGCCGACGGTGAAGGTCTTGGTGCTCATGCGTGTGCGTCCAGGCGGTGCTGCAGGTGGCGTTTCACCCCCTGCCATTCCGCATCGATGATGGAGAAGATGACGGTGTCGCGCGGGGTGCCATCCGGGTGGCGCTTGTGGTTGCGCAGCACGCCGTCCTGCTTGGCCCCCAACCGCGCGATCGCGGTGCGCGAGGTGAGGTTGAACCAGCTGGTCTCGAACACCACGCTCAGGCACTCCAGCCGCTCGAAGGCGTGGGTGAGCAGCATCAGCTTGGTTTCGGTGTTGATGCCGGTGCGTTGGGCGGCCTCGCCATACCAGGTGTAGCCGATGCTCAGGCGCGGCACCTCGGCGTCCAGATCGTAGTAGCGGGTGGTGCCGACCACTTCATCGGCCTCGTTGAGGACCACGAACGGCAACCCCTTGCCCTCGGCCTGCGCCTGCAGCGCGGCCTGGACATAGGCCGTCATGGTCTTCGCACTGGGCACCTGGGTGTACCAGAGCTTGGACAAGGTGCCATCCCCCAGTGCACCGCGCAGGCCATCGATGTGCGCCATCTGCAGCGGCTCCAGCCGGGCGTGTGTGCCGGCCAGTGTGGGGACCTTGGTCCAATCGGCGAGATTCATGAGGTTCAGCCCTCCAGGCTGGGGGTGCGTGCGGCGCAATGCTCGACGTACGCTTTGATGCGGTCGAAGCCATCGGCGCCGAACCAGAACACCTTCCAGTGGCCCTGCTTGTAGCAGCCATCGGATTGCGCGTAGTAGAAGTGATTGATCGGGTTGCCGTTGCGCGAGCGCCAGAACAGCTGCGGGGTTTCGTCCAGCATGACATTCCAGACCGCGCGGCCCAGGCCTTCGCCCTGCGCATCGTCGAGCACCGCGAACTTGTCCAGGTAGACGCCTTCGGGCTCGTCGGTGAGGATCACGGCGGTGCGATAGTTCTCGCTCACGTAGGCGCGCAGCAGCTTGGTCTTCTGGAAATAATCCGGCACCAGGGTACGGCCGAAGCTGGATTCGATCAGCTGCTTCAGGCGCGGCAGATCGAGCGCATCCCATGCGGTGGCGCGCAGCACTTTCTCACCCTTGCGCACCAGCGTGCCCGAGCCCTTGTGGGTGAACAGCTCCTTGGCCAGGTCCGCCGGGCGGGTGATCGACACCGACGATTCCAGCGGCAGCCGATCCAGCAGGTCCTTGATCTGCTCGATCTTGACCCGCATGCCGCCATGGATCCACGGCTGCTGCATCAGCTGGTCGTACTCGGTGGACAGGTTGATCGAGTCGATCACCTTGCCCTCTTCATCAAGCAGGCCGCCGGTGCCGGTCAGGAAGATGATCTTGTAGGGCTGCAGTTCCTGCACCAGCTCATTGGCGGCGAAATCGGCGTTGACGTTGAGGATCTGCCCGCAGCGGGTTTCGCCCAGGCTGGTGATCACCGGGATCGAGCCGGCACGCAGGCTGGCTTCGATCGGAGCCAGGTTGACCTTCTTGACCTCACCGACCAGGCCGTAGGTGTCCTGATCCAGGTACTCGGCTTCGAACACGCCGCCGGTGATCGAGGTTGCGCGCGCACCGTTCTGCTGCAGCGCTTCGACCAGCTGCAGATTGGAGGCCTGGAACACCCGGCGGACGATCGCCAGGCCTTCGGCCGAGGTCACGCGCAGGCCGTTGACGGTCTGCTTCTCGATGCCGGCCGCCGACAGTTCGGCGTCCAGCTGCGGGCCGGCGCCATGCAGCACGATCGGGGTCAGGCCGACTTCCTGCAGGAACGACAGCGAGGAGGTCAGCGCCTCCAGGTCATCGCGCAGCACCGCGCCGCCGACTTTGACCACGGCAAAGCGTTTGGCGTCCAGCTGCGAGAAACGCTTGAGGTACTGGCTGATCTCCTTCGCGCTGGCCATGCTCGAGAGCAGGCGCACGATGGTCTGACGGGTCTGGCGGTGGGGCTGGGAAGAAGGCATTTCGATATCGTCGCAGGCGGCCGGGGCCGCGATGGGAGTTCCGTCAGTGGGGGACCACGACGGCGTCATTCGATCAGGCGCCGTGCGCAATGATGCGGTGCACGGACTCGGCGTAACGGTGCAGCTGCTCCAGCGTCACGAACTCATCGGCAGTGTGGGCCTGGGCGATGTCGCCCGGGCCGTACACCAGCGTGGTGTAACCCCCGGCCGAGAACAGCGAGGCCTCGGTCCAGAAATCCACTGCGTTGCCGATCGGGATGTCCAGCGCATCGGCCACGTCACGCGCAGCCAGACGGCGGTTTTCTGCTTCGGCAATATCGCCGGCCGGGAAGCTGGGCCCGCGGAAGGTCTCGGTGAACACCGCGGCCTCCGGTTCGGCGAAACCGGCAAAGGTGGCCAACAGCGCATCGATATCCATCGACGGCAGCGGGCGGAAGCCGAAGCGCACCTCGGCGGCGGGCGCGATCATGTTGGCCTTGATGCCGCCTTCCACGCGCCCGATGTTGAAGCGCAGGCCGGTCAGCCCACCAAAGCGCGCATGCGACAACGACTCGACATGGTCCAACGCGCGGTTGCCCCAGCGCATCGCCTGATGCAGTGCGCTGGCGGCCGCATCCTGCTTGCCCGAGGCATGCCCGGCGCGGCCCTTGAACTGCATCAGCACCGAGCTGATGCCACGGTGCGCGAGTACCGCTTCGCTCATCGTCGGCTCGGCCACCAGCACCGCTTCATACGCAATGCCGCGGGCGAGGAAGGCGGCGATGCAGCGCGGGTCGTTGGCCTCCTCGTCGCTGGAGAACAGAAACGCGGCGTCGCCATCGCTGGCGTTCGCAGCCGCCACCAACGCAGCCGCGGCGCCCTTGATGTCACACACGCCCAGTCCGATCACGCGGTCCTCGGCGCGCCGCATCACGTGCGGGTCGGCCGTCCAATGCGGCGAATCCGGCACGGTATCCAGGTGCACGTTGAACAGGTACTTCGGGGTGCCACGCACCGCATACAGGCTGACTGCACCGTCGCCATGGTCGATCACCTCCACATTGAACCCGGGCAGGTTCGCACGCAGGTAATCGAAGATGCCGCCGGTGGTGATCGCACGCGGCGGATTGCGCGTGTCGAAGGACACAAGCTGCTGCAGGTGATCGAGTGTCTGTTCAAGCATGAATCAACAATCCTGTGGAATTCCGCCGGGCATGGCCAGGCGCTACCGGAATGCGTCTGGTGGAGAGCCCCCTTGGTGTTCAAGGGGGCGCGCCAACGGCGCGGGGTTGAGGAAGAATGCGCGGGAGACGCGCGCGCAATTCAATCGCTCAGTGATTGACTTGCGCGTAAAGCGTCGAGCTCATGCCGAACAGCTTGATGAAGCCTTCGGCTTCTTCCACGCCCCAGTCCGCCGACTGTGCATAGGTGGCGCCCTTGGCGTTGAGCAGGTGCGGCGACTTCACGGCCACGGCATCCACACGGCCACCGCGGGTTTCCAGCACCACTTCACCGTTGACCTTGGTCTGCGAGGACTTCAGGAAGGCCTCGATGTCGGTCTTGAGCGGGTCGTGGTAGAAGCCTTCGTACACCAGCTCCACCCACTTGCGTGCCACGTCCGGTTTGAAGCGGTTCTGCTGCTTGGTCAGCACCGCATCTTCCAGCGCGCGGTGTGCGGCCAGCAGCGAGACCAGGCCCGGCGCTTCGAACACGATGCGGCCCTTCAGGCCGATCACGGTGTCACCGGTGTAGACGCCACGGCCAACGCCGTACGGGGCGAACAGCTTGTTGAGCTTGGCCAGGATCTGCTCACCGGCCAGCGCTTTGCCGTCCAGCTCGACGGCTTCGCCTTCGACGAACTTCAGGGTGACGGTGAGCGGCTCGACCGGCCATTCGCTGCGCGGCGCGCACCAGCCGCGGGCACCCTCGCCCGGCGCTTCCCAACGGTCGATCTCGCCGCCGGACATGGTCAGGCCGAGCAGGTTCTCGTTGATGGTGTAGGCCTGCTGCTTGGCACGCACGCCGAAGCCACGCTCTTCCAGGTACTTCTGCTCGTAGGCGCGGGTCTGGGTGTGTTCCTTCTGGATTTCGCGGATCGGCGCAACGATCTGGTAGTCGCCCAATGCCTTCACGGCCAGATCGAAACGGACCTGGTCGTTGCCCATGCCGGTGCAGCCGTGGGCAATGATGTTGGTGCCCAGTTCGGCGGCGCGCTTGAGCGCGGCATCCACGATCAGGTAGCGATCGGAGACCAGCAGCGGGTACTGGCCCTGGTAGCCTTCGCCGGCCCACACGAACGGCTTGACGAAGCCACTCCAGATCGCCGGGCCACCATCGACGGTGACGTGGGTGGTGACACCCAGCTCGGCAGCACGCTTCTCGATGAAATCGCGCTCTTCGTCATCCACGCCGCCGGTATCGGCGAACACGGTGTGCACGTTGTAGCCGCGCTCCTGCAGGTAAGGCACGCAGAAGCTGGTGTCGAGTCCGCCGGAGAAGGCCAGGACGATGTCTTTCTTGCTCATGGGGTCAGGGTCCAATTGGAAATGCGGTATTGATTGGGTTCTGGAGCCGGTAGAGCCACGCCATGCGTGGCTGCACCGTTGGATTCGTTCGATTACCGGCCGATCAGCGCCGACATGATCGCCTTCTGCACATGCAGGCGGTTTTCGGCTTCGTTGATCGCGATGCACTGCGCCGAATCCATCACGCCGTCGGTCGCCTTCACGTTGCGGCGCAGCGGCAGGCAGTGGCTGAAGACACCGTTGTTGGTGAGCGCCATCTTGGCTTCGTCGACGATGAAGTGCTTGTACTGGTCGCGGATCGGCTTCTCAGGCTCCCAGTTGCCGAAGAACGGCAGCGCGCCCCAGCTCTTGGCGTACACCACGTCCGCACCGGTGTAGGCGCTGGCGATGTCATGGCTGACCTGCAGCGAACCGCCGCTCTCGGCGACGTTCTGCTCGGCCCAGCCCATGTAGCGCTCATCCAGGATGTAATCCGGGGTCGGGCACAGCAGGGTCACGTCCATGCCCATGCGGGTGGCGATGGTCAGCGCCGAGTTGGCTACGGCGGTGTTCAGCGGCTTGGGATGGTAGGTCCAGGTCAGCACGTACTTCTTGCCGCGCAGGTCCTGGGTACCGAAGTGTTCCTGCAGCGCCATCACGTGGGCCAGTTCCTGGCACGGGTGGGTGATGGTTTCCATGTTGATCACCGGCACCGGCGAGTACTTGGCGAAGCTCTTGAGCACTTCGTCTTCGCGGTCCTTGGTCCAGTCGATGAACTTCGGGAAGGCACGCACGCCGATCAGGTCCACATAGCGGCCCAGCACCTTGGCTACTTCGGCGATGTGCTCCTCGGTGTCCCCGTCCATCACCGAGCCCAGGTTGAACTCGATCGGCCAGGCGTCTTTGCCCGGCTGCAGCACGATCGCGTGGCCACCCAGCTGGAACGCGCCCAGCTCGAAGCTGGTGCGGGTACGCATGGAGGGGTTGAAGAACACCAGGGCAATCGACTTGCCCTTGAGCTCGTCGCCCAGTTTGTTGCGCTTGAACAACGCGGCCTGGGTCAACAGGGCATCCAGGTCGGTGCGGCTCCAGTCCTGGGTGTTCAGGAAGTGCTTCAGGGACATCGATCGATCCTTTGCGGCTGGTTTTCCACCGTTTCCGGCGGAGGTTGGGGGCGCCGGGGCGCGTTCAGGGCTCAACAAAACGTATACAGATGAAACTTTTCAGATCGTAGAAACGAAAAAACCCAGCGCGGGGGCTGGGTTTTCCGAACAGACAGCACGAAGCTCCGGTTACCCAGCGAAAATGTGGGGTTCCGGTCGGCGGGCACGCGACGTCATGCCCGTAGCCATACGGGCGGCGCTGGTGTCGTGCTGGAAGTCGGTGAGTTTCATGGCCGCCCATCTTTGCATGCACCCGGGGTGGGTGCAAGGCCTGAATGGAAATTCAGGTTGAAGGCGTCGCCCGTGAGGCGACGGAAGGTGTCACGGGTTGGCGCCACCGGCCTGCTCGTTGCCCACCCAAGGGGTGATCGAGACCCGGATCTTGAGCCGGTTGCCCGGGTCTTCCGGCAGGCGGGAGCGGTACTTGGTGCCCTTGTAGACGTAGTCCACGTCGTAGGCGATCGGGCGGCGGAACTCGCGGCCGACCGGGATGATCTTGCAATCGCGGGTCAGCAGCGGCCCGGTATTGGCCGGCGGCTTCTCGACCACGACGGTCTCCTGATAGGCGCTCTCGTCGGTACTGCCATCCTCCCGGCGGAAGATCGAGCGCACCGAATCCATGAAGCGGCCGAAGCGGCCCTTGTCTTCCTGCGGCTCCTCGCCGGTGACGTTGACCGGTGCCAGGGTACGGGTGGAGACCGGCTCGCAGTGTTCCTCGGTGCGCGTCGCCCGCAGGGTCTGGAAGATGGGCTCCACGTTGAGCACCTGGGCGTAGTCGAACTTCACGTTCTCCACGATCACGACCCGGTTGCGCACCTCACTGTCCTGGGCGCACGCCCCGAAGGCGGCACTTCCGAGCACGCAGACCAGCGTCAACAACGAAGCGGATTTCATTGGCAACAGGGAAAAGGACAAGGGGGATAGTGTAGGCAGTGGCAGGCACAAGGGGCTGAACATTACCCGTCCGTGACGTTTCTGCCCATAGTCCGGACCGGCCCGCCGGCCGGAAGCCCGCAACGGCGGGCCTGTTGCCCCGAGCGCCACAGGTGTACCGGTGTCGTTTCAGTCAGATACCCGCCGACAGCCCCGCCCCGGCCACATCCCCCCAAAGCCCCCGACACGTTCTAAAATCGACCGCTTACCCCCGCCCCAGACCCTCATGACCCTGCGCCTGCACAACAACCTGACACGCCAGCTCGAACCGTTCACCCCGCTCGATCCGACCTGTCCGACCCTGTATGTGTGTGGCCCCACGGTCTACAACTACGTCCACATCGGCAATGCCCGTGGGCCGGTGGTGTTCGGGGTCCTGGCCGATCTGCTGCGACGCCGCTTCGGTGGCCTGCGCTATGCCCGCAACATCACCGACGTGGATGACAAGATCAACACGGCCGCACGCGAGCAGCAGGTTCCGATCAGCACCATCACCGACCGCTTCGCCGCCGCCTACCGCGAGGACATGGCCGCGCTGGGCGTGGTGCCGCCGGATATCGAGCCGGAGGCGACCGCGCACATCCCGAACATCGTCACCATGATCGAGCAGCTGATCACCAACGGGCACGCCTATGCGGCCGAAGGCCACGTGCTTTTCTCGGTGAGCTCCTACGCCGACTACGGCAAGCTCTCGCGCCGTGACCCGGACGAGATGCTGGCCGGTGCGCGCGTGGATGTCGCCCCGTACAAGCGCGACCCGGGCGATTTCGTGCTGTGGAAGCCGTCCAGCGACGATCTGCCGGGCTGGGCATCGCCCTGGGGCCGTGGCCGCCCGGGCTGGCACATCGAGTGCTCGGCGATGGCCGCCGCGCACCTGGGGCCGACCATCGATATCCATGCCGGCGGCGTGGACCTGCAGTTCCCGCACCACGAGAACGAGATCGCCCAGAGCGAGTGCGCGCATGGCGGGCAGACCTTCGCCCGGTTCTGGCTGCACAACGGCATGCTCAACTTCGGCGGCGCCAAGATGAGCAAGTCGATCGGCAACATCGAGCGCGTGCATGATCTGGTCCGCCAGCATGCCCCCGAGGCGCTGCGCTATGCGCTGCTGTCGGCCCACTACCGGCAGCCGCTGGACTGGTCCGATGCGCTGATCGAGCAGTCGGTGCGCACCCTGGACCGGCTGTACGGCACCCTGCGCGGTCTGGTCGAGGTGGACGCCGCTGCGGTGATTCCGACCGAGATCGAGGCCGCGCTGGATGACGACCTCAATACGCCGCAGGCGCTGGCCGAGCTGGCCCGTATCGCCGGTGAGGCACGCAAGGCTGCCGACGCCGACAAGGCGCACTGGAAGTCCGCGCTGCTCGGTGCCGGCCTGGCACTGGGCCTGCTGCAGCAGGATCCCGCAGCCTGGTTTGGCACCGCAGGCGGCAACGACGACGATGCGGCCATCCAGGGCCTGATCGACGAACGCGCCGCTGCCAAGCAGGCCCGCGACTTCGCCCGCGCCGATGCGATCCGCGACCAGTTGGCCGCCGAGGGCATCGTGCTGGAAGACACCGCCCAAGGCGTGCGCTGGTCGCGCAAGCGCTGACAGACCGCCCGGCTGACCGTCGGGCGCTACCCGACACCGCCCGATCCCCTGGGCGTTGCCATGACATCGCCCCGGCCACGGACGGCCGGGCTGCCTCCCCCCGCAACTGCACGGTCACCCACGGACGGCGAACACCGACCCGGAGCCCCCATGACCCCCACCTCCCCGTTCCCGCTCGAGCCCACCGCTGCTGACGCCCAGGCCGCCATCGCCGAGGAATTCGCCTTCTTCGGTGACTGGTCCGAGCGCTACCAGTACCTGATCGACCTCGGCCGCAAGCTGCCCACCTTCCCGAATGAGTGGAAGACCGAGGAGCACCGCCTGCTCGGCTGCCAATCGATGGTCTGGATCGTGCCGGACGGCAATGCCGAGGCGCTGCGCTTCCACGCGATCAGTGATTCGGCGATCGTCTCCGGGCTGATCTACCTGGCCCTGCGCGTCTACTCGGGCCGTTCGGCGGCCGAGATCCTGGCCACCGAGCCGAGCTACATCCAGGACATCGGGCTGTCGCGCCACCTGTCGCCGACCCGCAGCAACGGCGTCGCGGCGATGCTGGCCTTCATCCGCGACACCGCCCAAGCGCAGTCGTGACGCTCTCCGCCGATCCGCAGGAGCCGGACAGCGCCCTGCAGCTGCTGGCCCGCCCGGGCTTTTCGCTGGTGCTGGCGTACCGCATCTTCGCGATGCTCTCCTACCAGATCGTTGCGGTGACGGTCGGCTGGCATATCTACGAAGTCACCCGCAATCCGTTCTCGCTGGGCCTGGTCGGCCTGGCCGAGGTGCTCCCGTTCTTCTGCGTGGCGCCGTTCGCCGGCTATCTGGTGGACC
This sequence comes from Stenotrophomonas sp. TWI819, assembly GCF_039673075.1. NCBI lineage: Bacteria > Pseudomonadati > Pseudomonadota > Gammaproteobacteria > Lysobacterales > Lysobacteraceae > Stenotrophomonas > Stenotrophomonas sp. TWI819. Next base: position 155,120 of record NZ_JBDJKY010000005.1, on the reverse strand, counting down.
ACCTGCCCCGCCGCCGGCTGGGCATGGTCGCGTGCAGCGGGCTGGTGATGACCGCATTGGTGCTGACCGCGGTCGCCCAGGGCTGGCTGCCGTTCCACGGGGTGTGGCCGATCTATGCGGCGATCGCACTGACCGGCATGGTCCGCGCGTTCCTCTCGCCGATCTACAACGCACTGTTCGCCCGCGTGCTGGAGCGCACGCAGTACGCGCGTGGCGCGGGACTGGGCGCAGTGGTGTTCCAGACCGGCATGGTGGTCGGCCCGGCACTGGGCGGCGCACTGGTGGCGTGGGGCGGCAAGGGCGTGGCCTATGGCGTGGCGGTGGGCGTATCGCTGATCGCGCTGGGCTGCCTGGCGGCACTGCGGGTGTCCGAGCCGGTGCACACGGGTCCGGCGGCCCCGATCTTCAAGAGCATCGCCGAGGGCGGCCGGTTCGTGCTGGGCAACAAGATCATGGTCGGAGCGATGGCGCTGGACATGTTTTCGGTGTTGCTCGGCGGCGTGGTGGCGATGCTGCCGGCCTTCCTGCACGAGATTCTGCATCACGGCCCGGAGGGGCTGGGGGTGCTGCGCGCGGCGCCGGCGCTGGGCTCGGTGTGCGTGGGGCTGTGGTTGGCGCGTCGGCCGCTGCAGCGCAATGCGGGCCGTGTGCTGTTGTTCGCGGTGGCCGGCTTTGGTCTGTGCGTGATCGGGTTCGGGCTGTCGTCGAATTTCTGGCTGTCGGCGGCGATCCTGTTGTTCTACGGTGCGTTCGACGGTGTGTCGGTGGTGGTGCGTTCGACGATTCTGCAGTTGGCGACGCCGGAGGAGATGCGTGGTCGGGTGTCGTCGATCAATGGCATTTTCATCAGTTCGTCGAATGAGCTGGGTGCGTTCTATGCGGGCACGATGGCGAAGCTGTTGGGGCTGGTCCCGGCGGTGGTGCTGGGTGGCTTTGCGGTGTTGAGCGTGGCGGGCATTACGGCCTGGAAGAACCCGACGCTGCGGCGGTTGAACCTGCGCGATCTGCATTGACGGATTTCCTGCCTGGCTGATCGGCTGCCCGGTTGGTTGGCCGCTCGGCCGTTTGGCCGTTTGGCTAATTGACTGGCGCTGCGCGGTTGGGTTGCCGGGGCTGTGAGTCGGCGCCTGTTTATGCCTGGGGTTGGGCGGCCGGGCACCGCAGTGCAGGACCCGCCGTGAACCCATCCATGGGGGCTCGTAGTGCGGCATCCATGCCGCACACGGTCCTTCACTGCGCTACCCGTCCACCCATGGACAGTGGGTTGCTTGCGCGGAATCAACAGCGAAAAGCGAACGGCAAACAGCAGATAGCGGACGTCTCACGGCTTATCACTCACGGCGTACAGCGCCGGTTGATGGCTGTTGGCTGTTGGCTGTTGGCTGTTGGCTGTTAGCTGTTGGCTGTTGGCTGTTGGCTGTCAGCGCTTGGCTTTGGCTGTTAGCTGTTAGCTGCTGGCTTACGGCTTACGGCTTCGGCTTCCCTTCCGGGTGCCAGCGTATTGCGAATTACGAATTGCGCAATTCTCGGCGCGCCCGCCTCGCCGGTAGATTCACGCCATGCGTGGATATCGCGCGCACCGCTGCACAAGCATCCAGACCAGCGCGGTACCCAGGCAACCTTGGCGACTGACTCACAGCGTGTCGGAAGCGGGAGTCCAGGCTCTTCCTGCCGCCCACCCATGAACCTGTCGGGAGTGGGTCGGGTAGCCCGGTCCGGGACCGTGTGCGGCATGGGTCCGGCGCATGCGCCGGACGGGTTGGGCAGGACGCCCAACCCCGGCCTTGCCGTGCGTGCAGGATTGCACGCACGAGCAAGCCGCACTACGAGCCCCCATGGATGGGTTTACGGCGGGTCCCGGACCGGGCTGCCCGACCCACTCGGGCACCAGACAGCAAGGCGCCAACGCCCTTCGCGACCAACCCGAACCAACCCGAACCAAAAACAGACAGCCAAAAAAAACCCGGCCGAAGCCAGGTTTTTCGTAGAACAGCACAACCAACAGCGCGATCAGTCGCCCTGCTGCTTCTGCAGATGCTCCCAACGCTCCTGCGCATCGATCGTGCGCTCAGCGGTCAGGCGGGCTTCCAGACGATCCAGGCCAATCTCTTCGCCCGTATCCACACAGAAACCGTAATCGCCATCTTCCAGACGCTTCAGCGTGCTGTTGATCTTGCCGATCAGCTTGCGATAACGATCGCGGGTACGCAGTTCCAGCGAGTTCTCGGTCTCGCGGGTAGCGCGCTCGGCCTCATCGCCGATATCACGCACTTCTTCCTGCAGATTCGCGATGGTCTGCTTGGATTCCTCCACCAGATCATTGCGCCAGTGCTGCAGGCGCTGGCGGAAATACTCCAGCTGCAGCGGGCTCATGTATTCCTCTTCCGCGCTCGGCTTGTAACCGTCGGGCAGGATCGGACGACCGGTGGCTTCGTCAGTCTTGTATTCCACCACCTTGACCTTGGTGCGCGGTGCCGGGGCGGACGAGCGCGCTGCCACGGCAACGGCGACCTTGCCGACCGGACGCGACACGGGCTTGGGGGCGGACTCGGACTTGGCGGGGGTTTTTGCAGGCGATTTCGAAACGGGCACGGGATTCTTGTTTTGCGGGGCCTTGGAGGCGGGGGCCGCTGCGACCGGCGCCGGCGCGGAGGCCGGAGAGGTAACAGGTTTGGCCGCGCTCTTGGCCGGGACAGACTTGGCCGGGGCCGGCGATGCCGGCTTCGGTGCGGACTTCACTACAGGTGCTGCAACCGGCTTGGTGGCCGGCTTGGGTGCCACGGGCTTGCTGGCGGTCTTGCTGGCCTTGGCCGGCGTGGCCGGTGCCTGCTTGACTGCGGACTTCTTCGCCGGTGCCGGCTTGGCCGCCGGTTTGGCGACAGCAGGCGTCACGGTCTTCTTGGCTGCCGTCTTGCTGGCAGCGGCTTTCTTGACGGGCGCCTTGCTCACCGGCTTGCCTGCCGCGCGCTTGGCGGGCGTGGCAACCGGCTTGGCGACCGTCGACTTCTTGGCAACGACCTTCTTGGCGACGGTCTTCTTGGCCACCACCGTCTTGGCAGCAGGCTTCTTGGCGACAGCCTTCTTGACGGCCTTGGCCGGCGACGTGCTGGCCGCCTTTTTAACGGGTGCCGTCCTGGCCGCCGGTTGTTTGGATGCAGGCTTGCCAGCCGGCTTGGCGGCCGGCTTCTTGGCAACGGACTTGGCCGCCAACTTCTTTACAACAGGCTTGGCGGTTTTCTTGGCGGCCTTGACGGCCTTCTTTGCAGTTTTTTTAGCAGCCACGAAACGCTCTTCCTTGGATTCCCCGGGGCCCGGGAAAGCGGGCCTTTATAGCCTACCCGACCAGCAGCAGCAACCACACCGCCTACTCCGTTCAGCCCCGGAGTCGCAAGGCGTGCGACCGGCCCGCCTGGCAGGCGGGCCAACGTGCGCAGTTCGGTACCTGACCCGGCGACACGCCGGGGCGGCCCGTCGCGCGCGTGGGTGCGGACGGGTCCAACGCCCCATCCTGCGACAAATGCGCCCTTCATGCCAACTGGAATAAGATTGGGGGGTGATCTCACGCCTGCTCATCGCCCTGCTGCGCTTCTACAAGCGCTTCATCAGCCCGCTGCTGGGGCCGCGTTGCCGCTTCATGCCCAGCTGTTCTGAATACGCCATGCAAGCCATCGCCACCCATGGCCCCGCGCGCGGCAGCTGGCTGGCCGCGCGCCGGCTGGGCCGCTGCCATCCCTTCCATCCCGGTGGCATCGACGAGGTGCCCCCGCGCGCCGCGCATGACGCCACCTGCCGCTGCACAGGAAAACACTGAATGTCCTCCACGCTCATCGTCAACGCCCGCCTGGTCAACGAAGGCACCATCACCCAGGGTGACCTGCGCATCGAAGATGGCCGCATCGCGCAGATCGGCCCCGGTTTGGATGCCCGCCCCGGCGAAACCGTCGTCGACGCCGCCGGCCGCTGGCTGCTGCCGGGCATGATCGACGACCAGGTCCATTTCCGTGAGCCCGGCCTGACCCACAAGGGCGACATCGCGACCGAATCGGCCGCGGCCGTCGCCGGGGGCCTGACCAGCTTCATGGACATGCCCAACACCAACCCGCCCACGCTCAACGCCGAGATCCTGCAGTCCAAATACGATGCCGCCGCCGGCCGCGCACGCGCCAACTACGGCTTCTACATGGGCGCCAGCAACGACAACCTGGCCCACATCCAGTCGCTGGATCCCAAAACCGCGCCGGGCATCAAGGTGTTCATGGGCGCCTCCACCGGCAACATGCTGGTCGACAACCCGGAAACGCTCGATGCGATCTTCCGCGATGCGCCTACGCCGATCATCACGCACTGCGAAGACACGCCGATGATCGATGCCAAGGCCAAGGAGTACGCCGAGAAGTATGGCGATGCCCTGAGTGCCGAGCAGCACCCGGACATCCGCTCGCGCGAGGCGTGCCTGAAGTCCTCCGAGCTGGCCGTGTCGCTGGCCAGGAAGCACGGCACCCGCCTGCACGTGCTGCATATCTCCACCGCCGATGAGCTGGCCCTGTTCGAACGCGGCCCGCTGATCCGCGCCGATGGCAGCCGCAAGCAGATCACCGCCGAAACGTGCATCCACTTCCTGCGTTTCGACCGCAGCGATTACGCGCGGCTGGGCAACCTGATCAAGTGCAACCCGGCGATCAAGGAAGCCAGCGACCGCGAAGCGCTGACCCGCGCCGTGGCCGATGACGTGATCGACGTGCTCGCCACCGATCATGCGCCGCACACCTGGGAAGAAAAGCAGAAGCCCTATGCACAGGCGCCGTCCGGCCTGCCGCTGGTGCAGTACGCACTGGTCGCCGCGCTGGAACTGGTGCACGAAGGCAAGCTGGAGATCACCCAGGTCGTGCAGAAGTTCGCGCACGCACCGGCGCAGCTGTTCGATGTCAGCCAGCGTGGCTACCTGCGCGAAGGCTACTTCGCCGATCTGGTGCTGGTCGAAGACGTGCCGTTCACCGTCAAGCGCGAAGATGTGCTGTCCAAGTGCGGCTGGTCGCCGTTTGAGGGCACCACCTTCCGTTCGCGCATCGCCTCGACCTGGGTCAACGGGCAGTTGGCGTGGGATGGCGAGAAGCTGGTGGGCTCGCCGAACGGCCAGCGCATGAGCTTCGACCGCTGATGCGGGCACGGGTGTTGAGCGCGGCCCTGGCGGCCGCAGGCGTCGTGACGATGGGCAGCCTGCTGCCCTCGCCCGCCGTGGCCCAGGCCGACGCGCGCGTGGTGTTTCCGGCCAGCGCCTCGCAGGGCGCGATGGTGATCGGCAAGGTGCCGGCCGGCAGCGTCGTGCAGTACGGCGGCCGCACCCTGCGCGTGAGCGGGTACGGCAGCGTGGTGTTCGGTATCGGCCGCGATGAGAAAGGTCCGTTGCAGGTGCAGGTGACGCGTCCGGACGGCGGCACTGAAACGGCCAGCATCGCGGTCACCCCGCGTGACTGGCCGACCGAGCGCGTCAACGGCGTGCCGCCGAAGACGGTCAATCCGCCGCCGGCGATTGCCGAGCGGATCAAGCGTGAGCAGGCGCAGGTCACCGCCGCGCGTGCCCGCGATGACAATCGCGCCGACTTCGCACAGGCCTTCATCTGGCCGGTGCAGGGCCGCATCAGCGGCCGCTTCGGCAATGCGCGCGTCTATAACGGCCAACCCGGTTCGGGCCACTCCGGCATGGACATCGCGGTGCCGACCGGCACCCCGGTGAAGGCACCGGCCGCAGGGGTGGTCACCTTCGCTGGCCCGGACCTGTATTTGACCGGCGGCACGCTGCTGCTGGATCACGGCTTCGGGATCAGTTCGAATTTCCTGCACCTGTCGCGCATCGACGTGAAAGTCGGCGACCGCGTCGAGCAGGGCCAGGTGATCGCCGCTGTCGGTGCGACCGGTCGTGCGACCGGCCCGCACCTGCATTGGGGCATGAACTGGTTCGATACCCGCATCGACCCGCTGCTGGTGCTGGAACGCGGAAAGTAACGGAGGGCCGGCCGCTGGCCGGCACCCACGCTCAGCCTCGCGCAGCCCACCAGGTCCGCCACAGCGTACGCATCGGCGTGGCCTGGTACTGGCGGTCCTGCGCCCAGGTCTGCTGGCGGGCACGGGCCAACGCGGCGTACAGCCGGCGGGGACGCGGGCCGGCAACCCGCGCCGGCCACTTCGCCAGCAGCTGCTGCGCCCACTTGCGCGGTGCCGCGGTGTCATCCTCGGCCAGCAGCGAACGCGGAATCGCGGCGACGCCACTCTCGTGCAGCCGCTGGGCCAGGGTCTGCACCAGCACCGCGGTGGCGACATCGCCACGCGCCGGGGTATCGAACATCACCGCTTCGACCGCGGCCACGGCGGCCGCATAGGCCTGCAACGCGCGCAGCGCCTGCGCCGGATCGATCGGCACCGCACGCGCTTGGATCAGATCGGGCAAGGTCTCGGCCAGCTGCGCCCACGGCGCGCGCACCGGCTCGAGCACACGGCCCAGCGGATGGCGCGAGCGCTGTGCGGACCAGCTGCGCAGCTCTTCACCCCACCACGCCAGTTTGGCGTCGGACGGCATCGGGTCGCCGGCGGTATTGAGGATGTCGTCAAACTCCTGCAGCAGCGAGAACCACGCCACCACCAGGGTGCGCTGGTGCTCGGGCACGAAGCGTTCGGCCACCTGCCACTCGGGCCAGCGGGTCCGCCACTTGTCCAGGAAACTGTCCAGGGCGCTGGGAGTACTCACGGTGTATTCCTTGAAAGGCTAGAGCGTGCGCGGAAGCGGCCACGCCTTGGCATGTTGCAGGTGTTCGGGACGTGCGATCAGCGTGTCGGCGCCCCAGGCCATGGGATCGTCGGCATCGAGCCGATAGCCCCACAGCGCGGCGACCGAGGCCATGCCGGCGGCGTTGGCGGCGACGATGTCGCGCTCGTCATCGCCCACGTAGATACACGTGCCCGGGGTGATGCCCATGCGCTCGGCGGCGGCCAACAGCGGCAGTGGGTGCGGCTTGCGCTGGGCCAGGGTGTCGCCGCCGATCAACACCTTGCAGCGCTGTTGCCAGCCCAGCTGCGGCACGATCAGCCGGGCCAGATACTCGGGCTTGTTGGTGACGATGCCCCACGCGCAGCCGGCCGCATCGAGCGCGTCGAGCATGCCGGCGATGCCATCGAACAGCACGGCATGCTGGCCGATCAGGCCTTCGTAGCGCGCCAGAAACTCTGGCACCAGCGCATCACGCGCGTCCTGCCCCAGCTCGGGAAACGCCACCGAGACCATCGCACGCGAGCCCTTGGAGACCACCGGGCGCAGCGCGTCCAAGGTGATCGGCGCACGCTCGCGTTCGGCCAGCATCGCGTTGGCGGTGGCCAGCATGTCCGGGGCGCTGTCCAGCAGGGTGCCGTCCAGATCGAACAGCACCGCCGGCGGGAAACCGGACTCAGACACGTGCCGCGTCGTCCGGCTTGACCGCGTAGGCCAGGTAATTGATGTCGGTGCGCGTGCTCAGGCGGGCACGGTTGCGCCACGGCTCATAGGCCATGCCACTGACGTCGCGCAGGTTGAAATCAGCCTCACGCAGCCACTTGCCCAGCTCGGCCGGCTTGATGAAATCCTGGTAGTGGTGCGTGCCCTTGGGCAGCAGCCGCGCCACGTATTCGGCACCGACGATCGCCACGGCGAACGCGGCCGGGGTGCGGTTCACGGTGGACAGGAACAGCTGGCCGCCCGGCTTGAGCAGGCGATGGCAGGCGGCGATGATCGCGCCCGGGTCCGGCACGTGCTCGAGCATTTCCATGCAGGTCACCACATCGAAGCTGCCCGGCTGTTCGGCGGCCAGGTCTTCAGCGGCCTGCACGCGGTAGTCGACCGTGACGCCCGACTCCAGCCCGTGCAGGCGGGCGACCTTGACCAGTTCCGGGGCCAGGTCGATCGCGGTGACGTCCGCGCCTTCCTTGGCCAGCGCTTCGCTGAGCAGGCCGCCACCGCAGCCGATATCAAGTACGCGGGCGCCGCGCAGGGTGACGCGCTGGGCGACGTACTGCAGGCGCACCGGGTTCAACGCGTGCAGCGGCTTCTGCGGGCCATCGACGTCCCACCAGCGGTTGGCGAGCGCGGCGAACTTGTCCAGTTCGGCCTGATCGAAATTGGTGGAAGCTTGGGGGGTGTTCATGGGGATCCTTGATGCATCAAGCACGGATGTGTCGGATACGCTCGCGCCACTGGCGGGCGTTGGCGACGATCGCGGCGGTGTCCATGCCGACCAGTTCGCGCTGGACCAGCTTGGGCTGGCCCGCGATCCAGACATCGCTGACCTGGTGGCGGCCGGCGGCGTAGACAAGCTGCGAGAGCACATGGTGCAGCGGTTGGGTTTCCAGCGCGGAGAGATCCACGCAGACCAGATCGGCCTGCTTGCCGACCTCGATCGAGCCGATACGGTCGCCGAAGCCCAGCGCGCGTGCGCCGCCCAGGGTGGCCGCACGCAGCGTGGTGGCCGCGTCCAGCGCGGTGGCGTCATTGGCCACGGCCTTGGCCAGGATCGCCGCGGTCCGGTTCTCGCTGAACATGTCCAGGTCATTGTTGCTGGCACAGCCATCGGTGCCGATCGCCAGGTTCACACCGGCGCGCTGCAGCGCGCAGGCCGGGCAGAACCCGGAGGCCAGCTTGAGGTTGGATTCGGGGCAATGCACCACGCTGACGCCGCGCTCGGCGCACAGATGGATCTCAGCCTCGGTCAACTGGGTCATGTGCACCGCGATCAGGCGGTCGTTGACCAGGCCGAGCCGATCCAGACGCGCCAGCGGACGCTGGCCATGCAGCTTGATCGAGTCGCTGATTTCCTGCGCGGTTTCATGCGTGTGCAGGTGCACCTGCATGTCCAGCTGGTCGGACAGCATGCGCACGCGTTCGAAGTTCGCGTCGTTGACGGTATACGGCGCGTGCGGGGCGAACGAGGTGCCGATCAGCGGATCGTTGCGCCACTGGTCGTGCAGCTCGCCGGCCTTGGCGAAGTACTCGTCGTCGGTCTTGGCCCAGGCGGTCGGGAAATCGATGATCACCGCACCGACCAGCGCACGGAACCCGTGCTGCTTGTAGACGGCGGCCTGGACGTCGGAGAAGAAGTAATTTTCGTTGGCGCAGGTGGTACCGCCGCGCAGCATCTCGGCGATCGCCAGGGTGGTGCCGTCGGCCACGAACTCCGGCCCGATCACCGCCGCTTCCACCGGCCAGATGTGCTGCTGCAGCCAGACCATCAGCGGCAGGTCGTCGGCGACGCCCCGCAGCAGGGTCATGGGATTGTGGGTATGCGCGTTGACCAGACCCGGCATCAGCGCCGCGTCCGGTCGGGACACGGTCTGCTTGGGCGCAAAGCGCTCGCGCGCTTGCGCACGCGGCAGGATCGCGATGATCTCACTGCCACGCACGGCCACGGCATGGTCTTCCAGCACCACCGCATGCGGCTCGATCGGGACCACGTAACCGGCTTCGATCAACAGGTCACAGGCTTCGGGAATGCGGGCGGTGTCGGTCATGCGGGCTCACTTTGCTGGAGAAACAGGTCAGCCTACGGCAGGGCCTACCTCGAACCTTCAGAAGACCGGTCCCATGCTGGACGGCTACCGCGATGCTTCTGGAGGACTGGCCCCTGGGTCAGGGGCGGCCGCGAAGCGGCGGAGTGTGGATGCTGGTGAGTTGGGGCCCACGATCCGCGGCGCGGATCGTGGGAGCGCCAGCGCGAATGCGCTGCCGCCTACCCGGATTACTTGCCTGCGCGTGCGGAGTATTCGCCCGAGCGGGTGTCGACCTTGATGATTTCATCCTGGTTGACGAACAGCGGCACGCGGACCACGGCGCCGGTTTCCAGGGTGGCCGGCTTGCCGCCGCCGCCCGAGGTGTCGCCACGGACGCCCGGATCGGTTTCGGTGATCTTCAGTTCCACGAAGTTCGGCGGCTGCACGAAGATAGGCTCGCCGTTCCACAGCGTCACGATGCAGACTTCCTCGCCCTTCAGCCACTTGTCCGCACCACCCATGCCGGCCTTGGTGGCCTGGACCTGCTCGAAGGTTTCCGGGTCCATGAAGTGCCAGAACTCGCCGTCGCTGTACATGAAGTCCATGTTGGTATCGACAACATCGGCCTTCTCCACGTCGTCGGTCGCCTTCATGGTCATTTCGACCACGCGGCCCGACTTGATGAAGCGGTACTTCATGCGGGTGAAGGCCTGGCCCTTGCCCGGCTTGACGTATTCGGTCTCAGTGATGACGGCCGGTTCGTTGTTGATCAGGATCTTCATCCCGTTCTTGACATCGTTCATGCCAACAGTGGCCATGCTGAAACTCCTGAATGGGCAAACGCCGCGCAGGCGCGGCGAGCCGGATAGAATGGGAAATCCCACCGACACCGGTGGGGTGACTCGATATTTCTGACCCACATGATAACCGCAGGCCCCCATTCCATGCAGCTTTCCGCCATGCCCCTGGCCGCCCCCGTCCGCTGGCAGCAACGGTGGCGCGAGGCGATCCGCGACCCGCGCGAGCTGCTGCGGCAGCTGGGGCTGGATCCGGTGGCGCTGGGGGTCTCTGACGAGGCGACCGGCCAGTTCGCGGTGCGCGTGCCGCAGGGCTTCGCGGCCCGGATGCGCCATGGCGACCGGCATGACCCCCTGCTCCGGCAGGTACTGCCGATCACCGACGAGCTGAAGGTCGTGCCCGGCTTCAGCCTGGACGCGGTCGGCGATGGCGCGGCCAAGAAGGCCACGGGGGTCATCCAGAAGTACCGTGGCCGTGCCCTGCTGGTCACCACCGGCAGCTGCGCGATCAACTGCCGCTACTGCTTCCGCCGCCATTTCGACTATGGCACCGAAAACGCGGCCCGCGAGGGCTGGCGCGATGCGGTCGATGCGATCGCGCAGGACCCGGACATCGACGAGGTGATCCTGTCCGGCGGCGACCCGCTGTCGCTGGCGACCCACAAGCTGGTGGAGCTGACCCAGGCCCTGAAGCAGATTCCGCACCTGCGCCGCCTGCGCATCCACAGCCGCCTGCCCGTGGTCCTGCCCGAGCGCGTGGATGAGGAGCTGGTGCAGTGGATCGCCTCGCTGCCGTGGCCGGTGGCGTTCGTGATCCATGCCAACCACGCCAACGAATTCGATGCGACCGTGGATGCTGCAATGGCGCGCCTGCGCGCGGCCGGCGCCACCCTGCTCAACCAGGCGGTGCTGCTGCGCGGGGTCAACGATTCGATCCAGGCGCTGCAGGCGTTGAGCGAGCGCAGTTTCGCGGCGGGCGTGCTGCCCTATTACCTGTATCAGGTGGACCGGGTCGAAGGCGTCGCCCATTTCGAAGTGGCCGACGACACCGCCAAGGACCTGCATGCACAGCTGACCGCACGCCTGTCCGGCTACCTGGTCCCCAAGCTGGTCCGCGAGATCTCCGGCGACAGCAGCAAGCGCCCGGTCTAGCGTCAGCTGCCGGCCTCGAGCAGCTGCACCACGTCCGTGGCGCTGACCGGGTGGCTCAACCAGTAGCCCTGGGCCAGGTCGCAGCCGCGCTGGGCCAGCAGATCGAACTGCACTTCCTGCTCGATGCCTTCGGCCACCACGGTGATCCCCAGCGCATGGGCCATGGCGATGATCGCCGTGGTCAAGGCCAGGTCGTCCGGGTCACGCTGCATGTCGGCCACGAAGCTCTTGTCGATCTTGACCCCGTCCACCGGCACCTGGCGCAGGTGGCTCAGGCCGGAGAAGCCGGTTCCGAAATCATCCAGCCAGACCTTCACGCCCGTCCGGTGCAGCTTGTCCAGCAATGCGGCGGCCAGCATTTCATCACCGATCACCGCCGTTTCGGTCAGCTCCAGATGCAGGCGCGACGCCGGCAGCCCGGTGTCGCGCAGGCAGTCGGCAACCAGCGTTGGCAGCTCGCCACCGCGCAGCTGGCGCGGTGACACGTTGACCGAGACGAACAGGCCTTCGCCATCGGCACCCGGCGGCCACTGCACCGCCTCGGTACAGGCCGCGCGCAGCACCTTGGGACCGATCACTTCGATCAGGCCGCTCTGCTCGGCCACTTCGATGAACACCGAGGGCGGAATCGTGCCCAGGGTCGGGTGCTGCCAGCGCAGCAGCACCTCCACGCCGACCATACGGCGGTCGCGGGTCCGGTAGATCGGCTGATAGGCCAGCCGCAGCTCGCCGCGCTCCCAGGCGCCGCGCAGCTCCTGCTCCATGTGCACGCGGCGCTCGACCGCATGGTCCATCGCCCGGCTGTAGTAGCGGTAACAGTTTTTACCGGCCATCTTGGCCTGGTACATCGCGATGTCGCCGTTCTTGAGCAGCGTGGTGGCATCGGCGGCATCGTCCGGGAACAGGGTCACGCCGATCGAGGTGCCCAGGAACAGCTCCCTGCCCTGTACCACCAGTGGCTGCCCCAGCTCGCGGACCAGGATTTCGGCCAGCTCGCGGGCGCGGGCAGCCACGTCACCTTCGCCGATCAGGATCACGAACTCATCGCCACCGAAGCGGGCCAACAGGGCCTCATCGCCACCGGCCTGCGCGACCGCGGCGCTGATGCGCTGGGCGAACTGCAGCAGGGCTTCATCGCCAGCCTCATGGCCGAGGGTGTCGTTGACGCGCTTGAAATCGTCGATGTCGGCGAACAGCAGTCCCAGCCGGTGGCCCGACGCACGCGCGGCCATCAGCCGATGGTCCAGCGCTTCGCGGAAGGCCAGCCGGTTGGTCAGACCGGTCAGCGCGTCGGTATAGGCCATGTGCCGCACTTCGCGGTCATGCCGGGCGATGGCCTGGCTCATGCGACCGAATGCCCGCACCAGTTCGCCTACCTCGTCCTGGCGATGGCTCTGGCGCATCTGCAGGTTGTAGTCGCCCGCCTCGATCTGGCGGGCGGCGCCGGCCAGCCAGCGGATCGGGGTGACCAGCGTGCGCTGCACATAGATGATCACCACCGCGCCAATGCCGACCAGCAGGCCCAGCATCAGCAGCAGCCAGCCCAGATGCCGCTTGCCGACCTGCTGCAGCCGCTCGCCCAGGGTCTGGTTGGCTTTCTTTTCCATCGCCTGGACATCATCCAGCGCCATGCCTACGCGGACCCCGCCGATGCGCTGGTTGCCGATCATGATCGGCATCGCGTTGTCGAGCACCTTGGGCGACTGCTGGACGACCAGCTCGCGCGCACCGACCGCACCGGTCGCCAGCGGATCGCGCATCGGCTGACCGAACTCGAGCACGTCCACCGAGCCATCGTGGATCAGCCGGCCGTTCTCGTCGAACACCAGCACGTAGCGCACCACCTGCTGGCGCGAGGTGTTGCGCACCAGCGCGCCGACCTGCTCCAGGTCGTTGTAGTACAGCGGGTTGGCCAGCGCATCGGACAGCTCGCGCGCCAAGGCCTCACCCCGGCTGCGCACGCTGCGGTCGAACAGGTCATGGATGACGTTGCCGCTGAGGTGCTGGACCTCGCCCTGCATCGTCGCCTGACGCCCCAGCACCACCGCCACGATGGCCACCACCACCAGCATCGCGCCGCTCATCGCCAGCACGAACTTTGCCTGCATTCCGGAACCCAACCGACTCATTCCACTTCCATCCGCACGCGCGTCAAGCCCTGTTTCAATTCATCCAGCCGGTGCTGCATCTGTGCATCCACGCGGTGGAACCCGGACGTACCAAAAAACACATTCAATGCACTGCGTCCCTGCGGGTCCGAGGCGGCCTCCAGCAGCACCTCCTGCAGGCGGTCGCGGACCCGCGGGTCGAGCCCTTCGCGCACCATTTCCACAGCGCGCGGATACGGCTCGGTGCGGTGGATGACCCGGAAGTCACGCACGAAGTTGGCCGGGATACGCTTGCCGTCGGCCCAGTCCACGCTGCTCACCGCCCCGGCATCGACCAGCCCCTTGTGGACGAAGGTGGCGATGTTGGATTCGGACCGCGCGAACACATAGCCCACGCTGTCCGGTGCCGCCGTGTCACCCAGCGACGCCAGAATTTCCGGGGTTTCGCCATGCTGCAACAACGTCATCACCGGCACCAGGTAGGCGCTGGTGGAGGCCACGTTCTGCAGCGCCAGCGTATGCCCGCGCAGATCTTCCAGGGTCTGGATGGGGCTGTCGCGGCGCACGAAGAACACCGTGTGGTACTCCCGCACGCCGCTGCGCTCGGTCAGCAGCAGCGGCCTGGCGCCGCTGCGCAGGCCCAGCGCGACGGCGGTGCCGGAGGTTTCAGTGACCCAGTCGACCCGGCCGCGGCGCAGATAGCTGCCCATCTGCTGGGCGTCCCGCGCCATCAGGATGCGGCCTTCGGTAATGCCGACATCGCGCATGCGCGGGATCACATAATCCAGCAGGGGCTGCAGCTGTGCATAGTGAGACTTCGGGTCGTCGCTGATCCTTCCCAGCACCAGTTCGTGGGCGGGACCGGCCCAGGCCGACCCCGTCGTCGCGGCGATGGCCAGACACAGCAATACGCTCTGCAGCAGCCTTCGCAGTCCCGACAAGCCCATCACTCCCCCCAAGGAATCGAGACAGACTACCCGAAAAAGTGAGAACTGCGTCGGCTTACAGGGGCTTATTTGTCGCCAATCTCGCCATGCGCTGTGCGTCGGACAGAATGCCGCGCAGCAGCCGCACTTCCTGCTCGCTCAGCTCGGTACGCAGGAACAGGCGGCGCAGCTTGCGCATCGCCGATTCGGGGGCACGGCCCTTGTGGAAATCGATCTCATCCAAGGTGTCACCCAGCTGGCCGAACAGGCCTTCCACCTGGGCATGGCTGGCCGGCGCTTCGCCGAAGCCGGGGTCGGCCGGCATGGCGGCGGGGGCATCGGCCGCGCCGAGAATGGCCATGCGCACTTCATAGGCCAGCACCTGGACGGCGGCGGCCAGGTTCAATGAACTGAAGTCCGGGTTGGACGGAATATGCACGGCGGCGTGGCAGAGCTGCAGCTCTTCGTTGGTCAGGCCGGTGCGTTCACGGCCGAACACGAAGGCCACTTCGGCCGGCTCGGCCGCCTTGGCCAGCACGCGCTGGGCGGCCACGGCCGGCAGCAGTTCTTCCAGCTGGACCCGGCGCGAGCGGGCGGTACAGCCCAGCACGAAGCGGCAGTCGGCCACGGCCTCGGCCAGGGTCGCCACGACCGGCGCGTCGCCGAGGACGTCTTCGGCACCGGCCGAGCGGCGGAAGGCCTCTTCATCCAGCGGTTTTTCCGGGGCGACCAGGACCAGGCGGCCCAGGCCCATGGTTTTCATGGCACGTGCGGCCGCCCCCATGTTTCCGGGGTGCTGGGTGCCGACCAGGACGAAGCGGATGCGGGCGGGAGCGGTTTGAACGGACATGAACAGGCCAGATGCGAGCAGGACAGCGACAAATGGTAAACTGTGCGACCGGCCTCTGCGCCGGGACCGCTCTTTTCCCCCGCCAAACCCCTACTCTGCCTTTACGGGAGCTTTTCGCCATGCAGAAACCCGCCGTCACCGTCATGGTCAAGGCCGCCCGCCTCGCCGGCAACGTCCTGTTGCGCAACATCAACAAGCTCGAGGCGTTGAACGTCGTGCAGAAGGGCCGCATGGACTATGCCAGTGAAGTCGATGCAGATGCGGAAAAGGTCATCGTCAAGGAACTCAAGCGCGCCTATCCCGAGTACGGGATCATGGGTGAGGAAGGTGGCGTGCAGTCGGTCAACCGTTACATGTGGGTCATCGATCCGCTGGACGGCACCAGCAACTACCTGCGCGGCTTCCCGCACTACTGCGTGTCCATCGCCCTGGTCGAGAACGGTGAGCCGATCGACGCGGTGATCTTCGATCCGCTCCGCAATGAGTTGTTCACCGCCAGCCGTGGTGCGGGCGCGGTGTTCAATGACCGCCGTATCCGGATTGCCGAGCGCAAGGATCTGGGCGGCGCGATGATCCATACCGGTTTTGCACCGCGTGAGCGTCAGCGCACGAGCGCGCAGCTGAAGGCGGTGGACGCGCTGCTGGTGCAGGCCGAAGACGTGCGCCGCACGGGTTCGGCGGCGCTGGATCTGGCCTATGTGGCCTGTGGCCGTGCCGATGCGTACTTCGAGGCCGGTGTGAAGGCCTGGGACATCGCCGCCGGTGTGCTGCTGGTCCGTGAGGCCGGTGGCCGTGTGTGCGATTTCAAGGGTGCGACCCCGGCCCGTATGGACAGCCGCGGTCCGGAGACCCAGCAGATCGTGGCTGGCAATGTGAAGATCAGCGATGCGCTGCAGAAGGTGCTGGTCAATACGGGCTACGCGGCGGAGTTCGACGCGAAGTTCTGATCGGGCTGGATCTGATCTGCATGATGACGGCGCCTTCGGGCGCCGTTGTTGTTTGTGGGCTGTCATCGTGCGCCGTTCTGGACGCGTCATAGCGAGCCTGGCTCGTCGTGCTTCGGTAGTGTCGACCGCTGGCCGGCTGCTGTTGAATGCTGGCAACGGTAACGGCAACGGCAGCGGCAGCGGCAGCGGCAGCGCTTCCATTGCTGAGGGCGAGAGGCCGGTGGGTAGCCTGGGCCAAGACGCGCCGTAAACCCATCCCTGGGGGCTCGTGGGCGCCATCCATGGCGCCCTGACGGTCTTGGCCCAGGCTGCCCACCGGCCTCTCGACAGATCTCGATGTGGCGGATGGGAGAGCTCAACGCTCCTGACATCTACTGGACGGCACTGACATTTTTTGGTCGCGGGCGCCCGCCCAACAAAAAACGCCCGGCGGGAGCCGGGCGTTCTGCTCTGCGCACTGCGGTGTGGGTTACACCACGGTGTTGTTGGCGGCGCGCAGGGCGGCGATGCGCTCGTCCAGCGGGGGGTGGCTCATGAACAGCTTCTTGGCGGCGCCGCCGGCGATGCCGAAGGCGGCGATCTGGGTCGGCAGGGTGCTTTGGCCGTGGTTGACCTTGAGGCGCTCGAGGGCGGCGATCATCTTCTGGCGGCCGGCCAGGTGGGCGCCACCGGCGTCGGCGCGGAATTCGCGGTGACGGGAGAACCACATGGAGATCATGGTGGCGAACAGGCCGAACACCATTTCCAGGACAAACACGATGATGTAGTACGCAAAGCCGCGGCCGCCGCCTTCGCGGTTGCCGGACAGGGCGCTGTCGATGAAGCCGCCGACGATGCGGGCCAGGACGATCACGAAGGTGTTGAGCACGCCCTGCAGCAGGGCCATGGTGATCATGTCACCGTTGGCGACGTGGGCGATTTCATGGCCGAGCACGGCTTCGGCTTCGTCTTCGCTCATGTTGTGCAGCAGGCCGGTGGAGACGGCGACCAGGGCCTTGTTGCGGTTGGCGCCCGTGGCGAAGGCGTTGATTTCCGGGCCTTCGTACACGGCCACTTCGGGCATGCCGATGCCGGCTTCGCGGGCCTGGCGCTCGACGGTGGCCAGCAACCAGCGTTCGGTGGGGTTGCGCGGCTCGGTGATCACGACGGCGCCGGTGGAACGCTTGGCCATGAACTTGGACAGCAGCAGCGAGATGAACGAGCCGCCGAAACCGAAGATGGCCGCGAAGACCAGCAGGCCGCTCATCTGGTTGGGATTGACGCCCAGTACCGACATCACGATGCCGGCCAGGATCAGCACCGCAAAGTTGGTCAGCAGGAAGAGAGCAATGCGACTGAACATGGGAAAAGGACGCTCATGGGAGGTTGATGAATGCAAATCTGCGGTGACTTCAGCTTGAATTCAAGTCGCAAACTGACCGACGATTCATAGTTCATGTCCATGCCCCCCTACTGCGGCCGATTTGCGCCCTCGCCTACCGGCCCTCTGCACCCCGGCTCGCTGCTGGCCGCGCTGGGCAGCTGGCTGCTCGCGCGGCACGCGGGCGGCCGCTGGCTGGTGCGGGTGGAAGACGTCGATCCTCCTCGAACTGTGCCGGGCGCGGTCAGCGGCCAACTGGCCACATTGGCGGCATTCGGCCTGACCAGTGACGGGCCGGTCGTGCATCAGAGCCAGCGCGATGCGGTGTATCAGGCGGCGCTGGACCGGCTGCTGCGCGAGGGCAAGGCGTTTGCCTGCCATTGCAGCCGCAGCGAGCTGGCCGCGCAGGGCGGCATCCATCACCACTGCGTGGCCCGTGCCGAGCGTGCGCAGCCTGCCGTGCGGCTGCGGGTGCCGCCCGGCAGTGTGGTGGGGTTCGATGACGGATTGCAGGGCCGCATCGTGCAGGACGTGCACGCCGAGGTTGGCGACTTCGTGCTGCGCCGCGCCGACGGCTATTGGGCCTACCAGCTGGCGGTCGTGGTCGACGATGGCGCGCAGCAGGTGACCGATGTGGTGCGTGGGGCGGACCTGCTCGATTCCACACCGCGCCAGATCCTGCTGCAGCAGGCGCTGGGTTTGCCGACACCGCGCTATCTGCATCTGCCGCTCCTGCTCGGCCCGGACGGGCGCAAGCTCTCCAAGTCCGAGGCGGCGCTGCCGGTGGATCCGGCCCGGCCGCTGCCGGCCCTGCGCCGGGCATGGGCGCAGCTGGGCCAGGCGCCATCGATCGGTGCGGAGGGCGATGATGTGGGCGGGTGGCTTCAGCAGGCCGCCGCCGGCTTCGATCCGGCCCGGTTGCCACCTGGCGACATTTCCACCCTGCACGCCGCTGGCGAGGCTGCCCCTTTTGCCCCCTGATGTTGCAGAATCGCTTTCCCCCTTGTTGGCCCTGCCTTTCGGAGTAGCTGCTCATGACATCTCGCGTCGCACTGGTCACCGGTGGTACCGGCGGTATCGGTACTGCCATCTGCCAACGCCTGGCCGACCAGGGCCATCGGGTCGCCACCAACTACCGTGACGAAGCCAAAGCCAGGGCCTGGCGCGAGAAGATGCTGGCGCGCGGCTGCGACGTAGCGATTTTCCCGGGCGATGTGTCCGACCCCGGCACCGCCGAAAGCATGGTGCAGGCGGTCGAAGCGGCGCTGGGCCCGGTCGAGATCCTGATCAACAACGCCGGCATCACCCGCGACACCACCTTCCACCGCATGCGCGCGGACCAGTGGCACGACGTGATCAACACCAACCTCAATTCGGTGTTCAACGTCACCCGTCCGGTCATCGAGGGCATGCGCCGCCGCGGCTGGGGCCGGGTCATCCAGATCAGCTCGATCAACGGCCTGAAGGGCCAGTACGGCCAGGCCAACTACGCCGCGGCCAAAGCCGGCATGCACGGCTTCACCATTTCGCTGGCGCGTGAGAATGCCGGCTTCGGCATCACCGTGAATACGATTTCGCCGGGCTACGTGGCCACCGACATGGTGATGGCCGTGCCGGACGAAGTGCGCGCCAAGATCATCG
Organism: Stenotrophomonas sp. TWI819; assembly: GCF_039673075.1. Taxonomy (NCBI): domain Bacteria; kingdom Pseudomonadati; phylum Pseudomonadota; class Gammaproteobacteria; order Lysobacterales; family Lysobacteraceae; genus Stenotrophomonas; species Stenotrophomonas sp. TWI819. Next base: position 135,832 of record NZ_JBDJKY010000005.1, on the reverse strand, counting down.
CCGACATCCCCACCGGCCGCCTCGGCAAGCCGGAGGAAATCGCCTACGCAGTGGCCTTCCTGGTCAACGAGGAAGCGTCCTGGATCACCGGCTCCAATCTGGATATCAACGGCGGCCACCACATGGGGTGGTAAGGGCCGAAATTGCTGCACTCCATGTTGCGCAACATAAATGCGGCCCCTTGCTACCTATGGCGGTTGCATAGGCTGCTGCACTGCGCCATGCTGCGCGCCTACTGTGATGAGTGACTGCTTCATGGCTGCGACCCGCATTATCAAGAAGTATCCGAACCGCCGGCTCTACGACACGGAAATCTCCAGCTACATCACCATAGAGGATGTGCGCCAGCTGATCCTGGACGGTGAGGACTTCGAGGTGCGTGACGCCAAGAGCGGCGATGACCTGACCCGCTCGGTGCTGCTGCAGATCATCGCCGACCAGGAGCAGGACGGCGAACCGATGCTGTCCACCCAGCTGCTCAGCCAGCTGATCCGCTTCTATGGCGACTCGCTGCAGGGCTTCATGGGCAACTATCTGGAGCGCAGCATGCAGGTCTTCCTGGACCAGCAGCAGCAGTTCCGCCAGCAGATGGGCAATCTCCTCGGCCAGACCCCCTGGGCGATGATGAACCAGCTGACCGAGCGCAACATGGAGATGTGGCAGGATTTCCAGCGCAACATGGGCGGCGGCTTCGGTGGCCGTCCGGGTGGCACTGGCACGGGTACGGGTACCGGCAAGAAGCCGGAAACGCCGGCACCGGGCGCAGGCAAGACCCGCCGCTGAGCCCCCGCTCGGCGCAACCAAGAAAAAGGCGCAGCCCTCGGGCCGCGCCTTTTCTCGTTTCAGGGACCGGCGACGTCGTCGACCCCATCCGGTCGACCCTATCGCCCTCCAGCCGCGCGCATCAGCGCTTGGGCTTGGCGCAGCCGGTGCAGACGCGCTCCACCTTGTAGCCCTTGGCACGCAGCTTTTCGACCACACCGTCGTTGCCGAGCAGGTGCAACGTGCCCACCACCACCATCGTGCCGCCCTGCCCGGCCTGCAGATGCTGCTGCAGCTTGGGCACCCAGGCATCGTTGCGGTCGGTGTTGATGCGCTTGTACAGCTGCGGGTACTGGCCGCGCATTTCGGTGGCCATCGAGGTCCACAGCAGCGTGTCGTCGCCGCGGCGCCAGGCGTCATGCAGCTTGCGGCCCATCTCGTCGCCCTTGCCGGCCTGCTCAAGCGCCTCGGCGACCATCTGCTGCTGCTCCTTGGCCGACATCCCCGACAGCACGGCGATCTGGGTGTCGATGTCTTCCAGCCCGGCGGTGGCCTTGCCGGCGCTGGCGGCGCGGGTCATGAAATGGCGATCCAGCCCAAGCGCCGGGTCCAGGCCCATCTTGGTGAACTGGCTCAGGGTGATGGTCAGGCCGACGAACCACGGCTTCATGCCCTGCAGTTGGGCCAGCGGCAGCTTGTTCTCCTGCGCATAGGCCTGCAGCTTGGTCCAGGTCGCGGCGTCCAGGTCGCGTTTCAGCTCCGAGCCATCGGTGCGCATCGCGGCCTGCACCATTTTCTGCGCCAGCTGCGGCGATTCCATGTCCTGCGGCGACAGCTCGAACACCACTCGCTGGGAGGCGGTGAACGCCTGATCGACATCAGCAGAGAGCGGATAATCGGTGGGCTGCAGGAGATGGAACGAGCCCAGCAGATACAGGCGGCTGTCGCCCGGGCCGGTGACCTTCCACAGCAGCGGGACCGGCGGGGTGGCCTTGGCCGCTGTCGGCGCGCTCGGCGCCGCCGGGCGCGCTTCGGCGCTTCCCGTACCGACCAACAGGCTCGCAGCGATCAGCAACGGGGATACGACACGCGACAACATCGAGATCATCAAGCCTCTCCTTCAGGGGCGTGGTACGCCTGCTCACCTGCGTCCACACGCAGGTCCAGGCGGTTTTCAGGGGGTGTCAGTGGACAGGTCGCGAACGGCGTGAACGCGCACGGCGGGTTGTAGGCGTGATTGAAATCGATCACCACCCGGCCCTGCGCGTCGGGCGCGGGCAGATCGAGATAGCGGCCAGCCGGATAGCTGCCGTGGCCGCTGGTGCGATCGCCGAAGATCACGAACAGCTCGCGCCCAGGCTCGCCGATCGCCTCCAGCCGCCAAGTGTGGCCGTCGCGTTCGAATTCCAGCGTGCCGGCATTGGGCATGTTCGTGGTCAGCCCGGTGATGTCCACGATCGGCAGCGTCTTGCCGGCCGGATGTGGCACGAAGCGCGCGGTGATGCGCCACGACGGGCCACCCGGCCAGTACGTCAGGCCGGTGAAGTTCGTCCGCGAGGGGGCATCGGCGTGCTTGACCCGCAGCGCGAAGCGCTCACCGCGATGGATCAGGCTGAGCCGGCCCTTGTCGTCATCGAAGGCGATGACGGTCGGCGTTGGATCGCGATCGCTGAAGAAGCGGATGCGGCCGGTGACCGGCTTGCCCTCCACGCGCATCGGCACGCCACGCTCCGGCGTGAACCAGACGGTGCTGCCCTCGCGCGCGACCATGCCGAGCTTGTCCGGGCCGACCGCCAGGCGGATGCCGCTGCCCGGCCCACGCCCGATGTAGTGCGCCTTGTACTCCAGCCAGTGCAGGCCAACCAGGCTGGTCCAGCCATCGGCGGCGTGCAGCGCTTCGTAGCGCTGTTGGCGCCACTGCTGTTGTTCGGCCTCGAAGGCCGGATCGATCGCGACCTTCGCCGGTGCTGCCTCGTTCTTTTCGCCACACCCCGAGATACTCACTGCCAGCAGCAACGCAGTCGCCCACACTCCCCAGTGCTTCCCCATGACCTTCCTCTCAGCGTCCACGCAGGAACCAGCGGTCGATTTCCGCCAGCGAAAAACGGGCCCAGGTCGGTCGGCCGTGATTGCACTGACCCGAGCGTTCGGTGATTTCCATGTCGCGCAGCAGGCCGTTCATTTCCGGCACGGTCAGGCGCCGGTTGGCGCGCACCGCGCCGTGGCAGGCCATGGTGGACAGCAGTTCGTCGCGGGCACTGGCAATGCGTCGGCTCTGCCCATGCTCACGCAGGTCGGTGAGCACGTCGCGCAGCAGCGCTTCGGGTTCGGCATTGGCCAGCAACGCCGGAATGCTGCGTACGTGCAGTGAACCGGGGCCGGCGCGGGTGATCTCAAAGCCCAGCGAGGTCAAGGTGTCCGCCTCGCGCTCGGCAGTGTCGGCATCGCGTTCGCCCACCGCCAGGGTGATCGGCACCAGCAGCGGCTGCGCATGCAGGCCCATGCCGTCATGTGCGGTTTTCAGCCGCTCGTAACCGATGCGCTCGTGTGCGGCGTGCATGTCCACCACGATCAGGCCTTCGGCGTTCTCGGCCAGGATGTAGATGCCATGCAACTGGGCAATCGCATAGCCCAGCGGTGGCACGCCACTGTCGGCCGCGGTCACCGGCAGGCCGTTTTCAGTCGGCATCGGCGGCAGGCTGCTGGCCGCTGCGGTACCGCCCGGCGCGCCATACAGCGCTGCGTAGGCGGATGGCGCATCGGCCACACGCAACCCCAACGGTGATTGCTGCGGGCGCCAGTCGCCGCCCATGCCACCGCCAGCGCCGTTGCCGGCGAGTGCATCGCCGGTACTGCCCGACGTCGGCAGCCCGTAAGCGGGGGCCGCCGTGGCGGCACTCTCGGTGGCATGCACCTGGGGGCCGGCCGCGGTCATGCCGGCACGGGTTTCGGCCAGCGCTTCCTTGAGCGTGCGGTAGACGAAATCGTGGATCAGGCGCGAGTCGCGGAAGCGCACTTCATGCTTGGCCGGATGCACGTTGACATCGACGCGGGTCGGGTCGAGTTCCAGGAACAGCACGTACGCGGGCTGACGACCGTGGAACAGCACATCGCCGTAGGCCATCTTCACCGCATGGGCAACGCTGCGGTCGCGCACCGAGCGGCCGTTGACGTACAGGTACTGCTGATCGGTGCTGGCCCGCGAATAATGCGGCTGCGCGATCCAGCCGTGCAGACGCAGGCCGGCACCGCTGTGATCCACGCGCAGTGCCTGGTTGGCGAAGTCTTCGCCCAGCGTTTCGCCCAGGCGCGCATCCGAGTACAGATCCCCGGGCTTATAACGGCGCGAGGGCTTGCCGTTGTGCGACACGCGCAGTTCGACATCCGGGCGCGCCAGCGCGAGCGAGCGCAGCCACTCTTCGATATGACCCAGCTCGGTGCGCTCGGCGCGCAGGAACTTGCGGCGCGCCGGCACGTTGTAGAAGAGCTCGCGCACTTCCACCGTGGTGCCGGGCGCCTGCGCGCGCGGGGTGACTTCGCCCAGCCGGCCGCCCTCGATATGCAGGGCCGAACCGTGCTCGTCGATGGCGCGGCGCGAGCTCAGGGTGAAGCGGCTGACCGAGGCGATCGACGGCAGCGCTTCGCCGCGGAAGCCGAGCGTGGCCACCGATTCCAGATCGTCCAGGCTGGCGATCTTGCTGGTTGCATGCCGCGACACCGCCAACGGCAGATCTTCCGGGGCGATGCCACCGCCGTCGTCGCGGATGCGGATCAGCCGCACACCGCCCTCTTCCAGGTCGATATCCACCCGGGTGGCGCCGGCGTCCAGCGCGTTTTCGACCAGTTCCTTGACCACGGACGCAGGGCGTTCGACCACTTCGCCCGCGGCGATCTGGTTGATCAGGATCTCAGGGAGTTGGCGGATGCTCATGCGCACCTCCGGGCAAGGGAGATGGCAGGCGTGGCAGCGGTGGGAATTCGGGAAACGGACGTCATCCCGTGATGATAGCGTGCGCCGGGCGGTGCAGCCCGGAGGGGTTACTTGCTGCCGCCCGCCACGGTGCTGGCGGCATCGATTTCAGCCTGGGCGCGCGCGGCATACAGGGTGCCCGGCGGCGGCTGACGGCTGAAGAAGGTATGCACACCGTCCAGCACTGCGCCGGCGATCTGGCGCTGGTAGGCCGGATCGATCAGGCGGCGCTCTTCATCGGGGTTGGAGATGAAGGCGGTTTCGACCAGCATCGCCGGCATGTCCGAGGTGCGCAGCACCGCGAAGTTCGCACGTTCGATGTTGGGCTTGTGGTTCTTGCCGATCCGCTTCAGGCCGCCCAGCACATGCCCGGCCGCGTCTTCGGAGGCCTTCATGTAACCGCTCTGGGCCAGATCCAGCAGCACGTTGGCCAGGGTGCCTTCGGTCTGCTGCAGGCGCACGCCACCGACCAGATCGGCGGCGTTTTCCTTGTCGGCCAGCCAGCGCGCTCGCTGCGAGGAGGCGCCCTTGGTGGAGAGCACGTACACCGACGAGCCGGTTGCTGCCCGGTTCTCGGCGGCATCGGCGTGGATCGAGATGAACATGTCGGCCTTGGCCGCACGCGCCTTCTGCGCGCGCATCGGCAGCGGAATGAACACGTCGCTGTCGCGGGTCAGGTAGGCCTTCAGCCCGGGCGTCGCGTTGATCTGGCGGGCCAGTTCACGGGCCACCGCCAGGGTGATGTCTTTTTCGCGCTTGCCGGTTGGGCCGACCGCGCCGGGATCCTGGCCGCCATGGCCGGGGTCGATCGCGATCACCAACGGACGCATGCCGGCGCGCATCTTCACGCGCGAAGCATCGCTGGGCATGGCAGGACGCGGGTTGTCCTGCAGCGCAGGGGTCGGCGCGGGCGTCGGAACCGGCGCACTGGCCACGACCGCCGGGGTCGACTGACCGGCCAGGATCGCGGCCGGCGAGGCGCTGTTGCTAGCCGCGTTGGCGGTCCCTGCGGCAGCGACGTTGACCGTGGTGGCCGTCGCGGCAGCCGGGCCCGGCGCCGAGGTGGCGACCGTGGCGCTGGCCTGCTGGCGCACCGACGCGGTCAGCAAGGCGGTGGCGCGCGCTGCATCGCTGCGTGCCTGTGCCGTCTGGGCGGCGGTCGGTGCCGGCGCGGCGGCCGGCGTCGAAGCCGCTGGCGTGGGCGAAGGCGCTGCGGCCGGGGTGGGCGCGGGCGCACTGGCAACGGTGGTCGCGGCCGGCGCATCGCCCGGCCACTCGATCACCAAGCGCGACTCGTCGCCCTGCTTGATCATCTGCGGGCGGAACGGAGCGACCGATTCGGCCAGGTCGAACACCACGCGGAACGTGCCCGGCACCGGCTGCCCGGTGCGGACAGCAGTCACCACGCCCTTGGGCGCAGGCAGTTTGAGGTTGCGGATCGCGCTGGAATCCGGGAAATCCACCACCAGCCGGTTCGGACCGGCCAGCGACAGGGTCTTGTAGCCCCCGCTGCCGGCCAGCGAAATCTCCGCACGGGTCCCGGTCGCACCGGTCTCCACGGCCACCTGGCGGACTTCGCCCGCCCACGACAGCGCGCTCGCCAGACAGAGTCCGACGGCAGTGCAGAGGGCGGCGAGTGATTTCCCCATTGGCATGGGTCTGGATTCAATCACCGCGCTGAATGAAATGCAACTCCTTTTCCCTTAATAATCCGTAACCTGCCGGTGTTTCCTAGTGTCAGCCGACAGAAAGGGCCTGCAAGTCACCCCCTTGGGGCAGCCGTGCGAGCCATTCACGACCGGCCGGACTGGTGGCGGTGAGCCGGGCGCGACGCCCCTGGCCCTGGATATCCAGCGCCACTTCGAGGTCCGTCGGCGGCAATGCACCGGCACCGCGCTCGGGCCATTCGACCAGCCACAGCGAGGCGCTGCCTTCGTCCAGCCCGAGGAAATCCAGCTCCTGCGCGTTGCCGATCCGGTACAGATCCAGGTGCCAGGCCTCGTGGCCGTCGGCCAGCGGGTAGCGCTCCACCAGGGTGTAGGTCGGGCTGCGGATCGCCCCCTGCACGCCCAGCGCGCGCAGCAGTGCGCGGGCCAGGGTGGATTTGCCGGCGCCCAGGTCGCCCTGCAGCTGCATCACCGCCTGTGGCGGCCGGGTCGCGGCCAGCCATTGCCCGAGCAGGTCGGTGTCTTCGGTCTGCGCGAGGAAAAACTCGATCATGTTCAACCGTCCGGATTGACCAGCCGGCGCAGCGGCGCCAGCAGATCGGTGGGAAACAGGCCCCGCTGGCCGTCACTGGCGGCGGCATCGCCGGCCAGGCTGTGCAGCAATGCGCCGGTGCTGGCGGCATCGAAAGCGCCCAGCCCCTGCGCACGCAGGGCGGCAATGATGCCGGTGAGCAGGTCGCCCATGCCACCCACGGCCATGCCTGGATTGCCGGCGGCCATCACCCGCGGCAGCGCATCGGGCGCAGCGACCACGGTGCCGGCGCCCTTGAGCACCACCACCGCGTGGAAACGCTCGGCCAGCGCTTTGGCCGCCGTGAAACGGTCGGCCTGCACCTGCGTGGTGCTCAGCCCGAGCAGGCGCGCGGCCTCGCCCGGGTGCGGGGTCAGGATCGCGTCATGGAGCGGCTGCGGCGCCTTGGCCAGCAGGTTCAGGGCGTCGGCATCGATCACCAGCGGCTTGCCGCTGGCCAGCACCTGCCGCCACAGTTCGTGCGCCCAGTCGTCCTGGCCCAGGCCTGGCCCGATCGCGATCACACCGGCACGCGGCAGCAGGGCCTGCAGCTCCTGCGCGTCCTGTACGGCATGCACCATCGCTTCGGGCAGGCGCGCCAGCAGCGGGGCGACATGCGGTGACTGGGTCGCCACACTGACCAGCCCTGCGCCGGCGCGCAACGCCGATTCACTGGCCAGCATCACCGCGCCCCCGCTGCCGAGGTTGCCGCCCACGCACAGCACGTGGCCGGATTCGCCCTTGTGGGTATTGGCGCGGCGCGCCGGCAGCTGCGCGCGCAGGCGCGGTTGCTGCCAGCACTCGGCGCTGTGCTGCACGCCTTCGCCAGCGTCGGCAGGCAGATCCAGCGCGGCCAGGCGGCGACCGCCGACATGCTCCAGCGCTGCGCCGGTATACAGCCCCTGGTGGCGCACGATGAACTGCAGGGTGACCGTGGCACGGATGGCAACGCCGGGCACGTGACCGGTGCGTGCATCCACGCCGCTGGGCACGTCCAGCGCCAGCACCGGCACCCCAGCGCCGTTGATGGCCGTGATCAGATCCACCGCGGCACCGGCCGGCGCGCGGTTCAGACCGATGCCGAACAGCGCGTCCACCAGCAGGTCCATCGGCGGGAGAACGCCATCGAAGCGCGCCACCGCACCGCCGGCGGCGAGGAACGCCTGCTCGGCCCGCTGCGACAACGGTGTAGCCGGCGCATCGGTGTCCAGCCGCAGCACCGTCACCGGGCGGCCGGCTTCACGGGCCAGACGGGCCAGCACGTAGCCATCGCCGCCGTTGTTGCCGCCCCCCACCACCACACCGATGCGCTGCGCCTGCGGCCAGCGCTCCAGCAGGCAATGCCAGGCGGCCTGGCCGGCCTGTTCCATCAGCGAGGCACCGCCATCGCCCAGCAGGGCACTGGCCTGCGCATCCAGGCGGCGCGCAGCGGCGATATCGAACAGTTCAGCAAGCTCGGGCATGCCGGGATTCTATACTTGTCGCCCAGGCGCAGCCTTGCCGCGCCCTTCCCAGGCTCCGTTTCCGCCCAGGCCATGTCCGCCGTTCCCCTGCCCGCCCCCGTCCATCTGGCCCGTGCCGCCGACCGCATCCGTGCGATCGCGGGCGTGCACGGCTTCCAGCGCTGCGGCGTGTCCGGCATCGATCTGCGCGAAGACGAGGCGCACCTGGCCGATTGGCTGGGCAAGGGCCTGTACGGCACGATGGAGTGGATGGCGCGCCACGGCACGCTGCGCGCACGGCCGGATGAACTGCTGCCGGGCACGGTGCGGGTGATCTCGGTCGGCATGGATTACGGCCACAAGGACGACGCCGAAGCCTGGGCCACCCTGCACGATGGCGACCGCGCCTACGTGGCGCGCTATGCGCTGGGCCGCGATTACCACAAGCTGATGCGCAACCGGCTGCAGAAGTTCGCCGACAGCATCGCCGCGGAGATCGGGCCGTTCGGCTACCGCGTGTTCGTTGATTCGGCCCCGGTGCTGGAGCGCGCGCTCGCCCGTAATGCCGGGCTGGGCTGGATCGGCAAGCACACCTGCCTGATCGACAAACAGGGCGGCTCGTGGTTCTTCATCGGCGAAATCTACGTCGACCTGCCGCTGCCGGTGGATACACCGGCCACCGCACACTGCGGCACCTGCACGCGCTGCATCGATGTCTGCCCGACCCAGGCGATCATCGCCCCGCACCGCCTGGATGCACGCCGCTGCATCTCCTACCTCACCATTGAACACGACGGCGCGATTCCCGAGGACATGCGCACGGCGATGGGCAACCGCATTTACGGCTGCGACGACTGCCAGCTGGTCTGCCCCTGGAACAAGTTCGCCAAGCGCACCGACGAGCCGGATTTCCGCGCGCGCAACGATCTGGACACCGCCTCGCTCGCCCAGCTGTTCGCTTGGGAAGAAGACGAGTTCCTGCGCCGCACCGAGGGCAGCCCGATCCGCCGCAGCGGACATGAACGCTGGCTGCGCAACATTGCCGTGGCGCTGGGCAATGCCCCCAGCCACGCCGAGACACTGGCCGCGCTGCAGGCACGACGTGAGCATCCTTCAGCCATCGTGCGCGAGCATGTCGCCTGGGCGCTGCAGCAGCACGCCGACCGCACCACTGCGGGATGAAGCAACGCCGCCGACGTGCGACCATGGCCCCCCGTTCGTACCGTTTGGCCTGACTCCTCCATGGACCGCAGCGCGCAGATTCTCACGCCCAGCCAGCTCAACATCCTGGCCCGCGACCTGCTGGAAGGCGCGTTCCCGCTGATCTGGGTGGAGGCCGAACTGGGCAGCGTGACGCGCCCGGCCTCGGGCCATCTGTATTTCACGCTGAAGGACGCGCGCTCGCAGATCCGCGCCGCGTTGTTCAAGCCCAAGAGCCAGTGGCTGAAGTTCGTGCCGCGCGAAGGCATGCGCGTGCTCGCCCGTGGCCGGTTGACGCTGTACGAAGCACGCGGTGAGTACCAGATGGTGCTCGACCACATGGAGGAAGCCGGCGAAGGCGCCCTGCGGCGCGCCTTCGAGCAGCTCAAGGCGCGCCTGGAGGCCGAGGGCCTGTTCGCGCCGGAGCGCAAACGACCGCTGCCGGCGCATGTGCGTCGTCTGGCAGTGATCACCTCGCCCACCGGCGCGGCGGTGCGCGACGTGCTCAGCGTGCTTGAACGGCGTTTCCCGATGCTCGAGGTCGATCTGCTGCCCAGCCTGGTGCAGGGCGACAGCGCTGCCGCGCAGATCACCTCGCTGCTGCGTGGCGCCGATGCCAGCGGCCGCTATGACGTGATCCTGCTGACCCGCGGTGGCGGCTCGATGGAGGATCTCTGGGCCTTCAACGATGAGCAGCTGACCCGCGCGATCGCGGCCAGCCAGACCCCGGTGGTGTCTGCCGTGGGGCACGAAACCGACTTCAGCCTGGCCGACTTCGCCGCCGATCTGCGCGCGCCGACGCCGTCGGTCGCGGCCGAACTGCTGGTGCCTGATCAGCGTGACCTGCTGCTGCGTGTGCGTCGCCTGGATGCGCGTCTGGCGCAGCTGCAGCGGCACAGCGTGGGGCAGGCCATGCAGCGCGCGGACCGTGCCCTGCTCCGCCTCAACGCGCAGAGCCCGCAGTCGCGCCTGCAGCTGTTGCAGCGTCGCCAGCAGGACGTCGCGCGCCGCCTGCACGCAGCGTGGTCCACACAGCATCAGGGCCGTCTGGCCCACCTGCGCCACGCGGCGGCCGTGCTGCGCAGCGGTCATCCGCAGCGCCGGCTGGATGCCCTGCGTGAGCGCCTGCAACGCCTGCAGCCGCGTGCGGACAGTGCGATCGGTCGCCAGCTGCAGCGCGACGCCCTGCGCCTGCGTGCGCTCGCCCGTTCGATGGAGGCAGTGAGCCCGCTGGCCACCGTCGCGCGTGGTTACGCGATCCTGACCCGCGAGGACGATGGCAGTCTGGTGCGTTCGCCGTTGCAGGTGCGCCCGGGCGACACGCTCAAGGCACGCGTGCAGGAAGGCGTGATCGACGTAACGGTCAACGAGCCGGCGCGCTGATCCGGCGGACCCAGGCCGCTGCGGTTCGCCTTCAACGCCCTGCGCTTTCGCAGAATTTCTGCCGGTACTCCATCGCCTTGGGCATCAACGCCTGCAGGTTCTGGATGCGCGTGCCCGGGTTGGGATGCGTGGACGCGAATTCCGAGGTCGATTGCCCACCACTGGCCTGCCCCATCCGCTCCCACAGCGGAATCGCTTCCTGCGGATCGAAGCAGGCCGCCGCGGCCAGCATCAGGCCCACTTCATCGGCCTGGGTTTCATGGCTGCGCGCGTACGGCAGCAGGTAGCCGTAGCCCATCGTCGACATCATCATCTGCTGTTGCTGCGGGTCCATGCCGCTGGCGGCACCAGCCATCTGCCCGATCTGGGTCATCTTCTGCTGGGCCATGCGCTGGGCGCCATGCCGCAATAAGGCGTGCGCGATTTCATGGCCCATCACCACCGCCATCGCATCCACCGTACGCGCGACTGGAATCAACCCGGTGTAGACCGCCATCTTGCCGCCCGGCAGGCAGAAGGCATTGGCCTGATCGGAGGGGATCACGTTGACCTCCCATTCGAAATCACGCGCGAAATGTGCAGGTTTCAGGCCATGCTCTTCGGCGAGCGCGGTTTCCACCACGTCCACCTTGGCGATCAGGCGCTGGGCGATCGCCTGGATTTCGCGCGACTGCGGCGCACTGGGATCCAGCGGTCGCTCCTGCGCCAGGATCTCCTGGTAGGCCTGCAGGCCCAGCGCCTTTTCCTGGGTCGCATCGAGCGAGCTGTCGATCAGCACGCTCTCGCCGGTGTAGGGATCCACGGCGCGGTTGGAGAACCAGTAGAACGCGGCATAGCCGGCAAACGCCAGAAGCACCCACCAGCGGATGTTGCCGAACAGCCCTGGCCGCCGGGCGCGGCCCTGCTGCTGACCGCCGAATGGATCGTTGCGCATGCGCGTGGTTCCTGAGATGGCCGCGGCACCCTGCCCGACACTGTGCCAATCCTAGAACGCGCGCCGGGGGGCCGGGTGAAATCCCGTCACCCCACGACGGGGTGATCCCTCAGATGCCTCGGACCAGCCGGAAGCCGATCCGTGCGCTGGTGGTGTCCGAATCCTGCGATTGCCGCCAGGCCGCGCGGGTCTGCGCCGGCGCATTGGCCCAGTTGCCACCGCGGATCACGCGCTGCCGGCAGCCCGGGTTGAACCAGGCCACGCCATCGGACGGTGCCCGCCGGTAGCTGGCATGCCAGCAGTCGGCCACCCATTCGCTGAGGTTGCCGGCAATGTCGTGCAGGCCCCACGGGTTGGGATCGAAGCTGGCCACCGGGGCCGGGCCCCAATACCCATCGCCGTAGCCGACGAAGGCGTTGTACCAGTGCCGTCCGGAGGGCGAGACATCCTCGGCCCCGGTGAAATTGCCCGCACGCGCTGGCGGTGTGCCCGCATCACCCCATGGATAACGGCCGCTGCTGCCCGCGCGCAGCGCGTACTCGAATTCGGCTTCGCTGGGCAGGCGGTAGGAGCGCCCGGTCTGCTCGGACAGCCACGTGGCGTAATTCTCGGCGTCGCGCACGCTGACGTGCATCACCGGCAGATTGGCGATCGCCTCGGCGCCGTTGTAATCAGACTGCCAGTCCACGCCGCTGCGGCGCACGAAGTTGCCGCTGCGCTCGTCATACACGATCGAGTGACCGCGACGCGTGGCGCGTGGGCGGGTCTTGGTGGCCTGCACATAACGGCGGAAATCGGCGACGGTCACTTCCGTGATCGACATCGCGAAGCCACGTTCGAAACGCACGTAATGCGAAGGTTTTTCGGCATCGGTCGCACCGAGCTCATTCTCGGCCGCGCCCATCTGGAAACCGCCGTGCGGCACCACGATCATCTGTGGCCCGCGGCCGCCATCGCGCAACGCATCGCTGAACACCTGCCGCGGCCGGAAGCTGCCGTAATGCGTCACCAGTTCGATCCGCTCACGCAGCTGGCCGACGACAGGGTCGCCGGGCAACGCGATGCGCAGCGCATCCTCCAGCTTCTGCCGGGCCGGCTTGAGCCCCTGCGGCGTGGCCAGATCACGCAGGCCTTCGTTGCGCAGCCGCAGCAGGATATCCGACCGGATTTTCTCGATGCGCTCGAAGGCATCGGCGATGGTGATCGATGAATCGCGGACCTTCGCCGCTTCGGCCAGCCAAGTCCCGGCCGCGGCGAAATCGGTGGCCCGCGCGGCGGTCTCGGCACGGCGGATCAGCGCGCTCTCGGCGGCGGCCAGGCCCTGCCGGGCGCGCGGGTTGTCCGCATCCAGCGCCAGTGCCTCGCGGAAATTGGGGATCGCGCCGTCGCCATCCTCGCCGATGCGGTCCGCGCGCAGATCGTCTTCACCGGCACGGTTGTACGCCACCACACGCTGGGCGATCTCCACCCGCGACTGCAGCTCACGCACCTTGGCATCATCCGGTGCCAGCGTGAGCAGCACCAGGGCCATCTCACTGGCCTGGGCAAGCGCCTCACGCTGCTTGAGCGGGCGGTCCAACAACGCGCCTGCCTCCTCCAGCAGCCGCTGCCGGGCACGTTTCAGGCCGGTCTCGGCCGCACGGTCTTTGGGGTCATGCTGGAGCAGCGCGAGCCAGATCGGAATCGCATCCTCGGCCGTGCGGTACAGGCGACCTTCCTCGAAGGCACGTGCCGCGTCACGGCGCGCCTGGGTCACGTCGCCGTCGCCAAGGGCCAGTGCCGGCGCCTGCCAGCGTTCCACGGTTTCAGCGGCGTCCTCGCCCCCGATGGTGACCTGGGCAACCGGTGCGCTGGTCGTCGCCGGTGCAGCGGCGGGCTTGGCGACCGGCGTTGCCGACGGCGCGGGGGCCGGGGCGGGAGAACACGCGGCCAGCAGGCCCAACAGGCCAGTGAACAGCAGCGGCAATGTGCCTGAGGGTCGCAAATGGGGTTCCTTGGGGCGTGTCATCGTGACGCGATGAGGGTCCAGGTGGCATGCCGCAGGCGCGGACAGGGGATCATCATAATCGTCACCGTCCCGGGCGGCGACCGTCCACGGCCCGGGCGTTCATCACCGCACGGCGGTATGCCGGCCGTGGCACAGGGTTAGGCTATCCTCCCCGACCTGAGCACCCCTTTGCAGTACATGGAATCCCACGTGGCTTACTGGATCAAAACCCCGGCGGAACTGGACGAGCGCTACCGCCAGCGCCCCACCCGCATCGGCCTGGACACCGAGTTCATCCGCGAACGCACCTATTGGCCGCAACTGGCGCTGGTGCAGATGGCCGTCGGTGATGAAGTCCTGCTGATCGACCCGCTCATCCCCGGCATGAACGAGGCCCTGGCCCCGTGGCTGGCCGACACCTCGATCCTCAAGATCATGCACAGCGCCAGCGAAGACCTGGTCACTTTCAAGGTCGCCTGCGGCGTGCTGCCGCGCCCGCTGTTCGACACCCAGATCGGTGCGTCGCTGGCGGGCATCGGCGGTGGCATGGGCTACCAGAAACTGGTCACCGCGGTCACCGGCGTCACCCTCACCAAGGGCGAAACCCGCTCGGACTGGATGCGCCGCCCGCTTTCGGACGCGCAGCTGGAGTACGCCGCCGACGACGTGGAGTACCTGTTCCAGATCCACGACACCCTCGATGCGCGCCTGACAGAACTCGGTCGCCGCCAGTGGCTGCAGGACGATGCCGAGCGCCTGCTCGCCAGTGTCGAACACGATGAAGAGCGTTGGCCGCACGTGGCGATGCGCTCGGCACAGTTCATGGACACCGCTGCGCAGCTGCGCCTGCTGCGGCTGCTGCGCTGGCGCGACGTGCAGGCGCGCGCCAGCGACAAGCCACGCAGCTGGGTGCTCGACAATGAACTGGCTGCCGTGCTCGCCCGCACCCCGCCGGCCGATGTGGAGGCGTTGTCCAAGCTGATGGAAGGCTTCCCCAAGGCCCCGCGCAAACTGGCCGCCCAGGTGTGGCAGGCGCTGACCACCCCGCTTGCCGATGAAGCCGAGGCACCGCTGGCGCTGCCGGCCAACGATGCCAACAAGCAGGCCCTGAAGCGGCTGCAGGATGCCGTCAGCGCGCGCGGTGCGGAACTCGGCCTGCCCGATGGCGTGCTCGCCTCGCGCAAGCATCTGGAAAGCTATCTGGAAAGCCGCCAATGGCCGACCGCGCTCGCGGGCTGGCGCCAGGCGCAGCTGGAGCCGATCCTCTCGGCGCTGTTGCCCCCTGCCTGAAACGACAACGCCCCGCATCAGCGGGGCGTTTTTCATCGATCCGGCTCACCGGCGCCGCAGCAATGCGGCACCGGTGATCGCGTGACTTACCAGTTCATGTTGAGCGAAACGCCCACGGTGCGCGGTTCGTTGTAGACCGCGGCCATGTAGTTCTCGATCACACCCTTGAGGTTCTTCTCATTGGTGATGTTGCGCGCGAACAGCGCCACTTCCCAGGCACCGTAGTTGGCGGAGTAGCCCAGCTTCAGGCCGCCTTCGAAGCTGCCCTTGGAGTTGAACTCGGCCGAGTCGTACAGCACGAAGCTGGTATACCCCTGCTTGTTCCAGTCGGTGGACACGAAGAACACATCGCTGTCATTGACCGGCATGTCGTAACGCGCGGCCAGGTTGATGTTGTACTTCGGCGCGTTCGGCAGCGGGTTGCCGTTGATCTGCGCGAAGGTGTTGGCACCGACCTTGATGGTCGGGTCATTCACGGTGCAGACCACGGCGCCGTTGAGGGCGCAGACCTGCGCGTACACGCGGTCGTCCTGGATTTCGCTGTGCAGCAGGCTGATACCGGCGCTCAGGGCCAGGTTCGGGATCGGGCGCAGCTCCATGTCCGCTTCCAGACCGTAGGCCTTGGCCTTGTCGGCGTTGAACAGCACGCCGTTGCCGTCCGAATCGTTGCCGTTGAGCTGGATGTCGTTGACCACGTAGGTGAACGCGGCGGCGTTCACGCGCAGGCGGTTGTCCCACAGGCTGCTCTTGATGCCGGCTTCCCAGGACAGGATGGTTTCCGAGTTCGCCGTGGTGAAATCGGCATTGAACACGGCCGAACGGCCCTGGATGGTCGGGCCGCGGAAGCCCCGGGCCACGCGCGCATACACGCTCAGCTGCGGGTTGAACGCATACATCGCGCTCAGGTCCCAGCTCGGCGTGGTGTCGGACATCTCCACGTAGGTGCGGCCCTTGTAGGTCACGGCACCGGCGGCGGTATCGGCGGTCTTGAGCAGACGGGTCTTCTTCTCATCCTTGGTCTGGCGCAGGCCGGCGGTCAGGGTGAACTTGTCGGTCACGTCATAGCTGACCTGGCCGAAACCCGCCCAGGAGGTATTGACGTTGCGCAGGCGCACCCAGTTGTTCGGGTTGCGGGCATTGCCCTGCAGGAACCAGGCGCGCTGGTAGAAATCGGTGGTGTCGCGGCCGTCGAAGTAGAACGCGCCGACCTGCCACTTCAGGCGGTTGTCATCGGCGTTGGCCAGGCGGAATTCCTGGGTCCACTGGTCCAGATCGCGGATCTGGCCCATCGACTGGCCGTAGCCGTTCGGCACGCCATTGACCGGATAGTTCACCGCGGCGCCGCCGTCGGTGTCACCGCGGCTGTAGCCGGAGGTGGTTTCGTAGGCGGTGATCGAGGTCAGCGAAACGTTGCCGAAATCGTAGATCGCCTTCACCGAGCCGCCGTAGGTCTTGTAAGCCTGCGGGTTGTTGTCGGCTTCGTCGTAGGCGACCTTGTCGCGCGGCACGTCGGTCTTGTTGGAGCCCTTGGTCACCGCGTTGCGCAGGAACAGGGTCGAGGTACCGTCGTAATCGCGCGCATGAGCCGAGGCCAGCAGCGAGAAGTTGTCGCTCGGCTGCAGCAGCAGCTGCGCGCGCACGTTGCGGTCATCGAAGCCGCCCATGGCGTTCTTCTTCGGCGAGACCGTGCCATCGGCGCTCGGGCCGCTGTAGGTGTTGTCGACGTAATCATCGCGGTGCTGGTACAGCGCCGACACGCGGAACGAGGCGATGTCGTTGATCGGGCCGCCGAAGCCGCCATCGATGGCCACGCTGCCGTAGGAGCCGTAGCTGGCCTGCACGCGGCCGCTGTAATCCTGGCTCGGCTTGATCGTGTCGAACTTGACGATGCCGGCGGTGGTGTTGCGGCCGAACAGCGTGCCCTGCGGGCCGCGCAGCACCTCGATCTGGTCCACGTCGTAGACCGGGTTGGACTTCAGCACCACGTGTTCAAGCACCACGTCGTCCTGGATGATCGACACCGGCTGCGAGGCACCCAGGTAGAAATCGATGTTGCCCAGACCACGGATGTAGAAGCGCGGGAAGATGCGGCCGGTGGTGGTTTCGGCGTAGAAGCTCGGCACCTTGCCCGACAGGGCCAGCAGGGTGTCATCGCCGCCAGCGGTGTAATCACGGATCTTCTCGCCCTGCACCACGCCGACCGACACCGGCACTTCCTGCAGGTTGCGCTCGCGGTGGTCGGCAGTGACGGTGATGGTGTCCAGCGAGGTCGCGCTGGCGGACTGCGCGTCCTGCGCCGAGGCGGCAGCGGACAGCATCAGCGCAGCGGAGGCGCAGGCCAGCGCCAGCGCGCGGCGGCGCGGCAGCACGGCAGCGGAGAGGGAACGGGAGAGAAGACGCGTCGACACAGGGGCGTGGCGTAGAGCGGGCATGCAGAGGTCTCGGGTAGTACAGATCGGGGCATCCGACAGATGGCCGGGCACCATAGGAAATCGGCATCGCTGTGGAGACAGCGATGCGGCACGGTATTGGCTGGATGTTGCAGATTGGTGTCAGGGCGTTGTGGGCGACGGCTGTCCGGCCCCCCTGGTCCACTGGCTATGCGGCCGCGTTTTCTGGCGCGGATTATGCCCGCCTGGCGCGCCGCCCGGAAGGGCGCGCGGCGCGATCGGCCCTGCACATCGGCCGATCGGCGAGAATGGGCAGGGGCGGCGACCCCTGCCCCTGCGGGGCTCAGGCGGGAACGGCCTGGCGTCGCGCCGACGTGTGCCCGGCCAGACGGAAACGCCCCACCGACTGCTGCAACTCGCTCGACTGCGCGTTCAGTGCGCGCGCCGCGGCCGAGGCTTCTTCCACCAAGGCGGCGTTCTGCTGGGTCACGCCATCCATCTGCACGATGCTCTGGCTGACCTGATCGATACCCGCTGCCTGCTCCTGGCTGGCGCTGGCGATCTCTTCGATCAGCCCGCCCAGCTCGCCCACGGCCTGCACCATCCGCTGCAGTGTCTGCCCCGCTTCATCGGCCAGCGCACTGCCATCGGTGACCTTGGTGACCGAATCCCCGATCAGGCTCTTGATCTCCCGGGCCGCCTGCGCCGAGCGCTGTGCCAGCGCGCGCACTTCGGAGGCGACCACGGCGAAACCACGGCCTTCTTCACCCGCACGTGCCGCTTCGACCGCCGCATTGAGTGCCAGGATGTTGGTCTGGAAGGCAATGCCGTCGATCACCGTGGTGATGTCGGCGATACGGTGCGACGACGCCTGGATATCGCCCATGGTCTGCACCACCTGCGCGACCGCCGCGCCCCCCTGCGCGGCCACGGCCGCCGTCTGCGCCGCCAGCTGATCGGCGCGCCGGGCGTGATCGGCATTCTGCTTCACGGCTGCGGTCAATTCTTCCAGCGAGGCGGCGGACTCTTCCAGACTGGCCGCCTGTTGTTCCGTACGCCGCGAAAGGTCCTCGTTGCCCGCCGCGATTTCCGACGATGCAGTGGCCACGGAGACGGCCGCCTGCTGGATGCCGGCGACAATCGTGGTCAGCTGGCTGACGGTGGCATTGGCATCGTCACGCATGGTGGCGAACACGCCCTGGAACTCGCCCTCGATGCGTCCGCGCAGGTCGCCAGCGGCCAGCGCGCGCAGCAATCCCGACAGCGAGGACAGATTGCGGTCGGCGGTGACCATCAGGGTATTGAGTCCTTCCACCATCACCCGGAAATCGTGGTTGAAGGCACCCGCATTGCCGCGCACGCTGAAATCACCCGCTGCCGCTGCGGCGACAAGGTGTTTGATTTCCCCATTGATGGCCTGCAGGCGATCGCGCACACCGTTCACGGCGTCGGTGATCTTGGCCTTCTCCCCCGGCAACGCCTCCATCGAGGGCGACAGGTCACCATCGGCGTAGCACTGCACCAGCTCCACCATGCGCAGCTTGGTGGATATGTGCGCCTCCACCAGTGCATTGGTGCCGGTCACCATGGTGCGGAACTCCCCTTCAAATGCGTCGGCATCGATGCGGTAGCTGATCGTACCCTCGGCATGCTGGCGGCTCATGTCGTTCTGTGCGGCAATGATCGCGCGGAGCTTGCCCTGCATCTGCTGCAGCGCCGCCATCAGGCGGCCCACCTCATCCTGCCCGCGCACCTGGATGCTGCCTTCAAGACGACCGGCCGCAACGTCCCGGGCCACCTGCCCCGCTTCGGCCAACGGCCGGCTCAGCACCCGTCGGACCACCAGCACCATCGCCACGATCACCGCCAGCAGTGCCAGCGCCGAGACCAACGCGATGTGCAGCATCAGCTTGCCAAGCACGGCGTGCACCACCGAGACCGGCTCCATGCCCAGCACCACCCAGTGCCACGGACCATAGGCCTGGGTCGACACGAAGTACGTCTGGGCCGCGCCCTGATCACCGCTGCGCAGCTGCACCTGGCCCTGCGTGAGCGTGCCGTCCAACAGCGCCTGCAGCGCAGCGTGGTCGGATTCGGGCACCTTGGCCTGAAGCTTGCCACCCTCCCCGTCCGGCCCGGCGATGATCGTCCCGAAGTTCTCGCCAGGCCGGGTGTCGACGGCGATGAAGTAGCCGTCCTTGCCCAGCTGCGAGGCGCGCAGGCGGGTCTTCAGTGCCGCCAGGCCATCGGAATAGTTCTGCCCGACGAAGGCGATGCCCACGACCTCGCCTGCCGCATCGGTGATCGGCATGTAGTGGGTCATGTAGTCCACACCGAACAGCCGGGCCGGGCCGGTGTAGCGCTCGCCGGCCAGCAGCCTCTGGTAGGCCGGATTGGCGTGGTCCAGCACGGTGCCCATGGCACGGGCACCCTCGGCGTTGCGCAGCGAGGTCGATACACGAATGAACTCCTGCCCGTCGCGCGCGAACACGGTGGCCACGCCGCCGGTCGCCTGGGCGAAGCGATCGACGGCGGCCTCCTGCAGATTGACGACATCGCTGCCCAGACGAAGCGTCGGCGTGGACCGCTCACCGATCAGGATCGTCTTCGCGGGGTCCAGGGTGGCATCGCCCGCCGGCAGCATCGCGCGGAAAGTGCCAGCCATGCGCTCGGTGCTGTCGCTGAGGCTGCGGTCATAGAGTTGGACCGAGTCGCGCATCAGCACGGTGGCCGACTGCAGCCCGGCCTCCACCCGCTGCTGGTAGCTTGCCGCCGATTGCTGGTACACCAGCAGCGCCAGCCCAATGAAAGCCACAGTGGTGATCAGGCCCATCAGCAGCGCCAGACGCGCGCCGATGGAGGAGGAGAAAACGGTGGCGGCACGGGTCGTCATCGTTGGGACTCGAAGGGATTGGGTATGAGGGATTGGCTCCCTTTCATATCGGCACCGTTTTGGTCCTCTTTACGCGATGGCGTCTAGTTACATTTCGCTACTCAAGAAATCCAACCCGTTGTGCTGCAAGGGTTTGCGGCCGACCGATCCTCACAAAACCCACTCTCCCGTTCAGTTCGAAGACGTCCGGGAGCGATTCGGATGAAGCGTCGCTCCCGCCTCTCCCCTCTTGGCAGCCGCCACTGGCCGGGGCTACACTACATCCATCGCACGGCGCTCCAAGACGCGACACGCGAGGCAAGTGCGGTATCCGTGGGGCCATAGCTCAGCTGGGAGAGCGCGTCGTTCGCATCGACGAGGTCAGGAGTTCGATCCTCCTTGGCTCCACCACTATTCAGCCCGACAGGGCACTCGAAAGGCCGGAAGACCTGCAATAACAGGGCTTTCGGCCTTTTTCGTTGTGCGAGCAAGTACGGCCCGGCACGTTGCAGCTAGTGAGACGGTGGGGGCATATTTTGGGGCACCTGCCCCATGCCCCCAGAATCGATGCCCCCACTCTCCGATCTCGCTATTCGGCGCGCGAAGCCAAGCAGCAAAACCCAGAAGCTCTTCGACGGCGGTGGTCTCTACCTCGAGATCTCACCTGCAGGTGGCCGTTGGTGGCGATTGAAGTACCGCTTCGGCGGCAAGGAGAAGCGCCTGGCGCTCGGGGTGTATCCGGAGGTCACTCTGGCCCTGGCCCGCAACCGTCGCGAGGACGCCCGCCGTCTACTCGCCCAGGGCACAGACCCAAGCCAGCAGAAGAAGGACGCAGCCGCGGCGAAGGCCGGGCTGGACGCATTGACGTTCGAGTCCATCGGGCGAGAGTGGATGAAGGGCCGGATCTGGGCGCCGTCGTATCGCATCAAGGTCGAGGCGTGGATGGAGAACGACGTGTTCCCGTGGATCGGCTCGCGGCAGGCTGCTGACCTCGAGGCGCCGGACTTCCTGTCGATCGCTCGACGCATGGAGCGGCGGGGCGCCATCGAGTCCGGTCATCGAGTGATCCAGAATTGCGGGCAGATCATGCGCTATGCCATTGCCTCGGGCCTGGCCAAGCGCAACCCGGTCGCAGACCTACGCGGTGCTCTGCAGCCAAAGCCGAAGCGCCACTACGCAGCCTTGGCCGAGCCGAAGGAGCTGGCACCGCTGTTGCGCGCTATCCACGCCTACCAAGGCAGGCCAGTCACGCGCTGGGCGCTCGCCCTGGCTCCGCTGGTGTTCGTGAGGCCGGGAGAGTTGCGCCAGGCCGAGTGGTCCGAGTTCGATCTGGACGCTGCCGTGTGGCTCATCCCCGCCGACAGGATGAAGATGCGCGCCGAGCACCTGGTGCCGCTGTCGCGGCAGGCTCTGGACATCCTGCGGGAGATTCATCCGCTGACCAACCGGGGCAGGTACGTGTTCTCCGGCCGAAACAGCGTGCAGCGGCCGTTGAGCGAAAACACGGTGAACACCGCTCTGCGGCGGATGGGGTTCGAGAGCGACCAGATGACCGGCCACGGGTTCCGGGCCACCGCACGCACGATCCTGGACGAAGTGCTGGGCTTCCGGCCAGACATCATCGAGCATCAGCTGGCGCACGCCGTGCGCGACCCCAACGGCCGAGCCTACAACCGCACGACCCATATGGCCGAGCGCGTCCGGATGATGCAGGAGTGGGCAGACTACCTTGATCGTCTGCGCTGCGGGAATGTGGTGGCGATGCTTTTAAGCAATGCTGCCTAGGTAACCTTGCAACGCGAGCTCCGATGCGCGAATCTGCTGCGAACTCAGAGAACAAGGATAGTCCTGTGCGGAAAATCGATCCAACCTCGGTGAAGACGGACTTCATTGACCAGGTGCAGGGAATCCGAACTTTCTACGCTGCGGGCCTAGACGGATTACCGAACAAAAGCGATCAGTCAACTCTTAGCGAGCATATGCTGATGGCGGCAGCCGTGAGTTGGGAGGGCTTCGTCAGCGACATGTTCATCGCTTACATGAATCGCAATCCATCACAGCTAAAAGTTCACCTTCAGAATTCCTTCGACGAGCAGCTGCGCAATAGCGGAAAGCCCAAAGCACTACATGATCGTTTCGGAAAAATCACATTTCCGACTCATCTCAGCAAGGCTGATGTGCAATCGCTAGCCAATCCATCAGGCAACAACATCACGTACTCGAATTACGCGCTACTCAAAGAAGGTGCAGTGCGACTTCTTTCTCCCAAACATGCAGAAAAGTTCACAAAAGTCTCTTCTAGAAGTAGCGCGACCGTTGACGCAATGATCTCGATAAGAAATCACATTGCACACAGAAGTGAGCGGTCGGGCCAGGCAATGAACCATGCTTTGAATGCTGCGGCGCTGCACTCGACTGGCCTAAAACGCGGGGTGAACAAGCCGGCGAACGTAGGAGCGTGGCTCAAGGCAAAGGCGAAGGGCAAAGCGGATAGTCGCTTGGAAATTGTGCTCGGGACTTTGGATAGCATCGCGAACACCTTCTGAAACTCAGCGGCGGCACAGCGGCGTCATGCAGCCTCGTCGTCCGGGCGGGGATTTAAGCGGGTCGCGATTCGATCAAAACGCGCCGCCTCGGTTCGGAGGCGGTCAGCACCGCGCCGGCGAGTCGCCCTCGCCCGCCAGTCGCCGCTGTGATTCCTGTCCAGGTCGTCGGCCTGCTGCCATAGCGAAGCCGCCCTCGCGCGCGCCCAGCGCGCCTTGCCGATGCTCTTCTGATCCATGCAGCAACTGTCGCCGCCGGCGGTCGCACGCGCCGATACGGAGCCAACGCCGGCTGACTGCCTACCAGGTCCGGTTCTTCCGCTGGGCCGCGCGGGCCACTTCCCGCTGATCGATCTCCAAGCGAATCCGCTGTTGATGCCTGACCGCCCACAGCTCAGACCCGATCACGCCCTGCTCGTAGCTGGTGCACATCCGGCGGCCGCGGTGCTGGTCGTCAAGATGACGGTCCACCTCGACCCACCAGAGCTTATCGTCCACTCGCTGCGACAGGCGCAACACCTCCGTCATGCCGCAGTAGATGGCATCTGGCAGTTCATCAGGGCGGCTGGCGACCGAGCGCCAGCGGAAGTCGGGAGGAAGCATGCGCGCAGGATACGGACCGGGATCTCAGATTCCGCGACTGGCCGTAATCGGCCTGCGAAGGTGTCGGCGGGGCGCTGCTCAGGCACCCCAGCACCCGGGCTGAGCGGCCTGTGGCTCCCGGATCCGACAGGAACAGATTGCCCCCAAGACAACCCTCGGGCAATCGGGGAACCTGCAGCTGTGCCGTCAGGCAGTTCCTAGAGGAACGGGAATCCCGGGGCGCCCCCCTTGGCACTCGGGGCACTTGCGCAGGTGGATATCGCTGCCGTTGGCGCCATAAGAGGTTCCGCAATGCGTGCATCTCAGCACGTAGACGGTCTGGAGGTGGTCCGTACCGGGCTGACCCGTCGCCTGGAGGTTTTCCTGCCCGTTCCGGTTCTTGAACCCTATCGCTGTCGTTCCCTTGTCCTCTCTGCCCATCGCCATGCCCTCAGTGGATGGTCGCAGTGTAGGACGTACACACTATCGGCACTCCCTGTAGCGGTAGCCTGCTGCCATGTGCGGCCGATTCGTCCAGACCCCGATCCGAAACGCTGACACCCTGGGCTTCCCCCAGCTGGTCGGCGACCTCATGTCGATCCCCGAAAGCTACAACCTGGCGCCGACGCAGCGCGCGTCCGTGATCCTCGATCGCGGAACCGGCCTGCAGGTCACCCGCCTGTCGTGGGGTCTGCTCCCCTTCTGGGCCAAGGCCAAGAAGCTGCAGGGCTCCACGATCAATGCCCGCATCGAGACGGTGGCCACCAAGCCGGCCTTCCGGTCGGCGTTCAAGAAGCGCCGCTGCCTGATCCCCATGGCCGGGTATTACGAGTGGTCCGTCAATGCGGAGGACGGCAAGAAAGATCCGTGGTTCATCCACGCGGCCGGGCCGCTGCTGGCTGCCGGCCTGTGGGAAGACACCAGTCCCCTGCTCGACCCGGACAATCTGGGCACCTTCACCGTGATCACCGGCGACAGCAGTGGCGTGTCTGCCGATATCCACGACCGGATGCCGGTTTGGCTGACGGCCGGCCAGGCCGATGAGTGGCTGGCGGCCGAGCCCGACGACGCGATGGCGATGCTGCTGGCCAGCGAGCCAACGGCGATGGAGGCCTATCGCGTCAGTCGCGCGGTGAACACGCCGCGGAACAACCGCGCGGAACTGCTGGACGCAGTGGCCTGACATTCGCTCCCCGAAAACGCGAATGGTTCTCGCGCAGGCGATCGCCTTTCTTTGCCGCTACGCTGGTGTTGTTCAAAACAACACATGGAGAGCGTTATGCGCGCAGTGCTGATTACCACCCTACTCGCCGTCGCCGCCGCAGGAAGTGCCGCAGCCTCTGATACTGGCGTCATCCACGGCCGCAGCGTGGGGCTGTATCAGGAAGAGTCGAATCCGGGCGAGACGCTGGACGATTTCGTCGTACGGGTCGCGCCCCGCGCCCTGCAGGTATCGAAGGGTTCCCGCGCCACAGTGTGTGCCCAGATCGAGGGGAGTGGCCCATACCTGGTCAAGGTCAAGACCGATGGATACACCAGCACCTGCGATCTGCCGAAGACCGCCAAGCCCTACGTGCTGGTGAACGGAACGGCTGTAGACAAGCGTGAGAACTACTTCTCGCAGGTGAACTGGCAGCGGGCGGGATATCTCGTCACACCGTGGTCGGTGAAGCACCAGGACGGGGTCAGTAAACGCCCTCGCAACGTCAGTAGTTTCTGATATCGCAGATCAGGGCGATCGCGCTAAGTGACCCAATGATGCCGCCGCCATAGGGGGGTGTTCCCTGCCCCTCGTTGGTAAACGAGTTGATCGTGATTGCACGGCACTGAACCTCGCCGTTGTTGGTGGTCATGAATCCAGCCACCTGCACGGTCACCTGAAATAGCCAGAAGCTGCCGCCGCTGATAGGGCCGCCAGCAATGATCGTGCTCAGGGACGCATTTGCAAAGCCAACTGCGAAGCCTGACGTGATCGGCACGGGGTATGGCTGACCTCCGGTCCCCACCGCAGTGTTGATCATGCTCAGGACTCGCATGTACTTGTAGCGCGAGTCGAACACCACCCGGGCATTGTTCGGGTTCCGGATGCGCATGCCCTTCGTTGTCAGGAAGGCCATCTGAGCCACATCCGTGGTGTCGAAAACCCAATACTCGACATCAACCACCGGGCTACTGGCAATCAACTGCCAGGTGTACGTTCCCCCCACTTCGTCCCTTGATCTTAGCCCCACGAATACACCGTTGCAGCGGATCATCAACAAAGGCTCGTTGCATCCGGCCAACTGGATCGTCGCGACGCCAGCGTTTGCCGCTGCCCCACTGGCCCCGAATGCGGACGTCCGCACTACCCCCTTTTCGCGAAGACATAGGTTTTCGTAGAGGGGATCGATCTGCACGAGGGAGCCGCCCTCGTTCCGGATACGTGCACCGCGCGCCACTCAATACCTCCCGTATGCCAGCGTGCCGCCGGAATAGTACGACGACCCCGGGTATGACCACGAGATTGTGTTCGTTGAATCGTTGACGGTGATTGTTGGTGAGCCAGCCTCACGCCCCGGAACGTTGCTGCCCGCGAAGTAGCAGAAGATCGGATTGGTTCCACTCGGTGGCACAGCGACCGAGCCACTGACGCCAGGGGAAATGGTTGCTCGCCCCATGATTCGTGGAAGCCGTGTCGTCACGTCGATCAGTACCTGTCCAGTGTATGGATCACGCTGTCGAAAGCCACGGGGCATCAGCTGAGCTCCCCGATCTCGATGAACGTCACGCCAGTCTGATTATCTGTCATTCGATAGCCGTAGGCTGGATGTTCGTTGATGGTGAAGTTATCGCCACGCACGACGCGCCCACCGTCCTTGTTGATCTCCCAACGCGGCAGGCCGCTGCCGGCGACTGAACTGGATGCGATCTGGTTGCCGATCATCGCGTTGGTGATCCAGCCGGTGCCGATCAACGCTTGGTTGATGAAGGTCTGACCGCCTTGGATCACGAACGGTGAGGTCACCTGGCCATTGACGACGTTGATCACCCCGAACCGGTCGGCCTGCATCAGGATCTGGCTCTGGTAGCTGCCGTCAGGCTGCTGCTCGACACCAAGGCCCATGCCGGCCATGTAGATCTGGCCGGCGCTGGTGATCTGGGCCTTGACGGTGTACGTGGCGCTGACCCGTCCGTTTAGGTCGACCACCGCCTGGCTCACCTGCTGCACCGAGGCCTCGATGCCACCCAGGTCGATGTCACCGATCGAAGCTTCCACGGTATCTACACGCTGTGCCAGCGCGCGGTCACCCTCGGCGATGACCGTTTGGATGGTCATCGTGCCGGCGAACACCGTTTCGTCGCCTGCGCCCCAGTCTTCATCACCAGCAGCCTGGACGTCGAGCTGGGCAAAGAGCCCGTCAGTCTTTACCCCGATCGCCTGCAGACCGGTCTCCGGGTCGTTGACCTGCAGCTCAAGGGTGTTGACCCGACCGACCACCGCCCCAGACTGCGCGATGGCGTCACCAACGTCCTGCCAGTCGTTGCCCGGCGGCTCTTCGTTGCCAGGCTCAGCTGCCTGCCATGCCCAGATCTTCCCGTTGTAGATCACGGTCTGGCCAGGCTCGTAAGTCGCTGCTGCATCCCAGACCAGCGGCACAATCTGATCGATCGATTCGATCTTCGAGAGCAGGTCCTGGCCCAGTGCACTCTCGCTGATCCGGCCAGAGAAATACTCGTCGTACTTGCTCTGATCGGTGCTCGCCTCACCCATGATGCCCGTCGTCGCCGGATACCACGGCCCGATGTTCCCGCTCCGATCCACCAGCCGGCCCCAGAAGTAGAACCGGGCGCCGGCGGCCAGGCCGTTGATCTGGTGGCGCGCCTGCGGATAGGAGAAGTCGCCCAGCTTGATGGCGGTCTCCCGATCGGGGGAGGGTCCGTACCAGATCTCCGTCCGCTGGGTGTCGGTGGCGCCGTTCGGGAATGCCCAAGCCAGCCCAATCGAGAACACGTCGCTGGACGTCGTCAGGGAGGTCAGGGCCGGCGGCGGCTCGGTCTTGCCAGTGATGGCCGTGAGGGCGCTCATCGTCGGCTGGGAGACGGCATTGAGGGCGTTCACCGCACGCACGCGGGCGAGATAGTTGCCGGAGTAGATGCCCCGCACCTCGACGCTCGCCGTCGACACACGGCCCGCCCTGACCCAGCTCATGTCGTCCCGGCGCCACTCGACGTCATAGGCGATGGCCTTGTCAGCTGCGTCCCAGGCGATGGTCAGGACATGCGTAGCGATGCCCTGGTCGATGACCGAGTGCGACGACAGTTGCACGTTGGTTGGCGCTGGCTGGACGCTGGGCGGGATGATGCTGATGGGAGGCAGCTCCAGGCGGGTGCCGTCATCGATCGCTGCGTACTTGCCCGGCACGTGCTTTAGCGCTGTCACCCGGTAGGTGATGCCCTGCTCTTCCGTGATGGGATTCTCGGTGATCGCCAGAACCCGGAACTGCTGCAGGGCCAACTCGGTGCTTTCCAGCGACCAGACCGACTGCGCCACCGGTACGGCCGACCACGGGGCGGTGACCTTGACCGCGTTGCCAGTGATCGACTGCACCGTGCGGGCCTGCGTCTTGCCCGAGGGCAGCGTTGCACGCAGCGTGTCGCCCGGCCCGATCACCTCGGGCAACTTGTCCAGCACCAAGGTGTCGGCCGTAGCGATCTTGATGCGCCCCCCGTTGCGGCGCCCTGCGCGCGCCGGATCCGCGACCTGGATCACGTCGCCGGGGAGGCAGTTGAGCACGTCCAGCCCAACGCCGAAGCTGACCGTCTCGGTCTCGAGGTTCTCGGTGTAGAGGATGTGGTTGCCGATCCGCTGGGCCTGCGACCGCGAGTGGCAGCCGACGGCGGTCACCTCGGTCTGCTGGATGCCGTATCGCTGCACGCCCTGCCGGTACTGCACCGGCTCCACTTTCTGCCGGCCGAAGTCGTCAGGGTCGGTCCAGGAGACCAGCGCGACAGTATGCCGGGCCTTGCGGCCGGTGCCTTCGTAGGTGAATCGGCCATCGATGACGTTCGCCTGTGTGTAGGTGAACACCGGATCCGAAGGCATGTCGGCCGAGGCCATCACCTGGCCGGCCGCATAGAAGCTGATGCCCCGGAAGATGGACGCCATATCCTGCAGCACGCGGTAGGCGTCAGCACGGGTCTGCATGTACAGGCTGCAGGTGAACCGCGGTTCCATGTTGCCTTGGCCATCGCTGACCAGTTGATCGCAGTACTGGGCGATCTGGTACAGGCGCCACTTATCTACCCAGTCCAGCGGGATTCGATGGCCGAGGGCAAACCGGTCATTGCTGACCATGTCGAAAAAGCCCCACGCCGGGTTGTTGGTCCAGCCGGTCTTGAAGGTGCCGTCCCATACGCCGCTGTAGGAGCGGGTCAGCGGGTCGTAATTGCTCGGGATGCGGACGATGCGCCCCCAGGTTCGATATGACCGCGTCGGGATGTTCTGGAACTGACTGGCGTCGACCTCCACCGCAGCGAGTGCGCAATTCGGATAGCGCAGCTTTGCGTCGATGACCTCGGTCAAGGACAGCACGTTTACGATGTCCGAAATGGTTGAGCTGTTGGCGTTCGGAGTCAGGCGGCGGATGCGAACCTGCCACTGGGTGCCAGCCGGCAGGTCGATACGGTGGCTGCGCTCGTACTGGGTGGTGGTCTTGTCGGTGAAAGCGCTGGTCAGAACAGTGGCGTACGGCCCACCGTTTGTCGAAAGGTCGATGGCGTAGCTGATGCTGTAGCCGACAGTGTCGCCGTTGCTGGTGTCTACCTTCTGCAGCGCAGGAACAGCCAGGCGGACGCGCACAGCCGACAGGTCGGAACCGGCCGCTGTGCGTACAACCGGGCTGTCGCTCCGCAGCTCGACGTTCACCGCGATCTCGTTCTCGACCGAGGGAAAGCCAGCGATGTGCTCCTGGTCCTGCGTGCCAGACCGGGTTTCCACGCGCACGCCTTGAAAATTCAGCGTACCGTCGGCGTTCTGGATCGGAACCTGATCGAGGTAGATCGACTGGTTGCCGGCGACCAAGCCACGCAGCTCCCCTTCGGCAATCAAGTCCAGGATGCGCGCGCGCGCGATCGAGCGAAGGCTGTCCGGCGTCTCCACGGGGGTCCGGGCATTGCTGCCTCCCTTCTTCGCACCAACCAGCTCTCGGCAGGCCTTGGCCAGCGCCAGTTCTTTGCCCGGCACGCGTACGGGAACGGGCAGGTTCATTGCTGGTCCTCTGCGAGAATGCCGCCGCTGATCACGGCCGAGCCTACAAACATGCCCTTCGTGTCGTGGCCACCGAATGCGTATGGCACCGGGTTACCTTGGGCCTGCGTATTGACAGTGCCGTTCATGCTGTAGCTCGGCGCGTTCTCCGCGCTGTCCTTGGCACCTAGCCCCTTGGGCTGCGGCGATAGCATCTGGACCACCCCGCCGACGACCATGCTGATGCCGAGGTTGATGAAGGGGGTGCCGCTGAATCCGGTGTAGGCGTTGAGCACGACGCCAACGACGATCAGCACGGCGCCGACGATCGTTTGCAGCACGCCGCCGCGCTTCGAGCCGACCAGCACCGGGGCGATACGGATATCGTCGCTGCCGGGCGGGTCGTCGATCTGGTCGCGCCGCAGGTTCTGCTTGCCCAGGAACACGGCGAACTCCATGCCTTTGGACTTGGCATCGCGCATGAACTCACGGAAGCCCGGGATCATCATGCTCAAGGCATGGGCGGCCTCGCGCGGGCTGTTCACGGCCAGCTTGAACTCACGCCCGAAGCGCGCGCCCAGGACCCCGTAAAGCCGGACGGTGCGGACGCGCTCAGTCATGGCGGGCCTCCCGGTGGCGGACGATGTAGCAGGTGCGCTCCGCCCACATGCCGCCGTAGGGCACGCGCTCGGACAGCCGGCCATGCAGGTGGTGCAGCATTTGGCCATCGCCCAGGTAGACGCCGGCGTGGTTCGGCACGGGCGAGCGGATCTGCATCAGGATCATGTCCCCGCGCTGCAGCTCGCCGGCGATGGGCTGGAAGCCCTCGGCCTGCAGGCGGTCCATGCTGTAGAGCTCCTGCCCTTTCTCCCACCAGTCGTCCTCGCGGTCGTACTGGCTCAGGGCGATGCCCAGCTCGCGCGCGTAGAAGTCCCGCACCAGGCTGTAGCAGTCCAGCACGCCATGGGCGAACTCACGGCCGATCAGAGGTGCTTCGTAGCCGCAGGGCTCGATGGTCTGGAGGTCGACGCACTCCGCCGGCTCGCCGATGACCTGGCCAACGCTGACGATGTGCCACGGGACGCCCGAGCCTGGGCACAACTGCTCAGGTAGTTCGCACATGACCCGGTCCGCGTCCGAGGCTATCGCCGCTGCATTCGGGTGGCTGTGCACAACAGCCAGAATCTCGCCGCAATCCTCGGCCGCCGCATAGTCCTCCTTGGGCAGCCGGAAGTGCTCGTTGGGCGTCTCGGCCGTGTTGCGGCACGGGATGTATAGCTCGCCGGCGGCAGCGGCCACCACCAGCCCGCAGCACTCGCGCGGGTACTCAGCCACGGCGTGCGCCTGGATCGCCTGAAGGGTCGTCTGTTCCATTGCCTCGCCCATAGAAAAAGCCCGCACGTGGCGGGCCGGGGTGTTGATCTGTGTCGTGGTGGCGCGCTGTCAGGTGCGCAGCAGGCCAGCGGCCGGGAACCCGCCATAGGGCAACGGGTTGTTCTCGCCGAAGCGCTTCTTGCAGCTGCGCACCAGGCCGGCGCACACGTCGCGCGCGGGGTCGGAGACGGGGTTGTCGTTGATGTCGAAGTAGGCCGAGCCGTTGTAGGTGCAGTACGGCCCCCGGTAGCCGCCGCGGATCAGCCAGCCGCAGGTGCCGGCGATGATCTGCCGGCCGGGCAGCTGCTCCCCGTTGAGGTCGATCGCGGTGGCCAGCTCGAACTCGACCGTTTCGAAGTCCTCCGAGACCTTGCGCTCGATGAACCAAATCTCGTCCAGGAAGTGTTCGTTGGGGTCGGCGGTCGGATTGCCGTCAGGGAAGTTCGCCGCGTCCAGGTACTTCACCAGCGTCTGCCGGCGAATGATGCGCGCTCCAACCATGTCGTCGAACATCAGGCACAGGGCACCGATGCGGCCATCGATGTTGCTCACGCGCAGGCGCGGGTTCGGCGGCTGGTCGCTGGTCCTGGCAAAGCCGGTGGCCTCGATCGGCCAGGCGCCGTACTCCTGCCCCTGCCACCAGATCACCCCCGTCTGAAGGTGCTGGTGGAAGAACAGCTGATCGGCGCCGAAGCTGCTTGCGTCGAGCTCGTAGACAGTCACCCGGCCGCCTGGTTCCAGCTGCTGCGCGTCGGCGGTAATCATTCCATCTCCGACGATTCACCGCTGCGTAATGGCAGCGACACCTCGCTCGGCCAACCAAAAGCCTCTGGCTGCGGCAGCAGAGGGCGGACCTGGTCCCAGGTTTCAATACCGGCAGGCGCGTTCGCAACCAGTTCCTCAAGCTTCTGATTCACCGCATCGCGCCACGCCACCATTGCCCGTGCTTCATCGCGGTAGCGCGGCACACCGCTGTTGAAGTACCCAACGCACGTTTCGATGCTGTCGTAGCGCCGCTCGTTGATCCACGCATTCATCCAGTTCCATGCGTTACTTCGGATTGATTGGTAGTGCTGCGGACTATGTAGCACATATGGGAGCGCCACTGGCAGCGGCCTATTACCGGCATCCACCCATGCCTGAAATTCATCCCACAGACGATGACCCTTTGGAATGAACGCGCCGGTGGCAAGGCACTCGATCTCGTCTGGACTATCGGTCGATCGATACATAGTCAAAGCCTCGCGTCGGCGAAGTACTCGCCGAGATAAACAAAGTTCTGGTTTATGTTGGTTGGTACACCAATGATGCCAACAAATGTGCGGTCGACCGTAGGCGAATTTGATGCCAGGTTGGTCCGTACAACCGGCGCCGCATACACCATCGCCGGCGTAGCCCTTTTGGCCACCTTGAAGGCGCTCTGGGTGCCGGCATGGCCCCCAATCGCGCTTACACACCCATACAGGTATAGCCAACCGCGCTCGTAATAACGCTGGACCATCGCAAGATCCACCGCAGCTGGGACTGGGATAAACGCTGTCGCTAAGCTTCCCCGCTCGAGCTTGGGCCTGCTGTATGTGACGCCTGCGGCAGTTATCTGCAACACCATGTCCCCGCTACCCGAAGGGGACAAGGTCACACCTCGGCGACCAGGACCTGCGGTAATCGTCCCGGTGGCACCGCCGACACTCACCGCAATGCTTCCACTTGGGTTTTCGACACTGAAAGTAAGA
This sequence comes from Stenotrophomonas sp. TWI819, assembly GCF_039673075.1. NCBI lineage: Bacteria > Pseudomonadati > Pseudomonadota > Gammaproteobacteria > Lysobacterales > Lysobacteraceae > Stenotrophomonas > Stenotrophomonas sp. TWI819. The sequence goes on along the minus strand of NZ_JBDJKY010000005.1, from coordinate 102,906 downwards.
GGTGAGCCCCATGCCAGCAGCGGTGCCTCTACGACCTGCTGCAGTGGTCCGCTGGTGTGGTTGAACACGCCCGTTGTCGCGTTGATGGTTACATTGCAACCACCGGCGCCGGCCTTCCACATGTCATAACCATAGGAACCTGCAGCTACCGCTCCGCCGCTGAATCCACTTTGATTGACTGGCGAGCCGCAGCTGATAAGCATGTTCGCTCCAGCCATCGCAGCATAAAGCTCAGCGAAGTTCTCATTGGCTTTGGTAAATGCGATCTTGGCGATATCGCCGATCCAGCCAGGGTTCTGGGTGGTTGTGTCGATTACTTGGCGTGCCATGGGTATCCCTTACGGCTGGAACGTCTGTTCGAACGTGGCGCTGAGCGTGAATACGCCGCCGCCATGCGGTGTGAGGCTGTAGGACTTGCACAGGTAGAAGCCCTGCTCGCCGAGAGGCGGCGTCCACAAAAACGAGATGCCGCCCTTTCGAGCGCGGAGAAAATCACGCGCGGCTCGCACCTTCGCCTCGCGGCCGACAATGGAGATCGGCCATTGCTGCTCCTCATTGTTGAGGCCGTCGGCGGAGGTCTGCCGGTAGCCGTCACCGAACCGCGCCTCCTTGACGTCAAACGAGCCAGAGCCTGTGCTGTCGGTGCGCACGCACCAGGTGAATTCATCAGCCATTGCTGTTCCTTGGTCAGGCGAGAATGCCGCCGGGGCGCTTCTGCTGGATCAGCTCGGACTTGACCAGGTTGCTGACCAGCGTCCCCAGCTTCTGGCCCAGCTGGTCGTTGGTGCCGCTGCTGGTCGTCTGGGTGCCGCCATCGGTGACGGTCACGTTGGTGATCACCTGAATTGGTGCGGCGTTGGAGGAAGCGCCTCCACCAGCTCGGCCATTCATCAATGGCGAGACGAGGCCGGGCTGCGCGCCCATCATCAACATCGTCTGGCCACCGACTTGGAGCAGCTCCGGTCCGTACTCAGCGACCGGCTGCATGGATCGCGCGCTCACCGGTCCGCCGGCAGCCTTGCCGGCGCCCTGCGAGATAGCACCGCCCACAGCGTTCACCCACCCAGAACCAGCACCGCTGTAACCAGACGCCCAGTTGCCCACCATCTGGAATATCTCGGCGGCTGCTGCCTCAGCCAGCATGCGCTGGATCGCTTTACTGAACCCCTCGACCATCCCGCCCAAGCCGTCTTCGAATGGGTCGAACAGGAAGTCGGCGAAGCTGCTCTGCATGTTGCGGGCGGCCTGGTCGGCTTGTACTGAGAGCCCACCAAACTTGCTCTCGGCCTCGCTGGCGAACTTGGCCGCTCCGGCAGCCTGCTGGTCCCACACCTTCTCGATGTCGGCCATCTCATCAAGCCAGTCCAGCCAGCGCGCGCCATCCTCCAGCGCGGACTTCTGCTCCTGACTCAGCATGGACAGCGATCCGGCCGCCGTCTCGTAAGCCATCTTCGCTGCGTTGCCGACAAGGCCGTAGGTGGCGATCTGCCGCTCCAGATTGGCGATCTGCTCGGCGCCATAGGCGCGCGACCTTGCTTCATTCTCCGCATCGATCAGCCGGGTAATCTCCGCCCGATGCGCCTCGCCAAGGCGAAGGACCTGGACCTCGATCTCATGCTGGCGATTGGCTGCCGCGACGGCCGACTCACCGCGACCATAGGCCGCAGAAAGCTCGTCCTGTTGAGCAATGGATCGCTGCAGCTGAGCGCTGTACTCCGCCCACTGCTCTCCGCCCTTGGCCCCGGAACGGCTGGAGGCGGCACTACGCTTGGAGGCCTCCTGCGCCGCCTCAGTTTGCTGGATGAGCCGCGAGCGCATCTCAATCTGTCGGTTGAACTCGGCGCGCTGCTCAGCAGTAAGGGCGCCGACACCACCCGCTGCATTGATCTGCTGCCCGATCTCCACCTTCATCGCGGCGATCGCGCCGTCCCGCACGCGCACGAGGTTGACGATCTGCGAGTTCAGCCCGCTCTGCAGGCCCTGCAACTGCTGATTCGCGTCGGCGGCGGCGCCACCCACCTGGCGCAGTGCCTCGGCCTGCTTACGCGCCGAGTCGGCGGCGGCATCCGTCGGCGACTTTGTCGCTTCCTGAGCTGCGCGGAAGCCGTCGAGGCGCTGGGTTGCCTCCTGCACCTTGCGGGCATTCTCTTCCCACGCCGCGCCAGTGGCGATCAGATGATCTCGGGCCGAGTCGCTGTAGTAGCCGGTCTTCGAATACCTTTCCAGAACAGCCGCGATCCGGCGCGAGCCATCCTCTACAGTCAGCGTGCCAGCGTCCATGTCGCGCTTGATAGCGTCGAGCATGGGGCGGAGGTTCCAGTTGTCCATCCCCGTGCGCAGCTGCTCCATGCTGCGACGCATCTCGCCGGTTGCTTCCGTGACCTGCTTCTCGGCCTCGCGAATGGCCTGCATCTGCTGTGCAGCGCCGAGCGCCTGGAACTTACCGAGCACTTCGTCCAACGGGCCAGTCATCTCCCGAAGGGCCGCTGTCGCCTCGGAGGAACTGTCTCGGAACAGTAGCCATCCGGCGGCCACGGTGCCAAGAGTGATCGCCAGGCCGGCAGGCCCTCCGAGGACGCCCAGAAGGCCACGCCCCAGATTGCCGGCGAGGCTCGTTGCTCGACCATAGGCGACCTGTGCCTCAGCGGCGGCGATCGAGGCCTGACGCTCGGCGAGCAGAGCCGCCGCGAGATTCCGGGACTGCCTTGCGCTCTCTGCAGTTCCGCGTGCGGCAGTGACCGCCGCCTGGGCCCGCCGCAGATCCGACTGCGCCTTGGCCAGCCCAACGGCCGTCGCGTCCCTGATGGCGACCGCCTCGGCTACAACCGCGACGCGATTCTGCACGAAGCTCACCGCTGCCTGGGCAGTGGCGGCCCCGATCTGGACCATGCGCCCGGCCAGGCCGCCCAGCGCCGCGGCGCCGCCGACGGTGATGAGCGCTTCGAGATTCTCGGTTACCAGCTCCAGCCCGCCCACCAGCACCTGCGTGGCGCCGTACGCATCGTTCTGGCTTCCCACCCAAGCGCGAAGCTCGTTGCGGAACCGGACACCGGCATCCTGCACCGTCGTAGGCATTGCCTCCACTTCGGCACGCAGCTTCCCCATCTGGGATGTGATCGCCGGAACGACGACTTGGGCCGTGAGCTGGCCATCCTTGGCCATCTGCTGCAACTGCTGGGTAGTTTTACCGAGGCCTTCGCCCAAGGCCTGCACGACGCGCGGGGTCTGCAGAAGCAAGGTCTGGAACTGGTCAGTCGCGATCGCACCCTGCACCATCGACTTGGCCCAGGCGTCGTTCGCCGATGCGCCACGCTGAGCGTTGCTGCCACCAGCGACCAAAGCCAAGCCGAGGGCCTCAGCCGCATCAAGCGTGTCTGACGCAGCGAACCCCATCTCCCTCATGGACTGCGCGGTGCCTGCGAACTGATCGGCGGCTTCGTTGAAGTCGCGGTACGTCCGGTTCGCAATCTCCAGAAGGCGCGTCTGCGCCAGGGCGAACTCATCCTGGCTCTGAGTCGCAAGCCGGATCCGGGCAGAGATCTGCCCCCAGTCGTCGGCCATGGAGATGAGGTTGCCGACACTGAACGCCGCGGCGGCCACCGCCGCATACCGGCCGATAGCTTGGGAACTGGCCTCCACCGCATTTGCGTGGGTGCGGGCCGCCGCCGTCTGGGCATTCCACGACTGGGAGGCCTGAGCGCCCTCCTGTCGCACAGAGCGGAAGTACTGTGCCCCCATACGTCCGGCACGATCCATCTCGCGCTGGTATTTGGTCGTGTCCGCAGTAACGGACACGATCAACTCTCGCAGGCTCGTCGACACGAAGCACTCCAGAAGAAAAGGAAATGGCGGCTGTTGTCAGCCGCCCATCAGGCGATCCATCGCCGAGTCGGGGTCATCCCCTGCCGCTTCGCCCCAGCGAGGCATGAGATCGCCGATCTTGCCGCCCCCCATCGCCGCCGCGACTTGCGCAGCGTGGAAGTCTTCCCGGTCCATGCCGATCGGGGATTCACGGTTACGCGCGAGCCATATCGCCAGCTCGTCCGGCTCCATCGTCTCGCGCAGCTCCCGAAGCGTTCGCCCCATCCGGAGCGCGAGGTCACACATAAACCGCAGGTCCGGCTCCTGCGTCAGACGTTTCCCGCGTCGGCCACCGGATCAGAGGTGGTAGTGATCCCCGACAACGAGAACGCCTTGTCGACCAAGCGGCCATGCACCTCAGAGAAAGAGGCGGCCACATCGTCCGCATCGCGGTCGCTGAGCACGCGCTTGCCGTCCTCTCCGAAGAGCGTGCGCACCAACACCAGCGCAGTTGCCGGAATCACGTTGACCGGACGCTCGGACGGCTCGCCTGGCTCCAGCCCGGCGGCCTCGCGTGCACGCGCGATCGAGGCCCGGTAGTCGATCCAATCGCCGGCGGTGAGCTGCCGCACGATCAGCTTTGCGCCTTCCCATTCGTCGACGGTGAGCCGCTCATGCTTGAAGGGCGTGAGCGGGGCCGTGGCGAGGGCGCGCAGGTTGCTCTGCTTCGCCATGAGATCTCCTTACGGGACCGGCGGCACGTAGGCCACCCGGACAATGCGGCTCACGATCGCGACCGTGAAGGTGGCAGACCAGGCGCCGTTGACGCTGGATTCTTCGCTGGTCTGGGTGACCACACCCACGAAGCGCGCTTCGCGGTTTCGGCTGTCGATGACCCGGAAGATGTAGCGATCGCCGGTTTCCTCGGCGTCGCGGAGCTGATCCTGCGCCTCGTCGCCATCGAAGTAGTTGCCGTTGAACGTTGCCGTGCCGTTGTCCTTCAGGCCGAAATCTTTCTCGACCACTTCGCTGCAGAACGTCGACACATCGATCTCGGTCCGCTGGCCGCCGGCGCGGTTGTAGCCCTTGAGCGTGCAACCCAGTTCGATGTAGTCCTCGTCATCCGGGGTTCCGACCGGCAGAGCCTCGGCCGATTCGATGGAGATCATCAGGCGCGTGCCCTGCGATCGGGTGTACTTGGAGGTCATGATGGTTCCTCAGGTTGGAGTTTCAGTGGTTGCTGCGACTTCCCAGGACACGCGGAAGAGCTTTGTGTCGGACTCGTAGTCACCGGGGAGGCGACGGATGCTGCTGGCGGCAAAATCTGCGTCCTGGACTTCCAAGAGGCGCTTCACCTCCCATGCCAGGGCCGTGGCTTCGCCGCGGCTATCAGCCCAGCAGTCGATCTGCACGGCGCCAGCATCACTGCCATCGGCACCAGAGAAGGTCATGCCGAGCTCGCCGCCGACATGGAAATGGGTGATGTAAGGACGCACCACGGGCGTGGGTGCCACGCCGCCGTAGACCCTGCCCCCAGCAAGTGCGGAAAGCCGCTGTTGGATGGTTTTCTCAATCATCGCCGCCCCAACGCCTCGTCTATAGCGGATGCCAATCGCTCCCGTACTGCGTCGGCGATTTCACCCTCATGGCTGTCCCAGCTCGGGCGAATCCATGGCCGAGCCGGTTCCTTGCTCGTGCCGAGTTCGGAGAAGCGCCAGGTGTAGGCGGGGCTGGAGCGGCGGTCGTGGCGTTCTACCGAGCGGACTCTCACACCAGAAGTGAAAGTGCCAGGATCGTTGTCTCTCTTCGCCGCAGCCACGACACCCCTGCGTGTGGCTCCCTCGTCGATTGGTGCGGCATCGCGCACCGCGTCACGGCCCACCCGGGCGCCGGCCATGGTCGCCTGCCGTAGCACACGCTGCTGGGCCCCCTTCTTCAGCGACGCGAAGTCTTCCGCGAGCCCGGAGAGGCCGCGGATATCGACGTTGATACTCATGAGATCAGCCTTGATTGAGGCCTGCGACAGCGATGATCGCCGTCTCACTGCCGTCGTTGCTGGTGCCGGCAGACTTGATGTCGTAGATGCGGCCCATGCGGTCGATGATGCGCCAGCTGGGGTCGATCTCTCGCGGCAAAATGTCCCAGCGGACCTGCTCGCGGTAAGAGTCCGCGCCTGAGGCGACTGCCTCAGCCGTCGCACTCAACTGGTTGGTGAGCCTCGCCCAGACCTCTACGACGCGGACCCACTCAACACCCACAGCCTCTCCGAGGTCGTTGCTGACGGAAACCTTCCGCTCGAAGCGAATCAGATGGCGCCGCTGGCCGGCCGGAATTCCCACGTCAAACCCCCAGCCCGACCCGGTAGGGCCAGAGCAGGCTGCGCGTTCCTTCCTTCATCTCCGACACGATGGTCCCGGTGATCACGTTTTCGCGGTTGGCGTACAAGTGCCCGAGGGTGAGCAGCACCGCCGCCCGGATCGCGTCGTTGACGATGATCGGGTCACAGCCCGCGGCGCCGGCCAGAACCGCTGCCGCGAGCGCATCCTCGTCCTCGTAGACGCGACGATTCAGGAAGTCCTGGGCTGCGTCTTCAGCCGCGCCTCCGTAGAGGGTCAGCATCTGGTCGTCGTCGCTATCGGCCCGACAATGCTGCCGGGCCTGTTCGATGGTCACCAGGCGCATGGCTCAGGCCTGGGCCTGCGTTGCGGCCTTGATGGCGGTTTCAATCGCTTCAACCACCGTGGCGCGAGCTTTATCGCCCTTGGCAGTCTCCGCCTTCAGCGCTGCGTCAAGCCGTGCGAGGTCGGTCACCGCCGCAATCGCCGCGATCGCGTCGGAAGCCTTCTGGCGGACCAGCTGAGCGCCATCGTTGGTCTCGCTGGTCGGCGCCGCGGGGGAGCCGCCGGCCGGGGCGGACTGCCCAGTCAGCTTCACGAGGCCGCGCTTGGCCAGCAAGTCTGCGTGCTGGGCGGATACGTCGAACTGTGCGCCGCGGCTGCGGCTTCCGTGGTGTTCGAACGAGGTGAGTGCAATGACCTTGGCCATGATTCGGTTCCTTCGTCAGGGGAAGCGCCCGGGGCTACCGGGCGCCTCAGGGGATCAGCCGCCGGCGCCCGCGCCATCGGTGACCGGCAGGCCGTCGAAGCCGCCCTTCACGAAGGCCTCGGGGCGGAAGACGGTCAAGCCCACGTCCTCTTCGCAGAGGATGGTGACCATGTTCTTGACGAAGTTGTCGCGGTCCTGGTTGGAGACGGTGATGTTCGCCTGCTCGCGGTCCCAGCCCTGAGCGCCCATCTTGAAGGCACCGGTCAGGAAGTCGCCCAGGTCCATGGCCTTGGTGGCCACGACCGGACGTGCCCACAGGCCGGGAACGGCGAGGCCACGCGGCGTGGCGAAGAGGTAGGCGTTCTCGGTGGTCTTCGACAGCTCGATGGTGGTCCAGTCGATCGGGTTCAGCACGATGCCGTCGGCCTCGTACTCGGCCAGGGTGACTTGCAGCATGGCAATGCGCAGACGGTCGATGGCGGTCTCGTTCTGCACCACCACACCCGGGTTCGCGTAGGTCGTCGCCTGGGTGTACAGGCCGTTGATATTCAGGCCAACGCCCGAGCCCTTCAACAGCTGGGCTTCTTCCTTCAGCTTCAGGCCGTACATCAGGCGGCCGTTGATGTAGGCCTGCAGCATGCCGGCGTCGCGCAGGACCTGCTTGGAGGCGCGAATCCAGTGCGCAATGGTTGCGACCTTCGCCGAGTCCAGCTCGAAGGCCAAGTCAGACTCAGGCTTCGGGTTGGTCGGATTCTCGGCCACGACTTCGGAATTGTTGGTGAATCCCGTTTCCCGCACGTACTCCAGGCTATCCGACGTGGTCGTGCCCCAGGTGAGCAGATCGCGAAGAAACAGGCGCTGGTTCGGGGTGGCCACGATTCCCGGGATACGGTGCGGCTCGATAAGGCTGCCCGCCGATGCGTCCTCGCGCGTGATCGCGGCCTTGACCGTGAAACTGCCCTGCATGCCGGGGTTGAAGTTCTTGCACACGTCGGAGGTCGCCACGATCTCGCCGATGGTGCGTGCCTTGGCCGGCACCCCGCCGCCCTGCTCGAGCTTGGCGATCACCTGCTGGGCTGCCTGCAGGTTGGCCTGCAGCTCGCCCTGGGCGACCAACAGCTGGTCGACCTTGCCCTTGGTTTCTTCGGACAGCTGTGCATGCGCGCTGATGTCGGCCTTGGCCTGCTCCGCGTGCTTCTTCAGCTGTTCATTCACCTGCCCGAGGCTGGCGTTGATGTTCTTGATGTCGTCGTCGATCTGGGCCATTGAGGCTCTCCTTACAGGATGTTGGTGAGGTTCGCGGCCAGCGCCGCGGTGGTCGTGAAGCCGGCAGCGTCACGCTGGCCGTGTTCGGTGGGCTCGCCCTCACCGCTGCCAGCGGGATCACCCGCGCTGGACTTGAATTGGCTGATAAGACGCATTGCCTCGGACTTGGGCATCCCCGATGCCCGGAGCGCTGCCTCCATACGGCGAACGGCTGACGCGTTTTTGCCGTCGTCGGTCTTGCTGATCTCATCGGAGTCGAGCAGCGAATCAGCGAAGCCTTGCGATACAGCAGCGCTTCCGCCGATGTAGGACTCGCGATCCATCAGCTTCTGCATCGCCTTGACGTCCTCACCGGTCCGGGCCGCATAGACGTCGGCCATGGCCTGGTCGAAAGGCTCCAGCTGGTCGGCGATCTCGCGCAGCTCGTGTCGGTTGCCCGCAGCGAGCAGCCAGCAGTTGTGGATCATCAGGAAACCGGCGCGCGCCACCTGGACCTGATCCCCGGCCATTGCAATGATCGAAGCGGCAGAGGCGGCGATTCCCATGACCTTCACGGTCACCTCGCCGGGGTGCTCTCTCAGCATCGAGTACATCGCCAGGCCTTCGAACATGTCCCCGCCGGGCGAGTTGATCGCCACGGTCACAGGACCCTTGCCGAGCGATCTCAGGGCAGCTGACATGCGCTTGGCAGTAAAGCCGCCGCCCGTCCACCAGTCTTCGCCGATGACGTCGTAGATGCCGATAGTGCGGTCTTCCTCACTTTCGGCAGCCGCGCGAATGCTGGAGTCCCAGCGATCAAATGCAGTCGGCGCGATGTAGCTGCGCACGTCCATCTGCGGCCGTCCGCTGGGGACGCCCGGGGTTGCACGGATGGTCATCTCTTATTCCTTGCTGGTGGCGTCAGGCACGCCGAGGAAAGCGCGCATTGACGCGCGGGCTGCGTTTCCGTCTTCGGCCTGGCCGAGCTTGTCCAGTGGCGCCAACGCCGTCTGGACCGTGAGCACAGCGGCGTTTCCGCCCATGGGCTCCCGGTCTTCCAGCTCGCGGACTTCGTCACGCGTCAGGATGCCGTTGTTGACCATAGCGGCGTAAAAGGAAGCGCGGCCGGCGCTATCAGCACGGAGCAGCCCTTCCACCGCAAACTTCGGGTAGTACCTCAGTCGTTCCGCCGGCGTCAGAAGATCCTTGCTGATCGCCTGCTCGATTCGTCGAAGCCACGGCCCCAGGGTGAAGGTGAGGAAGCCGATCATCTGCTGCTCGATGCCCGTTCCCCAGCTGGTGGATTTCTCGCTGTGACCCACCATGAAGGGCGGTACGCGGAACCATCGGCAGATTTCCTCTACCGAGAAGGCGCGAGATTCGAGCAGCTGCGCATCGGATGGGTTGATGCCGATCGTCTTGATTTCTGAACCGGCCTCGAGGATGACGGGACGGCCGGCATTGACCGCACCGCTCAAGGCCTCCAGGGTCTCGCGCGCCTCATCGCGTTGACCGGGCTTCAATGTATTCGGATACGTGATCGCCGTGGTCGGCATCAGCCCCTTCGCGAACGTGGAGCTAGCAGCCATGTCAGCGCCAATGGCTGCACCAAACACCTCAGCCCCGTAGCCGATGACGGAAACACCCTCTTTTCCGTCGAGGGAGAAGCCCGGGATCCCCCACACCCGCTCGTTCGGTATTTCCCGCTGGAGTCCATTTTCATCGGTGTACCGCCAGACCTTGACCCCATCCCGTCGGAACGAGGTGAGCCGGTCCGGGTGCAGGAAATGAAGGCCTACCACACGGCCGCCAATCATCAGCTTCTCGCAGCGAGCATTCCCGCGCAGCAGCATCGCAGCCACGCTCGCCTCCCAATGCACTGCGGCTGTCGTGTCAGCGTTGGGCTGATCGTGCAGGATGAACTGGAGCGGATGGTGGCTCGCCACCCTTTTGCCGCCGCTCGTCTTCTCGTACATCGAAAGCGGTAGCGTCGATATGGTCTCTGAGATGAGCCGAACGCACGACCATACTGCCGACAGCTTCAACACCGTCTCGTCGTTTATCGGCACGCCGGCAGCCGAGTGAGCGCCGAAGTACTTGGTCCAGAACTCGCCATCGGTCAGGTGAACAGGCACACCCAGCCATTTCAGCGCCGCCGAACGCAAGCGGCCCGGCTTGGCTGCCTTGGTCTTCATCCGATCACCGGGTTGGAAATGAAGTCGCTGGCGTCGTCCTGGCCAGCGGTAGGCATGCTGAGACCAATAGCCATCAGCAGTGCCGCCATGTCATCGATCTTGTCCGGCGATCGCTTCTTGTCAGGCTTCATATTCAGGTTTCCGTCTTTCACAGCGATGAGGTTGGACGCACACCAGTTCAGGACCTGGTCGTTCCCGTGGCACACCTTTTTTCCGATGTACGCCCGTTCCAGCTCCTGCATGGCTGGGTGGTAGTTCTTCGTGGTCTGGTTGAACTCGACCAGCGGGTGCCCATCGGCCAAGAGCCGCTGTGCAATTTCAGCAGCGTTCCAGCGGTCGTAGCCGATCGCCAGAGGTGCGAACCGGGCGATGTCTTCACGAATCCGCGCCTCCACCACGCTGTAGTCGGTGACCTCGCCTTCGGTAGCCTCAATCAACCCGGCAGCCACCCAACCCGCATACGGAACCACGCCGCGCTCAGTGCGTGCCCGCACCGCGTCCGCCGGAACGAATCGACGGCCCCAGGTGTAATAGACGTCGTCCACCTTCCACACCAGGCGCCAAGACGTCATATCCAGCGTGCTGGCCAGATCGAATGCGCCCCAGCACGGCTGCCCGGCGAGCCAGTCCAGATCGACGGCGCCGCCGCACTTCTGCCACTTCGTCAGGTCCACCCAGCCGGTGGCGGAGGAAGCCGGCCGGTTGAGCCGCTTGATCTTGAATTCGGCCAGCTTCGAGGGCATCTGCCGCGCCTCGACGGCCTCCTTGCGGATCGCCTTCAGCAGGTGCGGGTTAGCGTCCATCAGCGGGTTGGCCTTGGGCCAAGCCGATTCGTCGAACTCGTCGTCGTCATCGTCAACGGCGAAGAACACCACCAGGAAGTGGTCGGCCGAGTCGCCCAGGATGCCTTGCAGCACCTGCTTGGCGAACTGCCTTATTTCCCCCCACGGCCCCGGGTTGGTATACCCCTCGGTCGTGGTGTAAAGCCACAGCGGGTTGCTGCGTGCGCCCGCCGCTGACGTCAGCACATTCAACAGGTCCGCCGACTTGTGAGCGTGGATTTCATCCAGGCCTACGTGCGACGGATTCAGGCCGTCCTGCGTGCTCGCCTTGGAGTTGATGGGCTTGAAGGTTGCCCCCGTCTCCACGCGACTGATCGCGTTGGCCCAGCACGCAAGCCCGAACGCCTCCTGCAGGTCGGGCGTCTTCTCCGTCATCCGCTTGGCGACGTTGAAGATGATCCGTGCCTGGCTGCCGGTCGTGGCCGCCGAGATGATCTGGGCGCCCTCTTCCTCTTCACAGCACTGGCAGTACAGCAGGATCGCCGCGGCCAACGTGGACTTGGCGTTCTTGCGGGCAACTGCGAACAGCGCCGAGGTGAAGCGCCGGCTGCCATCGAGGTTGCGGAAGCCGAACAGCTGCACCACGAAGAACACGTGGGACCGGTGCAGCTCGATCTCCGGTCGTGCCCACTTCCCTTCAACGTGGGGCAGCTTCTCGATGAAGTCGCATGGATCGCATGCGTGCCACTCATCGAACAGGAACGGCGGCCGCTTCCGCTTGGCGCGCTTGAGGTCCGCGAGGAACCGCTTGCCTGCCAGCCGAATCCACTTGCCGAACTTCTTTCCCTTCTTGTCGGCTACCGCCTCTTCGGCATATGCCGTGGCGATACCAACGTAATCACGCACGGGTCTTCCGCTTCGCACCGTTGTTGGCGAAGGCGTTCCCGGTCTTCTCGACATCGCCTGACGGCCGGACCTTGCCCTGGGCAACGGGCGTCAACCCGAAGTCGTTCATCAGGCCGCGCAGCTGCGAGACCATCGACGCCACCGGGGCCAGGCCGGCGGCGTAGAGCTGCACGGTATTTCCATGCAGCGCGCACAGCTGGCCGAACGCGGACAGGCCTGCCTCGGTGAGCAGCTTGTTTGCGTGCAGGATCGGTGCCAGCCGGTCCCATTCCTTGATGGCGTGGGCATTCGGTAGCCAATCCGGCGCCGGCGGTACGTCGGATACCAGGGGCAGCTCGGCGGCCGGCGCCGGCGGCGCGCGGTCGGGGCGATCCGTTCCGGCCACCACTTTCAGCGATGTCGGTTTGCGGGGATTCGCCATGTTCGTTCCGAGGGCGGCCGGGTGACCGCGAAAAAATGGTTTTTCTCAACTGACGGTGCATATAAACGCCTGGGCGCACGGTCAGGCGTGCGGACGCGCTGAACTTTCGACCCGCCCCTCCCCCGTTCAGGTTCGTGATGCTGATTTTCGTTCAGCTTCAGATGGATCCGTTCAGCTTCGCGCATTGGGCCGCGGCCGGTTGCCGAAGCCACCGTCCTCGCCTGCTGTCTTCACGTCGTGGCAGCGCTTGCACAGCGGCTGCCAGTTGCTGGTGTCCCAGAAGAGCTCCTGGTCACCGCGATGGGGAATGACGTGATCGACGATGCGAGCAAGGGTCACTCGCCCATTTCGCTGACACTCCGCGCAGAGCGGGTCACGCTTGAGGAACGTCTCGCGTGCCTTCTGCCATCGCCCGCCGTAGCCGCGCTGTGCAGTGGTGAGGCGGACAGCCTCCGCTGGGACATGCACCGCTGCCTCGACCTTGCGGGGCCGATGCTTAGGAGCACGCGCCGGCACTATCTATCTGCCCGGATCACGGCTTGGCAGGCGCGAAGTTGGTCGTCGGCGTCTCGACCGATTCCAATAGCAGGGCCCGCAACCGTGACTCCGAGGTCGGCGGGCGCATCACGTTGGGCGGCGCCGGCGGCAGCTTCGGACAGGCGACCGGTGTGGCAGGTCGCGAGGTCGTGGCGCAGCCGGACAGTGCCAGCATGCAGCTCAGCCACAACAGCAGCAGGGACGGCCTCGGCCGCAGCGCGGTCTTCTTCATGCTTCGCTCCGATGGTGGCCATGGTGTCGGCCTGGGTGTGCTCAGTCGTGCGGGCTTGGTTTACCTGGTCAGCCGCCGCGGCGCTGGTGCTTGCCTCCTGTCGCGCTTCCGCTCCCTCGGCTCGGTCGCCACGCCAAGCCCAACCAGTGCCAAACATCCCGGCCGACCACGCAACGAACGCGAGCACTGCGATCAGCGTGCGATTCATATCAGGCCCCATTGCCCCTGCGGGTCATGCCGAAGAAGTAACCGATCACCATGCCGGTGGCGTTGTTCAAGCCGCCAATCAGCATGCCGAACGAATCCTTGTTCTCGGGCGGGATGGCGATAGACACCAGCGCGGCCATGGCCATGCCGACCAGGAACAGCACCAGCACGGCGATGCCCACGCGGGCCGCGCCGACGTTTCGGGTCGCGAAGGTCATGCGGCACCTGCCAGTGCGTGAATCTCGCGCAGCGCCCAGTGGTACAGCGGCTGGTCGACCACGGTGACCCGTGTCAGCTCCTTGCCCCGCACCACGCGCACTGCGACATCGGTGGACTGCTGAATGGCCAGCAGCACGAAAGCGATACGTTGTTTGGTGGCATCAGGCTCCTGCATTACTGCCAGAGCGTCGCTCACCATGCCCCGGATGGTCACCATCAGCTCAGCGGTCGGCACCTTCGCCTTACCGTCCAGAACGAGCAACACACCCTGTAGCTGGCTGACCGGCGACAGCCGGGCCTTCTTTTTTGCTGCCGCCGTCATCAGTTGTCCTGTGCGGCGTACCGCAGATTCCCGGCGACGCGACGCGTCCAGCCCTTCCCGAACGTATCGAACGTGCTCAGCTTGGCGTAGAACTCCAGCCGCTCGGCGTTGAACAACAGCACCAGATCGGCGGGATCCTTGCTTGCCACTGCGGCCATGGTGCGCGGCCCGATAACACCATCGTCGGCAACACCCGCAGCTCTCTGGATCCAGCGCGCGGCATTGCCGATACCGTGGTTCACGGCAGCATCCAGTGCCTGGAACGCGAATGCCCGGGGCAGCTTTTCGCCCTGAACCCGCAACCAGAAGTCCTTGCGATAGATCTCAACTGCATCAGCGCGGGTCAGAGCGCGGATGTTGAGGTGGGGATAAGAGCGCTTGCTGATGCCCCACTGAGTCTCACCGCCGGGGTCCCGGGGATCGTTTACGTACCCACCCTCATGGGCCAGCACGCGATTGATGACCTCATCGAACTGGCTCATGTCTACCTCGGAATGGCGCCCGCCCCGCTGCCGGCTAGGCGCGAGGGTTGATCCGGTCTGGGAAGCGGGCAAAGAAAAAGCCCCGGTGGTTGGCCGGGGCTGGGTCGTGCGCGATGGTAGTGAATCTACCCTCAAAACTGCGGGAGCATCAATCCCGCACCACTCACCACAGCTTCTTAGCCATCCCGACGACATTGAACACGGAGGGCTTAAAGATGGATGGTGATCCTATAGCGGAAGCAGCACCTATCCATCCATAGAACCACCCGCTGCGCTCCGCCACGACCCGCAGGAAATGATTGGCACTGGATCCGGCGTGAATATGCTGCCTGAGTAGAAATTCCTCAATCCGCCAATGATCGAGCGGCTCAATCAAAGTGGCGGCATTATCAATAGCATCTAGGGCCTTTCTGGCTTGCCGTAGGGCAATCGTCGTCAGGATGCTGGTCCTGATCACCGGGCCGAACTTGCGCTCGATGTCAAAGAATCTTCGCGAGATGGTGCCAAACCCCCGCTGTGCAGATGGCAATGATCGCGAAGCTCCCAACATTTCTTTGAAATCGCGCTGTAGAGCGGCCGTGATACAAGCCGGAACTCCGATTTGGGCACTCGCGAGTGCCTCTCTCCCATCACTTTCGACTTTTGCCATCCTCTCGGCAATATGCGTGCACTCGTTGATAAGGCTAGCGGCATCCGCCTGGATGTTGGTGATCTCCGCTTCGAGTGCCAGTTTGATATCCAGTTGCTTGGCTTCTATGAAGCCTCGTCGCGCCGCGATCGCAATCAGTAGGGCACCAAAAGCGATACTTGCCTCTATCTTCGTTGCCAAGATTTCCAAGAGCTGCGGCAGGGTCAGCGGAGTCACCCCGATCCATCGTTCCGCGTTGACGTAGATCAGGGCGAGAATCAGCAGCATGACCGCTGGACGCCTCAAAGCGATCCAAAGAAGTAAGGGGAATGAGCCCAACAGGAGCATTCGCCTTTTCACAGGTGTGTCCATATCAAGCCGCCGAAGATTCCCCTTTGCCCAGGGCCATCATAAGCGCCCAGGACGCCTCCTGTTCAGCCTCTTGCATCTGGCTTATCAGCCACTCGTACACCCCGCGCCATTTGGCCCGATAGGTAGACTCGTCGCGCCCGATGGCAGCGGCGCGCCGTCGGTCGCTCACCGCGCCCAGTCCTGACCCGCTGCAAACCTTGCAGACCACTCGAAGATCCCCGGCCATCGTTTCGCCGCGCCCCTCGCAGGAAGGGCAATGCGGCCTGGTGGCGATCTCGTCGATCACGGCGCCGGCCAGGCTCGGCAGCGACTCCAAGGTGCTGATCGGCCAGCACTGCGCCTTGATCTGACCAAGGCGGAGGGCGGCCCGGTCGCGCTCGGCCCGCTGCTCAGCCGTCACCGCACCGGCCCATCCCATGCACACCTCGGCCAACCCCAGCTCCGTGCGCGCGTCCGCAAGGCGACGCTGCTGTCGGCGCAGCTCGGGGGTCACCAGGGCGATCACCGCGTCCCGCAGCTTGTGCCGGCGCAGCGCAGCGCCGTCCGGCCACCAGCACGCCTCCAGCAGCTCCCGGCCCAGCCCGGCAGGCACCATGCCCAGCGCAGCCGCAATGTCCTGATTGGTCAGGTCGGGCGTCCCGCCGCGGCCGGTGTCGAATTTGACGGTGGACGGACCCAGACGGGCCATCAGCTCACGGACGTTTGCCATCTTCTTTCCCCAGTTGATCGTTGGTTTGTCCTGCGCCGGTGATACGCACCACCACCTGCCCGCCCGGGCGGCGCTCGTTCTTCACGTCCGGGTGGCTCTTAAACCGCTTGTCGTCGATGCCCAGCACCTGGGCGATCCCGTCCCGGTACGCCTTGCAGCGGCCGAGCATGTTGTCGTCGTCCGGCAGCTTCTTGCCCGGCGCCTGGTAGAAGTCGAACCACAGGTCCAGGCGCCCCTCCGGCAGCCAGGCGTCGCGCAGGCCGGCCTCGAAGGCCAGCACCACGGCAGCCTGACGTGCCGCCTTTGTGGCCTTGGCCTTCACCCGCCAGTGAACCCGCGCGTTCGGCGACAGGTCCTTGCTCGGCCACGGCAGGACCAGCTCGATCATGCGGACCCCAGTGCAGCGCGCGCCTTTGCATACTTCGTGCGCAGCCGATCGGCCGTCGCCGGATCCAGCAGCGCCAAGCGTGCCTCGTCACTGTTGTCGGCGATATCGGCAAGCTTCACCTTCAGCGCGAGGGAATTCTGGCGAATGTTCCAGTAGTAGAACGCGTCGCCGCGGTCCGGCGTTCGGCTCAGGTCGGCAACCGCTTCCGCGATGATCGGCGGGAACAGAAGCACCGAGTGCGCATACGCGGGGCAGTCCTCCAGCACGTCGTGTAGCCAAGCGACCGCCTCAGCCTGGTCGTCGCCCTCGACTGCCGCCGCAACCCGTGCGACGTGCTCGATGTAAGGCCGGCCAGCCTTGTCCACCTGCCCAGCGTGCGCTTCCTGCGCGAGCCAGCGAGCCTCGTTGACGAAGGGACAGTCGCTCATGCCGCCCGCTCCATCTGCTCCCAGTGCGCCGTCAGGCGCTGCACCCGGCCGCCCCGTGCCAGGAACTGCTCCACCGTCTCGGCCGGTCCGTCCGCCTTCACGGTGGCTGGTGCTGGCGTGTTCGCCGCCCGGAGACCGACGCGTGATGCCCGCGTACGCTGCAGCCGGGCCGCGCGGTCACGTTGGGATCGCAGGGCAGCGCGCTCGCGGCGGCGCTCCTGCAGTTGTTCCTCGGTGAGGCGCTGGCGCTTCATGCCCTGCCCGCTGGCCTTGAAGCTGGCCTTCATTCCGCGCCCCTGCTTCACCAAGAACCCGCAGCGCACCAGCCACGGCAAGGTGTCGCGGATGCTCTCGAGTTCCTGCCGCTGAGCCGGGCCGGCCGCGCCCATGCGCTCGTAGAGCATCTGGGAGGTCAGGTACTGGTCCGGGGAGGCGTTGAACACCTGCCTCAGCTCCTGCGTCAGTTCACCATACTTCTTGCTCATGCTGCTTCCCTCAGTTGGTTGACCACCGTCTGCTGCTCGATCAGCTCGTCGTCGGTCCCGTAGGTCTCGTGGAAGGTCCGCGAGCCATCCATCAGGCTCGGGCCCCATTTCTCGCGCATCTGCGCGAATGTGTTGTTTCCGAATGGGTGCCGGCGGTGGTGCCACACGCACAGGCAGAAGCCGAACCAGTGGCCACGCCGGATGTTTCCGGACTTGGTGTGCTGGTAGTCGCCGCCAACAAACACCTGCTCGATGTCCAGGAGCCCCTGCAGCACCAACGACAGGCACGCCATGCACGGGCCCACCTTGGATGCCTCGATGCGGGCGTCCTCGGCAGCGGTCGGCGGCGGCGCGCTGGACCACATCAGCGCGCGCCCGCCCGGCGCTTCTCGTCGCGGTCGGCGAGGCGCCACCCGTGCTGCCAGGCCAGCGCCTTCTCGCCCAACGGCTGCACCTTCCGCGGCTCCAGCTCGTCCTGGGTGTCCACCCACACCATGTGCGGGTTGGTGCTAAGTCCGGCGCCGTCCAACCGGGCCGAGTACCCGGCGTTGATCTGGGCGGCGTACTTGCTGCGGGAGCTGAAGGCGGTGAAGTCCATCACGCCCTCGCCAGTTCGTGGTTGCGCGGGACCGTGAACCCTGCAGCGCGCGCATGCCCGCCGCCGCCGTACAGCTTGGCGACCTCGCTCACGTCCACGCCCTGATCGGTCGAGCGCAGGCTGAACACCCGGCCGCCGTCCTTATCGTAGTAGCACGCCGCGAACGGCTGGCCCTGCGCCATCAGGTGCCCGGCGTCGCTGGCCAGGGTGTACGGCAGGCTCGCCACCGGCACCTCGTAGTGACCGATCACCATCTGGCGCTTCGCCACCTTCACCAGCTCGGCTACGTCCTTGTGGTGCTTGCGCTCGATCGCCACGCCCTGGGCACGCAGCGTCTCCATCGGCGTCTCCATCAGCAGGTCCCACACGTCGAACTCGTAGGGGTAGCTGAAGACCGCCGCCTGGATCTCGCGCGTGCCCGGCAGCGCGAAGCGCCACAGGTCCCGGTCTTCCACGTGGTCGATCAGCTCAGGCCGGGGTGCGCCGGGGTGGAAGAAGTCCCACGCGATGCCCGCGCCGCTGCGGTCCATGTCGAACAGCGCGTAGATCATCGCCTTGCGGATGCCCTCGCACTTGTCCTGCTCAACCCACCCTTGGAAGTGACGCCAGGTCGGGTCGGCATCGACGTCGAAGCCTTCAATGCGAACAACGGTCAGCTGGTCGTCAGCGGTCAAGGGATTGGCTGGCATATCGGCCTCGGCGCTCTTGTGGTGGTCCAGCACCAAGATCGACCGGGAGACCAGTTGAAGGTCCAGCATCACGTGCGGCGGATAGCAGAAGTCCACCAACACAAGATCGCGGCCTTCGGCCGGCGGCGGCGGCGCACCGTGGACGGCCGCGTGGAAGTCGCATTCCATCGCCTGGCGCACGGCCCATGCCGCGGTGAAGCCGTCGGCGCAGTTGGCGTGGTAGATGACCAGTGGTTTCATCGGGCTGTTGCTCCTGTCTGTGTGGCGGTGCGGCGGCGGCGGGCCGGCGCGCGATGGCATTGGCGGGCCAGCGCTTCCAACCGCAGCGCCTCGCCCAGGTAGTAGTCGTGGCGCTCTTGGCGCTCGGTCGCGGTGAACTGCACGTCGATCAGCGCCGTCTCGGCCGCCACACGGTTGGCCTTGGCCAGCCGCGCCGGGTCGTGTTCGAAGATGTCCAGCTGGGTCCGCAGCGCGCGCATCAGGCCGCCTCCGCTGCGCCGGCGTCGGCATCCATCAGCCCGGCCACGCCCATCGCCTCGACCTCCGATTCCGACAGGTGCAGTTCGCGGGCGATCTCCGCCATGTGCTGCTGCACCTGCTCGCGGCTGGCCGGCACCTGCTCGCGGACTTCGTGCTCAATCTCGGCCACCGGCGCCTCGGGCAGCGCCCCGCCGCGCATGACGTGCTCGCGGGCCTGGTCGTACGCTTCGCGCAGCAGGCGGTCGGCCATGTCGGCGCTGGCCATCCGGTAACGGTGGCCATCGAGGTACTGCCACACCAGCCGGGTGAACCCATCCTGCTTGCCCACATCGGCGCGCACCGCGGCGAAGGCCGGCACGCCCAGACAGCGCAGGCGGAACTCGGGCAGCGTCGGCGGCCAGGGATCGGCGCAGCTGATGCAGGCGCTGATGCCGGCGGCCAGTTGCTCGCCCGTCAGGCCGGCCAGACCCTTCGCCCAGGTCAGCGCAGCGCCCTCGTTCGGGTTGTCGCCGTAGCTGCCCGTCCAGCGGCCGCCGTAGATCTCAGCCATCCGAACCCACAGGGTGCGCGTCACCGTCGAGGACAGGGCTGCGCGCGGCGTCTGCGTCGGCACGCTCGCCATCGATGGCATGGCGGAGGACACGCTCGGCAGGAGATTCGCGACGGATTGCATGGGTGCCTCCAGTGGGACGGTTGGTGGTGGTCAGCTCGCGTTCGAGCCAGGCAGCTTCGAAGCCCTGCCAGTTGCGGTTGCAGCACTTGCGGAGGCAGTCATCGACGGTGAAGCCGAGGGCAGCGGCCTGGTGCAGTTCGTGGCCGAAGCTGGCGAGCACGGTCGGTGTCACCGGGGCGCGGCGCTGGCGGCGAAGCTGCAGCCAGTCGGCCAGGACCTGGGCGGACGGCGGGGTCGGCCAGGTCGAGAAATCCAGATCCGCCGGGTGGACGGTCGGCGCGCTTGCGCGCTTCTTTGCTTTTGGTGGTTCTACTGATGGTTCTATGGTGGTTAGGGTGACACCCGTGTCACCCGTCTCTGCTCCATTTGTCACCCGTCTCTTACCCGTGGTGTCACCCGTCTCCACCTGATTTGTCACCCGTGACAAGTTGTCACCCGTCGGGTCGATCGAGCCGCGCATGATCGCTGCGACGTTGAGCTGGTACTGCCGGGTCATTCCCGGCTTGCCGCCCAGAGAATTGCCCACCACCGACAGCCAGCCGGCATCGATCAGGTTGTGCAGGACGCGCTTCGCGTTGCGCTCGCTCATCGAGGCACGGATCGACACCAGCCGCACCGACGGATGCAGGCTCGCACCGTCATCGTTGGCCCAGTCGCACATCGCCAGAAGCACGAGCTTCGGCGCAGCGGCAAGGTCAAGGCGCCATGCGGCGGTCATCAGGCTGATGCTCATGGGTCAGGCCGCCGCCGCTTCGTTGGGGTCGCCGGCCGAAACCAGGTCCCACGTCATGGCGCGCCGGCCGCTGACCGCGCACTTCCTCGCTTCGCCATGGCAAACCAGCTCTGCTTCCAGCAGCTCCGGAAGACGGCGAGCGAGCATGAAGCGATCGAGGCCACTGGCCTGCGACAGCTCGGCGCTGGTCAGCCCCGGGTGCTGGCGCACTGCCGCAAGGGCACAGGCTTGCTGCTGGGTCTGCAAGCCGCTGCTGACGACGTAGCCCGCCGCCTCATGGCTGGTGCTGGGATCGGTCGCCCGGGCCGAGTGATTGGTGCTGCTCATTTCGCGTCCCCCCTTGCTGCAGCCTCTGCGTGCTGGCTGACCTGGACGATGGCGGCCATGACCTGTGCGCACGCACGGCTGATGGCGTCGGCCTCGTTCGGCGAGATCCGGCTGTCGGCCATCGCGTTTGAGATCAGTTCGGCCAGGCCGCCCTTCGCCGCAGCAGCGGTCAGAAGCGAGCCGATCAGCGAGCCCGACTCCGGAGCCTCGACACGCTGGGCCACGAAGCCATGCTCCGCGCACAGCGCGTGCAGGATCCGGAAGTCACCGGTGCGCGCCATCAGCGTGTCCGCCTCCTGCAAGCTCAGCAGGTTGCGGTCGTTGTTCGGGTTGACCTTCCCACGCAGGGTTGCATCGGACATTCCCATGCGCGGTGCCAGGGCGACGGAGCCGCCTGCGTGCTGGTGGACGGTGTCGTATGCGGCGTCGGTGACATTCATCGGAGGCGTACTCGAATGGATACGTGGGAACTTCTGCGGCGCAACATGAGCGCCATGGACCAATTCAAATCAGGGACGGTGGCCAGGGACGGCCAGTCAGGCGGCGTGGACGCCGAGGTCGATACGGTCAGCGTCCGGGTCGTCCGGCGCCGAAGCGGCCGGCGGCGCCTGTTCCTGCACACCGAGCAGCTTCAGCACCTGCGGCAGCGCTGGGACGCCCTGCTCTTCTGGCCAGGCCTCAACCTGCTCAACGGGCAGCTGCAGCAGCTTCGCCAGAGGCGCGTCGGTCTTGAAACCGAACGTGGCCCGCAGCGCGCGCTTGCTCATCCGGCTGTCGACCTTGGCCGAGATGGCCTGCCGGTCGGTTTGCACCGGCATCGGGCCGAACACCGCGGGCAGAAGCTCAAACCGGCTAACCGCTCCCCCGGTAGCGAGATCAATCTGGATTGCTCGCTCCGCCTTGATGGCCGTAGTGCCCTTCTCCCACTGGGAGACGAGACCTTGGGTGGCGGGCGTGCCCGTTTCCGTCAGCAAAGCAGCGAATGCCGCCTGCGACAGGCCCTTCTCTTTTCGGTAGGTGGGGATGTCCATTGCTCGATTATGAGTGCCGCTGATATCACGGTCAATAGTGCCGCTATTGGCAAATCATGAACGCATTAATTAGCGTTCCTCATATGGAAGCATCACGCAAAGCGAAGCCGACACCAGCCGATATCGCCGCCGCAGCGCGGCTGAAAGCGGCGTGGGCTGACAAGGCTCGTTCACTCGGTATCACCCAAGAGAAGCTGGCACACGAACTGGGCATCACCCAGGGCGCGGTCAGCCAGTACCTCAACGGCAAGATCCCGATGAACTACCGGACTCTCAAGGTGTTCGCGGCAGCTCTAGGAATTCAGGACACCGATATCAGGAACGATTTGCCCGAGCAGCAGTACAGCTCCCCCGCTCCCTCCGACGACGCTTGGGATGACATCGTCGGGTACTCTCAGGCTGCAGGGTTGGGGGCTGGCGCGGAAGCCGCCGAATACGCGGAGACGCATAGCCTCAAGTTCAAGAAGACCAGCCTGCGCCGCCGCGGGATCTACGGCCGCGACTTGGCTGTCTATTACGGCAAGGGCGACAGCATGGAGCCGACCATCAAGGACGGCGACGCAATCCTGTTCGACACCTCAGACACCCGCGTGGCGGATGGCCTGCTGTACGTGATCCAGGTGGATGGCATGGCACGGCCGGAGTATTTTGTGAAGCGCGCCATGGTGCTCGACACCGGCGTCTACTTCCAAAGCGACAACCCGCACGGCGACCATCAGTGGCGCAAGCCAAAGCCGATGGTCTCTAAGCGACACCCGATCACGGTGATCGGACGTGTCCACTGGATTGGCGGCTGGGCTGACTAAGGGTTCATGATCATGGCAAGGAACGCCCCACCCACTGTGGACCAGATCCGAGAACTGCGGCAGATCATAACCCTGCCAAAACGCTGGCTCTCAGCTGGTGAGATGCCATGGGTGGATGCTGGGGGTAAGCCTAAAGGCTTCACGTTCCGAGAACACCTGGCGCTAGAGGGTGGTCTTCAGCCCGCAACGCTCTTCGTCGATGGATACTTCAAGTCGTCGACAATCGAGGGGTCTCGAGACAAGCTCAGCCTTTGCTTGTTCTATAAGAATTCACGAATCCTTGGGATCGACGACGACGGTGCGAGCCGACATCGCAACGTTGTCGGTGTAGGTCGGCCTTTCTACCAACACACAATTAACCATCCTCACTTGCATACTGTGTCCGACGATTCGATCGATGGATATGCTGAACCCCTGCCAGAGAGCACTTTTGATGCCTTCTGGTCTCAGTTCCTCGAAATGGCTTCCATTGAGGGAGGCCCGAGATTCAGCCTGCCCCCTGCCCAGCGCGAGCTGCTACTGCCATGAACCATGATGCTATCGCACACGCGCTCTGCGGCAACTACACGCGGCTAAGTGATCGATCGGGTTACCTCGAGTCGCCGCTGGCGTTTCCTCACGACGGGACGCTCATTGGCGCTTATGTGGTCGACGCAGGCAATGGGCGAGTGCACGTAACGGATGACGGTGACATCGCCTTCCACGTTGCCGTTGCCGGCGCGGCGATCAACGCTGCCAGGATGAAGACCTATCGTTCTATTACCGAGAGCTTCGGACTTTTACTCGGAGACGATGGAGCGATTGCCGTCACCTGCCGTGAAGAAGAACTGATCGACGTCTTGGCGAGGTACATGCAAGCAGCCTCAGCTGTTGCGCACAAAGGGCTGCGGCACAGGCCTCGCGATGATGAGCGATTTGAGAAGGTAGTGCACAGCTTGTTGCTCGCGAGGTACGGCGACCGCGTCACACGTCGAGCAGAGGCCATCGGTCTAAGTGGTCACCAGCTTAGGTTCCCCTTTGCAATTACGACGGCCGCTGGCCGCCCGGCGTACATCCAGACAGTCGCAGCTGACACAGACGTCATCCATTGGAAAGCAGTCTACGAAGCCGGGGGGAAATTCAAGGATGTTAGAGCTGCCAGGCCCGACGCACCGTTGATCGCTATCCTTGAGGGCTCGCGCGACGCAGATCGCGCTAGCCGCTTCTTCGCGGACACGGCGGCAGTCGTTGTGTATGAAGGCGGTTTACTGGACCTGGACTTCGCACTCGCGGCCTAGAGTGCTGAGCGGCCTAAGAAAAAGCCCCGCTTCTCAGCGGGGCTTGAACGTTAGAACCACTTCTTCGGGCTGGGCACCGTCGCACCAGCGGGCACACTCTCAACGTGTGTACCCATGGGCTGGCCGTTACCCTGGCCAAGGCACTGGTATTCCTTCGTTACTACGAATTGAACACACCCGCCAAGACCACCTGGCTGGTTGCACTGAGATGTCGTGCCGCCGAAAGCCTCGGCTCCCGTATAGCCCCACGTTGAACAGCGCTTAGTCGCCAGCGCCACGGCCTGAGCCTCGCTAAGCACTGGCTTCTCAAAGCCACCGTGCACATAGGACAAACGCACGACGCCATCGGAACGACTGCCCCCAGTGGCGGCCCACTCCTTCGTCGTGGAGCAGCCCGAGAGCGCGAGCAACGTTGCAGCAACAGCTATCAGCTTCTTCATGAAACCCCCTGTATCCATACGATCACGCAATCTTAGCAATCAACGTAGCCCCAGCGGGGTTTTCGCCACGCGATCGGCTCAGCAAGCTACTCGCTGACCATGTTCAGAAAAAATCCAACGCCAAATATAAGCGCCCCTATTGACGAATAGAATTAGCGCCACTAATCTTTCTCTGTCGCCCCAGTAACAGCCCATCCGGGCCGGGGCTCGGAGTCCTCCATGGCTTTCGCTGCCTTCACCGCTTCCGGTCCCGTCACGGTCAAAGCCGTGCACGCCACCGATACCGTCGCCATCTCCTTCGGCACCGTCGAGATCAACCTCTCGCCCGCCGAATGGGCCGAGCTCGCCATGAAGGGCTCCAGCGCCGCGCTCGAACTGCGCGCCAACCACATCCGCACCGGCATGCGCATCGGCCCCCTGCAGCTCGGCAACGCCGACCTGGTCGAGGCACAGGCATGAGCGCCGTCATCCTCTCGTTCCCCACCAACACCGCCCAGCGCGCCAACGGCGCCGGCCTGGCCGTGGCGATCGCTGCCAAGCGCATGGGCTACCGCCCGCACCACATCGCCCGTGCCGCCGCCCTCGCCCGTCGCGAGGTGCTGGACGGCCACAAGAGCGCGGCCCGCGCCGTCGCCGACATGACGCGCGATCTGGCGCACGGCGCCCGCAGCCACACGCCGGGTGCAGCATGAGCGGCATCGACTTCGCCTTCGGCCTGATCGTCGGCTTCGCCGCCGGCGCCATCATCGCAACGACCTGGGTGCAGCGACGCCAGGAAGAGCACTTCGCCAAGCTCATGGAGCAGATCCGATGCGCTGGCTGAGCCGACACTGGCGCGCCGCCCTGCTGGCGCTGATCACCGCGCTGCTCGCGCTCGTCTCGTTCGGCATGGCATGGGTCCGCATCTACGACACCGGCGTGTACCTGCTGATGGGTGCCCTGCTGTGCGCCAGCTTCGTGCCCGATGCGTGGAGGCGCGGCCGCGATGGCTGATCCAACCGTCGCCTCCACCGTGCGCGCCATGCGCCGTGCAGGCGCCGCCGGCGAGCCAGTGCCGGCAGCGGTCGCCGCTGCCTGGGCAAAGGTCTTCATGGAGCAGCTTTATGGCTCGCAGAAGCCGGTCCGCTACGAATGCCGGCTGCGCGGCAGCAGAGATCTCTGGGAAGAGGCCGAGCCCGAGGACGTGATCAACCCGCGGCGCCGGAATCTGATCATCCGCGCGCTCTACCTGCACCCGCCGGTCGGAAAGCAGCAGCACCGCTGGCCGCCCGGAAGCAACGGTGACGGCAGGTGCCTGGACTGCGACGAAGCCGAGTGGCTCGCAGGGCCGGACTGCCGGCCGCACGCCCCGCTCCGCGACCACCGCTCATCCATGCCCTTCCGCATCACCTGGCTGATCGAACCGCTCGAAAAGCTCCAGTACCTGACGAAGCACCTCGGCCCGACCGACCGCGCCAAGTGGCGCAACGAAACCACCTACCTCATCGACCGCATCAGAGACCACGAGAAGGGAAGCCAGCCATGACGACCGACAAGTGCAACGACACCCCGACCCCTGCCGAGATCCGCATCTGGGAGGTCAGCGACTGCGAATGGTTCGCCGGGGCTGGCGATGCCGCCGCCATCTTGGCCGCCTACATGGACCACACGCGACTGGACGAAGACGAAGCCACCTCGAACGGCCAGTACCCACGCCTGCTCACTGACGCCGAGCTGGACAGCATGACCTACACGTACACCGATGAGGACGAGCTGCCCACCGAGCAGGCCACGTTCCGCACGGCGCTGGAGCGCGCGATCGCCAATGGAGAGGCCGCAGAAGCACCCTCCCTCTTCGCCACGACGGAGTTCTGAGTATGTCGACCGCGAAGCCAACCATCCGCACCACCACTCGTGCGCTCGTGCAGGTCACCGTCGAAGTGCCTTGCGGCTCTTGGGGCACCGGCTGCGAACTGTCGCAGGTATACCGCCAAGCAGCGGAAGGGGCGACCGGCAAGCTGCGGCGCTTGTTGGTGAACGATGGCATCCGAATCGTGGGTGTCGCGTCGATCAAGGCGATCACCACCAACACGGAGGCCACGACCAATGGCTGATATCGAACAGCACTCTGCCGCCGACGTCCCGGCTGACCAGCTGAGCGTCCTGCGCCACACTCTGGGCGTCGGCGAGGATGGCTGCGCCCCCAGCTACCGCAATCACTTTGTCACCGGCGAAGGCGGCCGCGATCACGCGCTATGCATGGCGCTCGTGACCGCTGGATTGATGACCAGGCACAGCGGCAACGCCCTGACGGGCGGCAGTGACGTGTTCGGCGCGACCAACGCGGGTCGACTTGCCGCTGCGGGCACGCCACCGAAGCTCAGCCGCAGTCAGCAGCGCTATCGCGAGTACCTGCGTACCGACAGCAACTTGTCTTTCATCGACTGGCTGCGTTCTCCCTACTGCCCGAAGTTCGCCACCCTGGCCACCGTTAAGCCGCCGGGTGACCTGCGGACGAAGATCCGCCCCGTCGCTGAACTGAAGAAATGCACCAATGGCTGACCTGCACACGAGCGTCCAAGGTTCACCTGAAAAGCTGCGCCAGTTCGGGCGGGAGCTCTTGCACCACCATTCCTTCCATCGCCTCGTGGTTTTCGTAGTAGTTGGCCAGCTGGTTAACCAGCCGGTCTATCGCCGCAAGAACGGCGCGCCCGTGCGTGAACCGGTTCTCCGCCATCTTCGCTCGCCTTTCCATGGGAAGAAGGCTAATGGCATTTGCGCTCATGCCTGGCCCACGGTTGAAGTTCTGCCATGCCGAAAGAAGCGTGAGGATGGAAAAAGCATCGGCATCCTCGAAGCCGTCGAGTTGATCCGCAAAACGCTCTATCAGGGACAATTCCGGCAACGGCCTAGAGTTAACGAAGACCGCAAGAATCTCGTCACTCGGGTTCTGCATAACAGCCGGGCGGACGTTCGCCAGCAGGATCATCAGGTCGCGCCGGGCAAATACGAGCTCCCTGCTGAAAGCGTGAGCCATCCTAACGGCCTTGGTCCTCTGCAACTGTCTCGAATGCTCGCGGTCGTTAGCTTGCAGCTCTCGGGCATTTTTTTGCTCACCGTCGGCGGCTTCCCTGGCGACATTGATCTGGCCCTTGGCGACGTGGAGCGCTGCAAGAACAGCGGCAATCGTAGCAACAGCGGAAGCCCATGCAGCAGCCTCTGCCGAACGATCCATTGGAAAGCCCACGAAGGCAACGGTGCCGGCGATGCCAACAGCGCCGCCGACCAGCAAAAAGCCGATCGGATTACGAATAGCGGAAAAGGCGGCCAACCACCTGTTGCGAACCATCTGCTGATCCCCCTGTGGAGTGATCGGCATTCTGCCACGGGCGGCGGCACCGCCACCCAACGCACCACCCTGGCCACCGTCAAGCCGCCGCGTGACCGGCGCACCAGGCTGCGGGAGGACGTGTAATGGCCGGTCCGCTGCATGACGAGATCGTGGCAGCATCCGTCCGGTGGCTCCGCCGCAACGGGTGCGCCGCGATCCTGTGCGACCCATTCAAGGCCGGTCCCCGTGAACAGCCCGATGCCATCGGCTGGCGTGATGGGATATCGCTGGTCGTGGAGGTGAAGGCCAGTCGCTCTGACTTCCTCGCCGACGCCAAAAAGCCGCACCGCATCGATCCGGCAGACGCCGTCGGCGACTGGCGCTTCTATGCGGCGCCGGCCGGGGTGGTCAAAGTCGAGGACCTGCAGGCCGGATGGGGATTGCTGGAGTGGGATGGGCGCTGCCTGAAGCCTTCGCATGGCGTGCCGCTCGGCAACTGCAACTTGCATGGCGCGCCGTTCCGCGACACGTCGAACAAGCGCGCCGAAACCCAGCTGCTGGTCTCCGCAATCCACCGGCCTGAGTTTGTGCCGCGCCGTGGCGCAAGGCTCCGCCCAGGGATCCATTTCGAAGCGTGGGCGGCTCACCTGGCAGAACCGGAGGTGGCCGGTGGCTGAGGCAGTGAATGCGCCCAGGCAACGAAAGCCTTGGTCGGAAGACGAGGATGAAACTCTCCGAATCAACTGGCCGCGGTTCCCGGCGTTCTTGATCGCGTACGTCCTGGGACGTGGGCGGCCTTCGGTGTATCGCCGGGTGGCGCAGTTGGGCTTGGAGAAGGCACCCGACTTCGAAACGCAGCAGCTGGCCAAGCTTTGGAACGGCACGCAGGATCCGGCCTCAATCGCCAAAAGGTTCAAGCCGGGCGGCACGCCGGCGAACAAGGGGCTCCGGCGCCCAGGCTGGGCGCCGGGCCGCATGGCAGCAACCCAGTTCAAGAAGGGGCGCCCTGCGAGCGAGTCTCGCAACTACGTGCCGATCGGCACGGAGAAGGTAGACCCAAAGCGAAAGTCACTGATACGCAAGGTGACCGATGACCCGTCAATCTTCCCGGTCAAGCGGTGGCGCCCGGTGCACGTGATCGTCTGGGAGGCGGCACACGGGCCGGTGCCAGAGGGACACATCGTCATTTTCCGGCCCGGCATGAAGACGTTCGTCGCGGCCGATATCACCGCCGACCGTTTAGAGCTTGTGACCCTGGCCGAGAACATGCGGCGCAATACCTTCCACAACCGCTACCCGCCAGAAGTCAAAGAGCTCATCCACCTGAAGGCGCGGATTACCCGCCGAATCAACAAACGTACGAAGGAGCAAAAGCATGAAGAACAAGGTCAGTGACGTCCGCGACCACCTGGTGGCCATGCTGGAGCGTTTGGGCGACGACAATCTGAGCGCCGAGGATATGGGCCTGGTGATCGAGCGCGCCAAAACTTCGACGATGGTTGCGACCACCTACATCGGCGCGGTGAAAGTTGAGCTCGATGCGATCCGCTTGATGGATGAAACCGGCAAGCTTGCCACCGCCGTTGGGCTGCCGCAGCAGGCCCCGGCGATCCAACAGGGGCGCGCCTAATGACAACCGCCTGCCCGGCCGCCTCTGATGGCGGTAGTCACTTTGGCACAGGCATGGAGTTGGCCAACCTATCGGAGATCGATCTCGACTCGATCACCCCGGAAGATGCACGCCTGTGGGAAGCCAGGGGGCAAGCTCTCCAGTCTCTCGCTGCCGGCGACATGGACGCCGCGCTGCGGGTGATGGGGATGGTGTCCTCGCGGAGCATGGAACGCGACGAGGCGTGGGATATAGCGGCTGCCGCAGTAACGCTTCGCTTGGCAGCCGGCTGGACCCGGGACATGCTCATCAGCAGCACCGAGAGCGGCAAGGCGCCGTGTGGACGTGGCTACTACCTCTTTTGCTCAGGCGTGCTTGCTGTTTGCTACTTCCCAATGGCCTGCATCACCGACATGAACGGCCGGGGCTACCACTTCCACATCACCAGGGAGCTGCTCAACGAGCGAGAGCCAAGCCCCCTCTCAGCCCGTCGCTCGATCGTGCCGCATCAACTGGAGATGTTCGCATGATCGCCGCCGGCTTCCCCCTCGCCCGGTACAGGCTGCTGTGCTTCATGCGGGAGCACCTGCTGATTGCACGCCGCGTGCGCCTGCATGGCCCGGGCAGCGGCGGCCTGCTGGATCCGCCGTTCTGGCATTTGATGGACCTCGCCGCGGCCAACCGCCGCAGGCTGCTGAATTTGATTTCAATCGAGCGTTCGGTGCTCGCAGAGGCACCGTCTTTTCCCGCACAACTGGAGCTGTTCGCATGACCCAGCGACATATCAGCCACCCCGATCCGCTGCCGGCCTGCGCCGCCGGTCACAGCGCGCGCCACATCCACGACCTGCGCAGCATCGCCGCTGGCGGCGGCCACTTCGTTGAGTGCCGGTGCCGGGCGACCCGGAAGCACGCCGACGCGGATACCGCGATCGCGGAATGGAGGCGGGTCAACCGGCCCGCCCGTGTTCGCCGGGCGGCGGAGCCCGCCGTAGTCGACAACGTGGTGCAGATGCGGCTGCCCGGCCTGGCCACTGGCAACGCCGCGTGACCGCCACCTACCAAAACGAATCAGCCGCACGCCGCGGCGAAGGAGACCAGATGACCAGCACCACCGAACGCCGAGCCCCCAACCTGCTGCGCCTGAAAGAGGTCATCACCAAGACCGGGCTGTCTAAGAACACCATCTACGACCGGATCCGGAAAAAGGAGTTTCCTGCGCAAATCGACCTCGGGGGCAACTGCGTGGCCTGGTCGGAGGACGAGATCGACCGGTGGATTCAGGCAAAAATGGATGCCCGTCAGGTCAATGAGGACGGATTGCCGAAAGCCGCATGACGCGGGGGCATATGTGGGGGCATCCGCAAGTTGCTGGACCGCCCTCCTCTACTGCCGCAAGGGTCTTATCGGCGAACGGGATTCCCCTTGGCTCCACCACTATTCAACAAAAAGCCCCGAAAACACGGTTTTCGGGGCTTTTTGTTTAGCCGGCCCGAGAACCGCCGCATCGTCACTCAAGTTTGCCGGCCCGCTGCCGATATCGCCCACTGGAGTGATGCGGCCAGCCGCATCGCATCTTCCATGGAGTTTCAGGCCGACTTGAAGGAGCAGTGGCAGTGTCGAGACATTCCTGGCGTTGGATGCTGTGTGCACTGGTCACCGCGGCAATGTTGTCCGGCTGCGTGGTCAGCCAGACCCGCAATGGCAGCTATCAGTTTGGCTTCATCGATCCTGGCACCTCCGTGGCCGAGTTTCAGACGGCGAATGGAAAAGCACGGCTGCGCAGGCACATGGATGGCACATGGGGGGTACGCTTCCCCGACACTCTCAGCGTGTACCGCATGGGACGACATGACCAGGTTTCCCTCGTGCGGACCCTTACGGTGGGCGGCACCACGGCCGCTTTGTTCGAGCGCCGCAATCGCCAATGTGTCGACTTTGAACTGCTGACCATCACCCGCGGCAACGTCGCGCGCAACCTGATCCAGCCTGGCTGCGGTCAGCCGGTGTCCGTCAACGTGGAGAACGACCAGCTTGTTCTGCGTACCGTTGAGCAGCGCCCGATGGTCTGGGCGTGGTCGCCTGAGGGCCTGAAACGAGGCCGCCTGCAAGCTCCCCCTCAGGCGCCCGCACCCCGTACCGCCAGCCCGGCGCCGCAGCGGTCCACCCCTGCACCTCCCGTGCAGCCCCGGCCCCGGCCGAGCGCACCTTCCCCCCGCCCCACGTCACCACCGGCCCGCGTCAGCGACGCAGTCGCCATTCCGAGTGGCAGCATCGATGTGGTCAAGCTGCCACCGACTCGGGTCACCCTTGAGAAGGGGGACTAGTGTCGACCCTGCCCCCCGCGCTTCCAGACACCCAGCCACCGGCCGTCGCATCGGTGCGTCACCATGTCCCGACCCGACCGCGCTGGCTGTTGCCGGTTTGTGCAGCCACCGCGCTCTATCTCGTTGTCGAACTGTCGTTCAATGCCCGCTTGCTCGATGTGGTGGGCGGCAGCGCCACCCTGCACGAAATCGACCGGATCGAACTGTGGGGCCGCATGATCTCCGGATTTGCGCTTGCGCTCGTGTTCTGGCCGAGCTGGATCCAGCGTGCGATCGAGCGCTACCCTGGCCGGCTTCGGCGGGCGCGGTCACTGGCCGCGCGCTCCCTCCTGGCGATGCTCTGCATGTACCTCGGACAGGAAGCCCTGCTGCGGGTGCTGGTGCATCACTCGAGCACAGAGCAACTGCGCCAGGCACAGCATCTGGTGCTCCTGCGCAGCGGACTTCATGCAGGCGCTGTCGAGCTGACCGGCCTGCCCTTGACGACCCGCGAACTCGACGCGCCGGACGGGAAAGCGTTTCAGGCGATGTTTCCGATGATGGCGTCGGGGTTGGGTGACGTCATTGGCGAGCAGTTCGGGCCTGAGCAACGTCGCACCGTAACCCATCATCTCGTCGCCGGGGCATTGGGCGATCCGAATGTGCGTCTGAACGCCTACGCCGCGATGCTGCGGGAGTTGCAGATCAGCTATGGCGACTATCGGAAGGCGCTGAGCAGGATCGACGCATCTGGCGCGGATGCCTGGTCGCGCTACGTTCGCAAACTCCGCCAGCGCGGCTTTTCGCCGGATGGCGTGCCGCGACGTCACCACGGCAGGGTCCGCAGCCAAGTGCAGCGGGACGGAGTACCAGTACCGTCGGATTGGCGACCGGGCGACCGCAGGCGGTTCATCGAGGCCGCTACGCGCAGTGCGCGTGCTGATGCCTCACGACAGTTCAACGAGGCATTGGGCAATCAGGTACCCGCATTCCGCGGGGTGTCAGCGCCCGACTCTCTTCGCGGATTTTTGACGGATCCAGGGGTTCAGCCGAGAATCCTGGCAGCACTGGGCTACACGTGCGTGCAGTCATTCACTGCCGACATTCCCGATGCGGCTGCCTTCAACCGCCACATCCATCTCCCGGAACTGCAATGCCAAGTGGACAGGCAACTGGCCGAGGTAGGGGAATTGGATCCCGGGCGAGAGGCACGACGCGCCTTGCTGGTCCCCTTCATCGCGTTGAGCCTGTCGCTGTTTGGCGCGTTGGCGCACATGGCAAAATTCACGATGCTGACGGCAAGCCTGTTCCGTGGATACCCCTTGTTCAAGCGCCGGGGCATCTTCGCCGCGACCGCCCTCGTCTTTCCCGTCGTTACCATCGTGGTGTGCAGTTGGCTGCCGATCAGTCCGACGACACGTACGCCGCTGTACGCCACGCTCGAATCCAGCATGCGCCTTCCGTCAACATGGGTGGTGCGTGGCACCATCCACGGACAGACGCTGGGCTATCCACTGTCCGAGGCGGTGCGCGTGCATGTCCTGCGCGGTGTTGACTTCGGCTATCAGGGCGATACGCCCTAGCTTTTTCGCCCCCATGCGCGGGAGAACGACGCCGAAGGAGACGAACCTGGCACACCGGGCAGGTTCGTCTCGTCTCCGGGATGGTTCAGCCCGGTGCGGCGTCAGTCAGGATTATCCTTGCGCTCCGGCCGGCGCGTCCCCGCGTCATGGATCGCCTGATCGGTCTGCGCCGGCCGCTGCTTGGCGGTCTCATCCTGCTTGCGGTCCTGCTGGCTTTCTTCGATGCCTTCCTGCTTGCCGTGTTCGCTGGGCTTGGTGTCTGCCATGGGTCTACTCACTTGTGCGGTTCCCGGTACGGGGCCTTCACCCGCAGGCTAACCGGCCGATCGTGATGCACGAATCACGATCGGCACGGCCTTGCACACGGCGCACTCACACGTGGCCCAGTGCTCAGTCGAGCTTGACCACCAGCTTGCCGAAGTTGCGGCCCTTGAGCAGCCCGAAGAAGGCCTCCGGCGCCTGCTCGAGCCCGTCGACGATGTCTTCGCGATACTGCACCTTGCCGTCCTTCAGCCACTGGCCCATGTCGCGCAGGAACGCCGGAAAGAAGGCATGCAGATCGGACTGGATGAAGCCACGCACGGTCAGCCGCTGACGCAGCACCTGGCTCATGAAGCCGGGCAGACGGTCCGGGCCGGGCAGCACCGCGCCACGTGCGTTGTAGGTCGCGATCGTGCCGCACACCGGGATGCGCGCG
Organism: Stenotrophomonas sp. TWI819; assembly: GCF_039673075.1. NCBI lineage: Bacteria > Pseudomonadati > Pseudomonadota > Gammaproteobacteria > Lysobacterales > Lysobacteraceae > Stenotrophomonas > Stenotrophomonas sp. TWI819. The sequence continues at coordinate 68,944 of NZ_JBDJKY010000005.1, read as the reverse complement.
AAATCGTTGAGCAACGGCGCTACGGCGTCGAACACATGCCCGCCCACGTTTTCGAAGTAGACATCGATCCCGTTGGGCACCGCCGCGCGCAACTGTTCGGCGAAATCGTCGGCACGATGATCCAGCGCCACATCGAACCCCAGGGTTTCAAGGTAGCGGCGCTTCTGCTCGCCGCCGGCGATTCCCACCGTGCGCGCGCCCTGCAGCTGGGCGATCTGGCCCACGGTCGCCCCGACCGGACCACTGGCGGCAGCCACCACCACCGTCTCGCCCGGCTGCGGCTTGCCGATCTCCTGAAGACCCACGTAAGCGGTGAATCCGGGCATGCCATACACACCCAGGGCAGTACTGAGCGGCAGCCCGTTGTCCTCCAGCGTGCGGGTCAGCGAGTCGCCGGGCACCACCGCATGCGTCTGCCAGTTGCCCGAGGCCACCACCTGCGTGCCCACCGCGATGTCCGGATGGTTGGAGGCCACCACCTCGGCTACCGTGCGGCCTTCCATCACCGCATCCAGCGCAACCGGCGCGGCATAGGACGGCCCCTCTTCCATGCGACCGCGCATGTAGGGATCCAGCGACAGGTAGCGATTACGCAGCAGCACCTCACCGGGACCCGGCGTGGGAACCGGCACCTGCTCAAGGCGGAAATTGGCGGCTACCGGCTCACCGTGGGGACGCGATGCAAGCACGATGCGGGTGTTGGTCAGGGCATTCATCGTGGCGTGACTCCAAGCGAACAGAAAGGAATCCCGACACTACGGGTTCCACATGTGCACGGGCGGTGGGTAAAACAGCGTTCCATTGGTGCAGCACGCTGCCAGGCCCGGCAGGCCTTGTGCGGCGGCGACCGCCGCGTCCCATGGCGCCACAGCGTTCCATCCGTGCCTCGCGCGGTGGACGGATTGCCCCGGCAGCGATGCCAGGCGCATGATCGTGCCATGAGCAACTTCCCCTCGCGTCCACGCCGCTACCTGCTGCCTGTGCTGATGTCGGCCACGACCGTGTTCGGCCTGGCGTGCTGGGCGATCCTTGCTACCGAACCAGGATGCCTCGCCGCACAGGGCCATTGGTCGTCCGGGAACGGCCAGTGCCATACGCGGCTGTGCCTGCTGCAGGGCGACTGCGGTGAGCGCGCCGCGCCGATCGCGGGCTGCGCCGGGCTGCAACCCGGCGATTCCCGCGGGAAGGTGTACTTCCACCTCGGCAATCCGCTGCCGGGCGCTGCGGAGCAGGCGCGCTGGCCGGCGCACAAGGCAAGCGCTGGCAGCATCGTGGCCGACTTCGATGGCGAGCGCCTGACCCGCCTGCAATGTCCCGACGCGCGTTGACGCAGGCGCGAGCCACCATGCTGTCCTCATCGACTGCGCCGCCTTCCCGCGCCCCCTGGCAGGTCATCACTGCCGGCATCTGCGCCCTGGTGCTGACCGTGGGCCTGGCCCGCTTTGCTTATACCCCGTTGCTGCCGCTCATGCGGGAGGATGCCGGACTGTCAGCGGCCAACGGCGGATGGCTGGCGACCTTCAATTACCTCGGCTATCTCACCGGCACGCTGTTGGTTGCCCGGGTCGGCGAGATGCAGTTGAAATTCCGTTTTTACCGCGTCGGGCTGGTGTTGGCGGTGATCTCTACCGCCCTCATGGGTGCCACCGCAGACATGACGGCATGGAGCGTGCTGCGCTTCGTGGCCGGCCTGTCCAGCACGGCCGGCCTGTTGCTGGCCTCGGGGCTGGTGCTCAACTGGCTGCTCGCGCATCAGCGCCGCCCCCGGCTCGGCCTGCATTTTGCCGGGCTCGGGATGGGCATCGCGGTCTCCGGCCTGGCTGCGGCGGCGATGGCCGATCATCTGCTGTCCTCGCAGCAATGGCTCGCACTCGGTGCGCTTGCGCTCGTTTTTTTGATACCTGCCTGGGCGTGGATGCCCGCACCGGTGCCGATCTCCAGCCCGAGCGGTACCGCAGCGCCCGCGCCCCCTGGGCAACGTTGGCGCTGGCTGCTGATCGCGTCCTACTTCTGTGCGGGGTTCGGCTTCGTGGTCAGCGCGACGTTCATCGTCGCCATTCTCGTGCAGACCCCTGCCTTCGCCGGTCGCGGGAGTTGGGTGTGGGTGCTGGTCGGGATCACCGCCATCCCCTCCACGTTCGCCTGGGACCGTATCGCGGCGCGGCTGGGCCTGATCCGCGCGTTGATGTTCGCCTATGCGTTGCAGACCGTGTCATTCGTGCTGCCGCTCCTGGACGACGGCGTGTGGGCCGGCGCCACCAGCGCCGTGCTGTTCGGCCTGACCTTCGCCGGCATCGTCAGCCTGACCCTGACCGTGGTCGGTCGCCACTACCCGCACAATCCTGCCAAGGCGATGGCGACGCTGACGCTGAGTTATGGCGTCGCCCAGATCATCGCCCCCGCGATCGCCGGCACGCTGGCGCGCGACAGCGGCTCCTACCAAGGCGCCCTGGCACTGGCGGCGGTCATGATGGCCATCGGCATCGCGCTGCTGTGGTGCATGCCGGATGAGGACCACGCCCGCGGTGCGTGAGCAGTGACCGCTGCGCCGGGCCCGCGTCTGAACCGGGATTCATGCGTTCCGCTGCTGCCTGCGAACCCGCTGTATCAAGCACTTGCGTGTCTGCGGACAGGGGTACGGAAACAAATGTGAAATTTTTTTCGCGAAACGCTTGCCGAACCCCTCATACCTCCGTATTATTCGCGTCCTCGCCAGCGGCAACGCAGCGATGAAGTGGCCGGGTAGCTCAGTTGGTAGAGCAGGGGATTGAAAATCCCCGTGTCGGCGGTTCGATTCCGTCCCCGGCCACCACAATTTCAGATGACCTGCAGAAATGCAGGTCATTTTTTTTGTCTGTTGTTCGGTCGCCCCACATCGCACCGTGTTCAACGAAGGCATTTCCGCAGCTGGTTCGTGCTCCATGACGTACTTCATCGGCAGTGCATTCGCGCCGACGGCGACGCACGCACGCACGCACGCGATGATGAAGCGAACATCGAAACGGTGATCCGTCGCGCGGCACCGTTCCTTGCCGTTCATCGCCACGCGCTGGCATGCTTGTCCGGCGGACAGGATCGTCTGCGGCCACGCCTGTTCGTCCCCAAGGCCGCGCACACAGGGAGAGGTGAATGTCGGACGCCATCGAAGCACTGCAGGCGCAGATCGCGCAGCTCAAGCGAAACCAACGGCGACTGACGCTGGGATGCGCAGCTGCCGGCCTGCTGACCATGGCGGCGTTGACGATGGGTGCGACCTCACAGCGCAGCGCCAGCTTTGATGTCATTGATGCGCAACGCATCAACATCAAGGAGCCTGACGGAACGTTGCGGCTGGCGATCTCCAATCGCACGCTGTTTCCTGGGGTGGTCATTCACAACAAGGAGCAACCTCATCCGCGCCCGATGGCAGGCATGCTGTTCTTCAACGATGAAGGAACGGAAAACGGCGGGCTGATCTACAACGGTTCGCTCGACAAGAGCGGCAAACCCTCCAGCGGCATGAGCCTGACCTTTGATCGCTATCAGCAGGATCAGCAGATGCAACTGCTGGGCGTGGATGATGCGGGGACACACTACGCAGGGCTGACCTTCAATGACGTTGCCGATGGCCTGTCCCGCCCGTTCTTCTCCGAGCGGGACGAAGCACTTCATCGGAAGGGCATTCCTGCGATCACCGAGCGCGTGTTCCTTGGCAAGTCTGATGCGCGCGATGCCATGCTGACCCTGCGCGATGGTCAAGGAAAGCCGCGGCTTGAGTTGGTGGTGACGCCCTCGGGAGATGCCAAGGTGCGCTTCCTGGACGAGAGCGGCAACGCCACGCGGGAACTCTCCGCTGACAGTCGGTAGCGCGGGTGCCGCACGCTGCCACGCGCACGTCAGCGACGTGGGACGGCCACTGCATGACGGAATATTCACAATTTCCGCTCAGCCTATGCCTAAGCTCGCTGCGTCTTGTGTGGAGTGTCGACAATGCGCAGCCGCTATCTGATCAGTGCCCTGCTCGCCCTTGCCGCCACCGGGTCGGCCTGGGCGGCCGCGCCGGTGACCTCGGTGGAGGCGCTGGACATGGGCCGCTATGCCGGCCAGTGGCATGAGATCGCGCACCTGCCGGTGTCGTTCCAGAAGAAATGCGTGGGCGACATCACCGCCACCTACAGCCTGCGTGCCGATGGACGGATCAGCGTGCACAACGCCTGCCGCGAGGCTGACGGGGATCGCGTGGCAGCAGATGGCGTGGCGCGCCCGGTCGAGGGCCATCCCGGCCGCCTGCAGGTACGTTTCGTGCCGGACTGGCTGTCCTGGGTGCCGCTGGTGTGGGCCGATTACTGGGTGATCGCGCTGGACCCCGGCTACCAGTGGGCAGTGGTCGGCGAGCCGGACCGCAAGTACCTGTGGATCCTGTCGCGCTCACCGAGCATGGATACCGCCCTGTTCGAGCAGCTCAAAGCCCGTGCCGAAGCAATGGGCTATGACCTCGCCCCGCTGCGGGTGATGGCGCCGCTGGACTGACCCGGCCCGGCCACACCCCGCGCGCCGGGCCGGCCTGCCCCACGACTAAAAGCACGTGGCCCCGTCATCCCGGTGCCCTACCCTTGCATCTCGCTGCCGCAGGCAGCGCGAACACCATACGCCGTAGTATGCTCACACCCATGCAACACCCGCCTGAGGATTGCGCCATGTCCCACCGCTTCCGTCCCCGCCTCGCCTTTGCCCTGATCGTCATCGCCTCGCTGGCCCTGACCGCCTGCAACAAGACGGTCAAACGCGTTTCCGAGCCGGCCGCCAGCGTGCAGGAGTTGACGGTGCGTGCCGATGGCAGCTGGACGGTTGCGCTGCGCCTGCAGAACTTCAGCTCCATGCCCATGACCTTCGACAACGTCGCGCTGCAGTTGAAGGTGAGCGATGAGGATGCCGGCCAGCTGCAGCTGAAGCCCGCACTGTCCATTGGCGGGGTCTCGGCCGATGTGGTCAACGTGGACATCAAGCCGAGCTCGGGCGCCCGCCTGGTGATGGCCGATGCACTGGCCGGCAACCGCACCCTGGGCTATTCGCTCAAGGGCACGGTAAGCGCCACCCCGCAGGAAAAAAAGCAACGCACCTTCGAGATTGAAAGCCGCAGCACGCTCAACCAGGCCCCTGGCCTGCCCGGCGTCCTGCGCTGACCGGCGGGCTTTCCGCCACCCTTCGCCACTGATCGAGACTGTCCCCGATGAGCAGCTACACCGCCCCGCTTTCCGATATCCGTTTCGCCCTGCATGACGTGCTCAAGGTCGAGCCGCTGTTCGCGCGCCTTGGCCTGACCGATGCCACCGCCGATGTGGTGGATGCCGTGCTGGAAGAAGCCGGCCGTTTCAGTGCCAGCGTGCTGGCGCCGTTGAACAGCGTGGGCGATGAGATCGGCTGCGTCCTCGACCAGGCCACCGGCGAGGTCACCACCCCGCCGGGCTTCAAGCAGGCCTACGCCCAGTTCGTGGACGGCGGCTGGACCGGTCTGACCGCTGCACCGGAACTGGGTGGCCAAGGCCTGCCGCATACGTTGGGCGTGCCGCTCAATGAAATGATCAATGCCGCCAACCTGGCATGGGGCAACTTCCCGCTGCTCTCGCACGGTGCGATCGAAGCGCTCAAGCAGCATGGCGAGGCCTGGCAGCAGGACGCCTTCCTCAAGCCGCTGATCGACGGCCGCTGGACCGGCACCATGTGCCTGACCGAACCGCATTGCGGCACCGATCTTGGCCTGCTCAAGACCAAGGCCGAGCCGAACGCGGATGGCAGCTATGCGATCACCGGCACCAAGATCTTCATCACCGCCGGCGAGCACGACCTCACCGACAACATCGTGCACCTGGTGCTGGCCAAGCTGCCCGACGCACCGGCCGGGGCCAAGGGCATTTCGCTGTTCGTCACCCCGAAGTTCAAGGTCGATCGCGAGGGCAAGGTGGGCGAGCGCAATGCGCTGCGCTGCGGCTCGATCGAACACAAGATGGGCATCAAGGGCTCGGTCACCTGCGTGATGAACTTCGACGGTGCCGAAGGCTATCTGGTCGGCCAGCCGCACAAGGGCCTGCAGGCGATGTTCACCATGATGAACACCGCGCGCCTGGGCGTCGGCCTGCAGGGCATCGGCCTGTCCGAGCGGGCCTACCAGAACGCACTGAAGTACGCCCGCGAGCGCCTGCAGTCGCGTTCGCTGAGCGGCCCGAAGAACCCGGAAAAGCCGGCCGACCCGATCCTGGTGCACCCGGATGTGCGGCGCATGCTGCTGACCATCAAATCGCTGGTCGAAGGCAGCCGCCTGCTGGCCCTGCACGCGGCGACCCTGATCGACGTCACCCACCACGCCGAGGATGCCGGCGAGCGCGAACGCGCGGACACGCTGGTGAGCTTCCTGACCCCGATCTCCAAGGCCTGCCAGACCGAATGGGGCATCGAGAACACCTACAACGCGCTGCAGTGCTTCGGTGGCCATGGCTACATCCGCGAGCACGGCATGGAGCAGCTGGCCCGCGATGCGCGCATCACCACGTTGTATGAAGGCACCACCGGCATCCAGGCGCTGGACCTGATCGGCCGCAAGACCGCCTCCAGCCAGGGCGCGGGGCTGAAGCTGATGCTGGCCGAGATCGAGGCCTTCGCCAAGGCCAATGAAGGCAACGAAGCGCTGGCCGAGTTCATTGCCCCGCTGCGCGCCAAGGCCGGCGAGTGGGCCACGCTGACCATGGCGACCTTGCAGCGCGCGGCCACCAACCCGGACGAACTGGGCGCAGCCAGCTTCGATTACCTGTTCTACTCGGGCTATGTGGTGCTGGCCTACTGGTGGGCCCGCAGCGTCGCCGCCGCCGATGCTTCGGCGCAGAGCGACGCGTTCAAGCAGGCCAAGCGCGAGACGGCCCGCTTCTACTTCGCCCGCGTGCTGCCGCGCACGCTCAGCCACGCCGCCGCGATCCAGTCCGGCGCCGAGCCGCTGATGGCCATGACCGACGCGCATTTCGGCGAAGGTTGATCGGTCGCCAGACCACCGACCAACGGTCGGTGGCTACCTGATCGTCGGTAGGTGCCGACCGTTGGTCGGCACCCCGATAAACCTTCTGGAGAAAAGCCCCCTTGATGTTCAAGGGGGCGCGCCGAAGGCGCGGGGCTAAGGTGGAATGCCTGTCCGAATCGTTACCAAATGGGTAGGCGCTTGACGCCTATACCCATTTGGTAACGATTCGGGTATAAGCTGTTTTCCCGATGGAGACAGACACTACACGCTTGGGTCTGATCGATACCGGAGCCTCGTCCGCCCCGGTCGCCGAGGTGTCGCCGATCGTTACGCTGCATCGGCCCGGTTCGGTGCGGTTATTGGCCCTGGACGCTCACGGGCGCGTACTCGACTGGATCAATTGGCAGGACGCCTCCTGCCTCTACGCGCGTGGCGCAGTGGCCTGGACCCTGGGCGACCCCTGCCTGCACATCCACGGCGGCATCTGCCGTACCACCGGCCTGCAGAGCGGTCTGGACCTGCACCCGATCATCGCCGCCCGCGGCCACGCCCGCTCCCGCGCGATCGACCCGACCCCGAATCTGTCCAATCCCGCGCTGTTCGCGCGCGATTCGCACCTGTGCCTGTACTGCGGGCAACAGTTCAACCGCCCCCAACTGACCCGCGACCACGTCATGCCGATCTCCAAGGGCGGCCTGGATGTGTGGGAGAACGTGGTGAGCGCCTGCTTCCACTGCAACTCGCGCAAGAGCAACCGCACCCCGCAGCAGGCCGGCATGCCGCTGCTGGCGGTGCCGTACCGGCCGAGCTGGATCGAGCACATGATCCTGTCCAACCGCAACATCCTGGCCGATCAGATGGCATTCCTGAAAGCGCAGTTGCCGAAGCGTTCCAAGCTCTGCGCGTGAGCGCGCTGCGACGTTCTGTCGCAGCCACCCTCACCGTTTACTCACTGAAAAGGCGGTTTGCTTGCCCCACCCTCATTTGGGGGGGAAAATAGGCGCTCAGAAGAAGCGCGATAAACATGATCGATTCCGCCCGCTATCCCCGCCTTGCGCGCATCCAGTCACCGGATGACCTGCGCAGGTTCGAAGAATCCGAACTGCCCGCGATCGCGGATGAACTGCGTGCCTACCTGATTGAGTCGGTGGGCAAGAGCGGCGGCCATTTCGGCGCCGGCCTGGGCGTGATCGAACTGACCGTCGCCCTGCACTACCTGTATCAGACGCCCGTCGATCAGCTGGTCTGGGATGTGGGTCATCAGACCTACCCGCACAAGATCCTGACCGGCCGCCGCGACGAGATCCACACGGTCAAGCAGAAGGACGGCGTGGCGCCGTTCCCCAAGCGCGAGGAAAGCGAGTACGACACCTTCGGCGTCGGCCATTCCTCCACCTCCATCTCGGCGGCGCTGGGCATGGCCATCGCACGCCAGGCCGAAGGCGATGACCGCAAGGTCGTGGCCGTGATCGGCGATGGCGCGATGACCGCCGGCATGGCCTATGAAGCCTTGAACCACGCCGGCGGCATGGAGCAGGAACCGAACCTGCTGGTGATCCTCAACGACAACAACATGTCGATCTCCGAGGCCGTGGGTGGGCTGACCAAGATGCTCGGCCGCGCCACCGGCAGCCGCACGCTCAATGCGCTGCGCGAAGGCGGCAAGAAGATCCTCGGCGACAAGAAGCACAACCCCACCGCGCGCTTCGTGAAGCGCTGGGAAGAGCACTGGAAGGGCATGTTCGTGCCGTCCACGTTCTTCGAGGAAATGGGCTTCCATTACACCGGCCCGATCGACGGCCACGACGTGCCGGCGCTGGTCGCCACGCTGAAGACGCTCAAGAGCCTGAAGGGCCTGAAGCTGCTGCACGTGATGACCACCAAGGGCAAGGGCTACGAGCGCGCCGAAGGTGATCAGATCGGGTATCACGCGGTCGGCCCGTTCGATCCGGACAAGGGCCTGATCGCCAAGGGTGGGGCCAAGAAGCCGACCTACACCGACGTCTTCAGCGACTGGCTGTGCGATGCCGCCGCGGCCGAACCGAAGCTGATGGGCATCACCCCGGCGATGCGCGAAGGCTCCGGCCTGGTGCGCTTCAGCAAGGAATACCCGGAGCGCTACTTCGATGTGGCCATCGCCGAGCAGCACGCGGTGACCCTGGCGGCCGGCATGGCTACCCAGGGCGCCAAGCCGGTCGTGGCGATCTACTCGACGTTCCTGCAGCGCGCGTACGACCAGCTGGTCCACGACGTGGCCGTGCAGGAGCTGGACGTGCTGTTCGCGATCGACCGCGCTGGCGTGGTCGGCCCGGACGGCGCGACCCATGCCGGCAACCTGGACCTGAGCTTCCTGCGCTGCGTGCCGCACATGGTGGTGATGGCACCGTCCGATGAGGCCGAGTGCCGCCAGATGCTGACCACCGGCCTGCGCTATGCCGGCCCGGCCGCGGTGCGCTACCCGCGCGGCAGCGGCACCGGCATCGCCGCCGGCACGGATCTGGCCACGCTGGAGATCGGCAAGGCCGAGCTGCGCCTGCAGGGCAGCCGCATCGCCCTGCTCGCCTTCGGCAGCACCGTGACCGCCGCCGAACAGGTGGGCCGCGAACTGGGGCTGACCGTGGTCAACATGCGCTTCATCAAGCCGCTGGATCGTGCCCTGCTGCTGGAACTCGCGCAGCGCCACGAAGGCTTCGTCACCATCGAAGACAACGTGGTCGCCGGCGGTGCCGGCTCCGGCGTGGCCGAGCTGCTCAATGCCGAGAACGTGCTCAAGCCGTTCCTGCATCTGGGCCTGCCGGACAGCTTCCAGCACCACGCCAGCCGCGAAGACCTGCTGGCCGAAGCCGGCATCGACGCTGATGGCATCCGCCAGGCCGTGCTCAAGCGCTGGCCCATGCTGGTCAAGAGCGGCCAGCCGCTCAGCGCTGCGGGCTGAATCACGGCCCGCCCCACTGGGTCAGCGCTCAGGAAAAGCACCGAGGCCGCGTCCCATTGACGCGGCCTCGTTCGTTTGAGCGCTCAGGAAGCGCCCAGGCGCCGTGCGCCGGTACTCAGTAGATCTGGAACTGGGCGCGGCAGCCGCCGTCCACCCAGACGCCCGTGCGGTCCCAGCCCCAGGTGCGACCTTCGATACAGGCGTTGCGCGAGGTCTGGCGGATCAGCCGCGCCTCGCGGCGGACATTGGCGACGCAGCGCTGACGGCGATGGTCATTGGAATCGCAGGTCAGGATCTGCCCCCGGCCGCTGTTGCCGCCGCCGTTGTGCCCCCAGCCGTTGCCGCCGCCGTTCCAGCGACCGCCACCGCGACCACCTTCGGCAACGAACTCGGCACGGCAGCCCTGCGTCACCCACACGCCGCCGCGTGCCTGGCCCCAGGTCTGACCTTCAACGCACGGCGAGCCGGAGATCTGCCGCACCAGACGGGCGCGACCCGGCAGCGCGCACTGCTGCGTGCGGTTCTTGATCGATTCGCAGCGCACCGGGCCACCGTTGTAACCGTCGTCGTAATAGCGGTCGTAGTTCTGCGCCTGGGCGGCGCCGGCCAGCGCCATCAGCGCGGGCACCACGGCCCAGCGCAATCGTCTGGCTGTCTGGGAGGGGCTGTTGTTCGACATGGGGTCCTCGTTACGTGTTGGGGGAGGCGCACAGGATCGGTGATCCCCCTTCCGGGCGACATAGGCCATAAGTCGCTGATTTCATCCCCTATTTAGGTACCCGACGCGAAGCTGACTGAGTCACTGATGCGTGGTCACATCGAGGCGGACAACCGGATCAGAGCACGCTCAGCCGTAGCGGACGGCGTCCACGTAGGTCTCCAGCACCTGGACCCGCACCGCGCTGCTGTCACCGGTTTCGGCGAAGTGCTCGCGCGCCAGGGCATCGGCGAAATCGAAGGCGGTCGCGCCGCTGCGGAACGCAATCGGTGCGGATTTGGCCGGGTGCACGACGTGCCAGCGGCGTTCGATGTGTTGCAGTTTGATCACCATGCGGATCGTTCCTTTGCGGCATGCCTGGGCGAGATGACGAACGGCGCGACTGCAGGCGCAGGCGCGTCGAGGCGAAGCTCACGACGGGAGGGATCCATCCCTCGGCAGGAACGATAGAGCAGGCCACAGCCCTTTGATATCGGATTAGTCTGATTTTGCGGGCGGCTTACCCTTCGATCCCCAGGAAACGGAACGGCTCGGCCGGCTGGAACCGGGGCAGCGCATCGCCGGCGAACACATTGCGCTGATCCGGCCCCAGGTCGAGCTTGAGCACCGGCGCACCGCGCGTGAAGTCGGCCTTGTTGAGGTCCACCCAGAAGGTGTTGGGCGTCATCGCCGATTCGAAGAAGTACAGTTTCCGCTTGTGGTCCGCCACGGTCCGCCAGCGCGTGGAGGAGATGTTCGGCTCGCCCGGCGTGGTGATGCCATACGGCACGGACACATTGCGGATCACGCTGAACACACTGGCCAGTGCCACCACCGGATCTTCGCTTTTGGGAATCGCATTGATGTAGAACTTCGCGCGCGCGAAGCGATCGGCCGAACGGTTCGTCCCCGGCAGCATCACCGTGCCGCCGATGTCCTGCCAGTAGGTGTTGAGCGCCAGCTGCTGATCGAACACCGGCGAGTTGGTCATCACCTGGTAGGCGCGATCGTGATGGATCACCTGCTTGCCGTTGATGTACTCCACGATCGCGCTGTCGCCGGTCGCATCGGACATCGACAGGTGCAAGGTGGCCAGCCGCGACTCACCAGGAACCTTGTCGGTCACGATGGTAAACGGCTCACGTTCCAGCGCGGCCACCGCCTCGGCGACGGTCGCGAAATTGTCGAGCACATACTGCGCCCACAGCGACATCGAGAGTCCCGGCCTGGAGCCGCGCTGATGCGGATACTTCGATTCGGCCAGCCAGAGCAGGTTGGCCGACAGTCCCGCCTCGTTGAGACCATCGGTAGTGGAGATGTCGTAGCCGGTGGCGACGACGCTGCCGTACCGCGAGGTCCAGCGGATCGAACGCGGCCCGGCCAGGCCGTCGCGTGCAATGCCTTTGGGCAGTACCCAGAGGTTGGTGGCCACATCGGTCTTCCAGTCCATCGAACGCGCGGTGATCACATCCTGGTTGTCGCCCAGGTACACCACACGCGTGCAGGCATCGGCCTGGGCGGAGACACAGGTCAATGCAACGGCGAGCGCAACGTGACGCAACGACAACAAGGTCTTCATGCAGTGCCTCCTGGCGGTGTCGATCAGAACCGTGCTTCCAGCCCGATGCCCGGGCCGGAGACGGCGATATCCACGTCGAAACGGCGCCCGACCTGGCGCAATGTCATGTAGCGGTAGCCCACTCGCAGCCACGCATGCTCGGTAACGCGGTACCCATAGCTCGTCATCGCATCGACGGTGACATCGTCGCTGTCGCTGCCCATCATCCACACCGTCATTGCGTGGCGCTCGGCCAGCGCCCAGCCAAGCCGTATGCCGAGTACCGGATCCACCCAATCGCGCGCCAGGTGCGCCCGTTGCGACAGCGCGTCCACGGCACTGCCCTGCCAGGCTGACTCCGCCGCCACGGCCGGTGAGACCCCACACACGCCGAGCAAGAGCATCCCTTTCCAACGCATCATCGTTCCCTGCTGATGGTGGCCACGCCCTACAACAACGCAGGGCGTGCAGAGCTTCATCACAGCCCACGCACGGTGATGGAGGGGTGAAAACTCTCCGATTGAACGGCCCGTGCGGCGCTTGCTGGCAGGCACCGGCGTGCACGCATCATCGACGGGGCCAGCGCGAGACTGTCGCTCATTGCATCCGCGGTCCTGGGCCTGCATGTCCACCCGATCTGTGCTGTTTTCCCTGAGTGCCGCGCTTGCGGTGATCACTCTCACGGCCTGCGCGCCCCATGCGCCGCCCGCCGCCTCCACCACCTCCCGCATCCCGGGTGCCGACCGCGATGAGCACGGCTGCATCGGCTCTGCCGGCTACCGATGGTGCGGCCGCACCCAGCGCTGCGAACGGCCTTGGGAGCTGGCCAGCGCCAAGGGCGTGGAGAACACCGCCAAGGCGATCGACACGTACTGCGCGGCACCGGCGGACGCGCCGCCGCCGGGCTGATCAGCCACTCCTGGTCATGCCAGGGCCGTACCGGGTAACGGACGCGGGTCCACCGGCAACACCACCAGGAACCGCGCGCCGCCGCCGGGGGCACTGTCCACCGCGATGGTGCCCGCATGGCGCAACACGATTTCGCGCGCCAGATGCAGGCCCAGCCCGCTGCCACTGCCACTGGGCCGCAACCGGTGGAACGGCTCGAACACGGACAGTCGCTCGGCCTCCGGCACCCCAGGCCCTTCATCGCTCACCGACAGGCCCCCGTCATCGCACAGCGCCACCGCGATCATGCCGCGGCCGCCGCCATGGGCGATGGCGTTCTGCAGCAGGCTGGCGATGACCCGGTGCAGCGCATGCGGATCGCCGCGCACCCAGATCGGCTGATCCGGTGCGTCCACCGAAAAGCCGTAACCCGCATCCACTACCAGCGGCGCTACATCCGCGGCCACTTCGCGGGTCAGCGCGGACAGATCGATCCGCTGGGACTGGCTGCCATGTCGATCCAGCCGCTGCAGATCGAGCAACTGCTCGGCGATGTTGCTCAGGCGACTGAGGTCCAGCTGCAGGCGTGAACGTGCATCGCCGGGCGGCAGATCGGCCAGGCGCGTGGCCAGAATAGCGATCGGCATCCGCAGCTCGTGCGCCGCACCGGCGAGGAAGCGATCCTGCGCGTCGTAGCTTTCGCCGATACGCCGCACCGCGGCATTGAAGGCATCCACCAGCGGATAGATCTCCAGCGGCACCGCATGCGTGTCCAGGCCGCTGCCACGCTCGTTGACCTGGATCGCCGCCGCCTGCGCGGCCACACGGTTGACACCGCGTAGTGCCCGGTGGATGACCCACGGCGACACCACCAACGTGATCACCAGCACCGGCAGCGCGATCCAGCCGCCAAGGTACCGGACGATCAACAGCAGCTGACGCACAATGCTGCGTTCGGGAATGCCGCCCATCGCAACATGCAGCCGTCCTTGCGGCCGATCGACGACCACCACGCGTGCGGCAAGTGCATCTGCATGCAAACGGGTGCGGATGTCGGTCTGCTCAATATGTTCAAGCTGCGCCACCAACGGGCCGTACTGCGCCGGGACCTCACCGTGCACCAAGCGGCGACCGCGCTCATCGGCAGCGGCGAACCAGAAGGTGCTTGGCGGACGGGGCACGGCGACGGCCAGCTTCGCCCGATCCACCTCCAGCCCTTGGCCACTGAATGCGATGGCCGCTGCAATCTGGTCACCGGTCCTCCAGTCGATATAGGCCGAGCGACCGTTGCCGTAGGTCAGGACCATCGCACTCAAGGCGAGCGCGATCGTGGCCACCTGGATCAGGCCGACCTTCCAGGCCAGATTGAATGCGAGCGAGCCGGGTTTGAGCAATCTCACGGCGCATCCTTGAGCAGATAGCCGATCCCGCGCATGACGTGGATTTCCACGCCTGCATCAGCTTCCAGCAGCGCTTTACGCAGCTTGGAGACATGCGCATCCAGCGCGTTGGACTGGATAGCATCGTCGAAGCCGTACACGGCCTCCAGCAGCGAGGCACGCCCGACCGTGCGCCCCTGCCGCAGGGCCAGTGCCTCAAGCACCAGCAACTGGCGTCGTGGCAGCGCGAGCAGTACCTCGGACACGCGTGCCTCGCGCGCGACGAAATCGAATTGCAGGCGGCCCAGTGACAGCAGCGGCAACGCGATCTGCGACGGCCGCCGCGAGATCGCGCGGATCCGGGCGAGCAGTTCTTCGACGGCGAAGGGCTTGGTCAGATAGTCGTCCGCACCCACGTCCAGCCCGGTGACCCGGTCGGCCACCGAAGCGCGCGCGGTCAGCATGATCACTGGCAGGTTGGGCACGTGTTCGCGCGCCACCTTGACGAAGCTGGCGCCATCGCCATCCGGCAGCTGCCGGTCCAGCAGCAGGATCTGATGGACACCGGCTTTCAGCGCTTCATCGGCCTGCGCCATCGTGCCGACCACGTCGACCACCATGCCGTGGCGCGCCAGGCTGACCTGGATCGCGCTGGCCATTTCCGGATCATCTTCCAGGAGAAGAAGGCGCATGAAGTGGTGCCTGCGGGTACGAAAGAGGCGATGGTACCGCGCCGCCAAACGTAACGTTCCGACAATGTAGTGCGCCCACCATGACACTCCGGTTGTTCCCCCTCGGCAGGTCCATGCACGTCCGTTTCCGTTCTCCGCGTCCGCTTCCTGCTCTGTCTGCCCTGGCGCTGGCCAGCGCAATGACTGCCGCCACTGCCCAGGCCGCCGATGCCCCCCAGCCCGGCAAAAAGGGGAGCGTCGGCATCGCCGTCGTCGCCCTCAAAGCTCCCTATGCCGGCTATGACACCGATCGCCTGGCCGCCCCGATCGTCAGCTGGGAAGGCCGTTCGTTCTTCTTCCGTGGCGGCAGCGTGGGGTATCGCCTGCACCAGACCGCGCAGTCCGAGCTCGCCCTGACCGCCTCGCCGTACGTCATGCGCTTCAAGCGCCGCGACAGTCACGATCCGCAACTGCGCCAGCTCGACAACCGCAGCCTGTCCGGCATGCTCGGCGTGTCCTGGCGGCACCAGGCCGATTGGGGCGTGCTGCAGGCCAACGCGCAAGCCGAAGTCACCGGCCACGGGGGCGGGTTCTCCGCCGATGCCAACTACGCCTACCCGATCCCCGCCGGCCGTGTGACCTTCATGCCCGCCGTTGGCGTGAACTACGCCAGCGCCGATCTGAACGACTACTACTTCGGGGTCAGCGGCCGCGAAGCCGCCCGCAGCGGCCTGGCGCAGTACTCGGCCGGCAGCGGTGTTTCCCCCTACATGGACATTGCTGCGGTCATGCCGCTGGGACCGCGTTGGACCGCCACTGCGTTGATCCGCCGCACCTCGCTGGCCGATGCGGTGCGCGACAGCCCGATGACCCGCGGCAACCACATGGATACCGCCGCCCTCTCCCTCAGTTACGGATTCTGATCATGCGTCAGGGAATCGTACGTCGTGTCGCGGATCTGGCCCTGCAGATCGAGCCGGACCGCGCCGCCGTTCTTGAATGGATTCTGCATTCCCCACTGCCCGCGCTCGACGGGCAGACCACGTTCGAACTGGCCTGTGATGGCCAGGGCGAACGCGTGGTGGCGCTGTTGGGCAGCCTGCTGCGGCAGGGTGATCCGGCCCTGCCCCGCATCTGAAGTTCCCTTGTTTTCCCCACCGGTGTTCTGGAGGCGCGCATGAACAACGCAACCAATACCTGCCTGCTGCAAGCAGCCAATGATGACCTCGCCGTACACGCGATCGTGGCCAACCTCCACCGCGCTATCCAGCACCGCATGGACCGCGACGGCCAGACACATGGCTGCTTCTCGCGGGCCTACATTGCCGAGATGTTCGAAGTCGCGCGCACCATCGGCACCGACTGCCGTCCCTACCAGGCAGACGCGGAGTGGATCGCCGCACGACGGGCATGGCTGGATGCCGTGCTGGACGACCATGCCGACGAGCGTCGCGACGCGCGGCTGACGGCCGCACGCCACGCGGCCGATGGCGTCGTACTCGACGCCTGCCGACTGGGCCGCGATGCGATGCAGGAGGCAGCGGGCGCGCGCCTGCGCGATGCGTTGATTGCGATGACCCGTCCGGCGCACTGAGGCGCACGTCGGCTCACTGGTCAACGCGGCGTCGACAGGGATCGCCGCTCCACATCGCCCCTGAAATCGGCGTGCTACATTCCGGCCACGGAGCAGGTGTGCTGCTCGTGATGCCGGTATCAGCCGGCCTGGAGCGTTTCATGCGGTGTTCGGCCCTGCTGTTGTTGCTGCTGTGCTCCGGTGGTGTGCACGCCCAACAGGACGGGCCGCCGGACATCGCCTTCGACCGCCCCGGCATCGGTTTCGCCGCCTCCACACTGCCCCGCGGTGGCGTCGCGCTGGAGGCGGGACTGCCCAGCTTCAGCCGCGACCGCGACGACGCGGGTGTGCTGAGCACGCAGTACAGCACCGACATCAATCTGCGGATCGGATTGGCCGAACATCTCGAACTGCAGGCCTTCACCTCGCCCTGGAACCACCTGCGGGTGGCGCCGCGTGATGCGCCAGCCGAGCGCAGCCACGGTGCTGGCGATGTGGGCGTCGGGCTGAAGGTCGCCCTGCCCTTGTCATCGGAAAAGCACGCCGTCGCGCTGCTGGCCAGCACTACGTTCGCGACTGGCTCGCGCGACTTCAGCGAGGGCGCGACACAGTACGCGCTGGGTGCGAGCTATGAGTACGATTTCAATGATCGCTGGACCGGCGCGCTGTACGCCAATGTGACCCGCGGTGGCAGCGAGGACAGCATCACGTGGGCGCCCAGCGTCAGCTTCGCCGCCACCGATACCGTCAGCACCTATCTGGAGGTCGGTTTCACCGATACCCACGGCGAGCCATCGACCCGGATTGCTGGTGCCGGCGTCACCTGGATGGTGGCCCCGACCGTGCAGCTGGACGCCTCATTCGATGTGGGATTGGACGATGACAGCCCGGATACGCAGGCCGGTATTGGGATTTCCATGTACTTCGACTGACCGTGCACCAGCCGCGCTCAGCCAAGATCAACGAGCCGCTGCGTCACGAAGTGCTTCACGTATCCGGCCCGCTTCTTGCTGCGCCTGATCCCTTTGCCGGGGTGTCATGCCTCTCGCCAAGCGCTCCCTGGTTTCGGCATCATAAGGCGTGGGCATGACGCTGCTGAGAACGTCGTTATACGCGTAGGCGAGCACCGGATTCTTTTCGATAAGCACGCCGCTCTCGTAAATACCTGCCATCCGCTGTAGACCTTCGGGAATCCCCAGATCTGCAACCGAACGGACGTATCGCACAGCGTCCTCGCGGTAGGCCTGCACCGCTGCTGGATTGGAGAGCATGGCTCTCGCATCGCCGATGATGAGGGTGGAATCATTTGCGTAGATCAGCCGTGCAGTGAGGTCGCCGCCTTCTGCCGCCATGCGCAGCCAATGTCCGCGTTGTCCGATCTGTGCCTCGCTGACGCCTTCGCACCATGCCATCGTTTTTTCAATGCTGGACAAGCGCGATGCCTCGAAGCGCGCGATAAACGCTTCCCGAGTCAACCCGGTGCCTTCGTACATCTTCGGATCGACATGCCTGTAAGTCCGCGGCGAGACATCCTCCGCGTAGGCGCTGAGGCAACGGTGCAGCACCAGATACACTTGGCGCGCGGCAACTTCATCGCCTGCGTTGGCCTTTGGGGTCAACGTCGCCAACAAGGCCGCACCTGTTCCGTCGGGAATCGTCTGATCACGTCCCAGATCGAACGGAAGCGACCGTGCGGAGATGGGCAAGATCGGCTGCGATCGTTCGCCCCCTTTGACCTTTGGAATAAGCTGTTCCGCATCCGCCATGGAGGGATCAAGCGAGCCGTTGAACGACCCATTCTGCGCCTCCGCGGAGCTGCTTCTCAGATATCCCCATCCTGCCGCCGTCAATCCGCCTATCAGAACAACTGCTAAGGCAATCCAACGCAAAGACATGTCATCGCTTCCTGTCGTGACGAAGATGCGCCGCAGGCGAACGCAGCGACACACCATACTTCCGTTCATCAAGAGGATGACATGTCGCCCGCTCCGAGGGCCAGACCCAATGAAATCGCCCCCGGATCATAGGATCCAGGGGCGATGGATGGACTGCGTCGTTGTGCTGACCTCAACCCCCAGGGTCAGGTCACCTTCCTGGCGATGGTCATGCCCAGCACGAACAGCACCACGGCGATGATGATGCCGGCCCAGAACAGGAACTTGGCGATCCCGATGGCAGCGCCACCGATGCCAGCGAAACCGAGGGCGCCGGCGATCAGGCCGATGACTGCAAAAATGATGGCCCACTTGATCATGATGATCCTTTCCCCGAATCGGGTTGAATGACAGGCCTCCACGGTAGCCAGCCGGCTGTCTCACCTTCGTGAACGCGTTGCCTGAACGGCGTGAAGTAAGACCGGCGCGGTGAGGCGCATCTCCATCGGCTGGTAGCGCAGCCCGGAGGATTCCGCGCGATCGGCGGTGCAGACAAAGCCGTAACGCTCATACGCAGGCACCGACGACAGCGACGCACTGACAGTCAG
Organism: Stenotrophomonas sp. TWI819; assembly: GCF_039673075.1. Taxonomy (NCBI): domain Bacteria; kingdom Pseudomonadati; phylum Pseudomonadota; class Gammaproteobacteria; order Lysobacterales; family Lysobacteraceae; genus Stenotrophomonas; species Stenotrophomonas sp. TWI819. The sequence continues at coordinate 49,776 of NZ_JBDJKY010000005.1, read as the reverse complement.
CACCTCCACACGCGCCTGCTCGATCATGGCCGCCATCAGTGCCTTGCCGATGCCCCGCTGCTGGGCGGCCGGATCGACGAACAGCATGGCGACATGGCGACCTTCCTTGAGTTCGGCGATACCGACGATCCGGCCCTCCTGCTCGCAGGCCAACATCAGATTGTCCTGGGCCATGCGCGCACGGAACCCCTCCACCGATGCGATGCGGGAGAACGTCTCGATGCCAAGGGGGGTCAGTGAATCCGCCACCGCGCCCATGAAGGCAGCCATGCACACACGGCTGGCCTGTTCGAGATCCGCTGCCACCAAGGTCCGTACCGTCATCTGCACTTCCTTCCACGTCCATGAGGTAAGCGATCACTCTACCTTGATGTCGCGCCGCCGCGCACAGCTCACCTCCGGATCAACGCCAACTCAGCGCGCGACCTGGATAAACACCGGGTTGGAATAGAACCACAGGTCCTGCCAGGGATCTTCGCCCGGCACATCGGACAGCGGCGCCACCTCACGGGTGCTGCTGCCGCGTGCACGGACGAACCCGCCCCGGGCGGGAACCGGCAACACCCAGGACACCGAGCGCCATGCGCCGTCCAGCTGCCAGTCGCTGGCGCCGAACACACGCGTCTGCATGACAGGGGTACTGCCATTGCCGGGGCTGCCCACGATCAACTCGACGTGATCCAGCACCGGGTGCTGGCCAGCGTGATTGGCTGAAGCCGGCACGCGCACCCGCAGCGTCACGCGCATGGGTGCCGCGGTGGACAGCGACAGCGTGCCGCCCATCGTTGCAATGCGTGCATCATCACCATCCGCACTCACCCGCAGCTCAAGCGCATCGATCAGATCGCCGGTCACCGCGAACATGCGCCCGTGGCGAAGGCCATCGAGGATGTCCTCGGCGTCCCGCCGCGCCCAGACATGGGTCTTGCTGTACTGGCCGGGATCGAAGTCACTGCCGCCATCGCGCTGATTGACGTGCGAATCGGAGCTGGCCGTGATCCAGAAGCGGTGGCCTTCCGAGAGCAGCGTGTCCCAGATACCGCCGACCGTTGCGGTCATCTGGTCAAAGCCGCCCATCGTGGGTGCGTCCGCATTGCGATAAAGACCGCGATGGACGCGCGTGGCCTGGTGGCCGGGGGCACCTTCCATGCCGACCAGCACCTGCGGTGCGGCCGCATGCCAGGCAAGCAGCTCATCGGGCTCGACGTCGCCCCACCGGCCCATGGCGGTGGCAGTGCGCGCGGGGTGATTGATGAACATCAGCGGCGGTGCCGGCAGCGACCGCATGTGGGCCAGTGCATCGAGCATGGTCTGCCCGTCATCGCGGCTTCCCTGCAGCGGCTCGCTGCGGCCGTAATCGCGTTCGATTGCGACCAGCTGGTCGCGCTCATCCGGGCCTGGGGCGATGATCAGCGAAGCGTGCTCGCCAGCCGGCACGTCGAATTCCATGCCATTGAACTGGATCAGCCCGGGCACCTCGCGCCGGGCATCCAGCAGCGCCGGCCACGCATGGTCCCGGGTGACCGCCGAATGCCCCGGCCCGCCATGATCGGTATGCACCATCCAGCTCAGCCCATTGGCGAGCGCCTGCTGGGCGTTATGGGTGCGGGTGTAGGACGAGTCACCACCACGGATCGGCGTGGGCGGCGCGGTGCTGCGATCCCAATCCACGCTCCACTCGCTGTGGACATGGTGGTCGCCAGCCTGCCAGCTACGGCCGGCATCGTCATCGGCAGCGTGCGAGACCGCCGGCCACGCCAGCACCGCCACAAGCGGCAGGAAGAAAACATGTCGCATCGTATGTTCCTCACAAACGGGCAGCCGCATCCGGGGCACGCGCACGTGCCTCCGGATGCACCGCGAAGGTGGCTCAGAAGTCCGCGCGCAGGCCGAGGCTGATCCGTCGGCCGGAGCGCTCGTACATCGTCGGGAACGCGGGATCCATCGTGTAGCCGGTGGTCGCCTGGTTGGTCAGGTTGATGCCCTTCAGGCTGAGCTTGATGCTGTCGGTGAGGCGGTAGCCGATCGACACATCCACCTGGCCGTAGTCATCGCGCCAGATGGGGTACATGTTGTAGCCGATCGATTCGACGTACTCACCCTTGTGGTTGTACGACACGCGCGCGTCGAATCGGTCGTTCTCGTAATACACGGTCATGTTGTATGACTTCTCCGAGAGCCCCGGCATCGGCGTGCTCACGCCCAGATCGGATTCGCCGGCCAGCGAGCTGTCCAGCATCGTGTAGTTGGCGTTGATGCCGAAGCCTTCCAGCGAACGGTGCAGCATGCTCAGCGGCAGCTGCGCGATCAACTCGACGCCTTTCACCACGTAGGTGCCATCAGCGTTGATCGGCTGGTACACGTCGAAATCATAGGTGCCGTTGAGCGAGCCGTTGGCGTTGTAGACCGCCACATCCGGTACCACACCGGTCAGCGCATTGATCACCACGCCGTCGATCTTCTTGTGGAAGTACGAGGCCGCCAGCAGGCCGCCGTTGTCCAGGTACTTCTCCAGCCCCAGCTCCCACTGCTTGGCATAGGTGGGCTGCAGGTCCGGGTTGCCATCGGTGAAGCGGAACGAACTCCAGCTGGCGGTGCGCTTGTAGGCGATGTCGGTCAACGCCGGGCGGATAAACGTCTTGGAGGCGGCGCCCCGCAGCACCAGGCCCTCGGCCAGTTCGGCAGTGGCATTCAGGCTCGGCAGCAGATCGTTGTAGCTGCCCTTGCGCGAGACCGGTGTGTCGGTATAACCGGTGGTACCGTCTGCCCGCTGGATCGGGTGGAAACCGGAGGACTGCACCGAGGTGTCCACATAGCGCACGCCGGCGTTGATCGAGACTGGCACGCGGCCCACATCGAAGCCGATGTCGCTCATGGCGTACAGGCTGGTCACGTTCTCATCGACCCGGTAATACTGACCCGGATCGAACGGCGTTGCGAAGCCCGGATAGCGAAACGCACTGCGTGCGTAGTCGTTGGAGACCATCTTCCAGTCCAGGTCTTTCACCGAATAGCCACCGCCCGGCACGATATCGCCGATCGACTGCAGCGGACTGTCGGCCAGGGTGCGTTTGTTCACCCAGCTGTTGTCACCCGCAGCCGGCCCGTAGATCTTGGCTTCGCCATACTCGCGCTGCTTGGACTTGTCAGTGTAGCGCGCGCCGAACTGCACGCTGCGCAGCGCCGGCAGGAAGGCCAGTTCCAGCGCCTTGGTCACATCCACCTGGGCGGCATACTTGTCATCGCTGACCTTCTCCAGCGTCGTCTCATACGCTTCGAACAGGTACTTGTCCGAGGCGTTGTACATGTCGATGCTGGCCGGGTTGGCGCTGGGAATCGTCTCCCCGCTCTTGCCGGTCCAGCGGGTCCGCGAGGGCGCGTAGGCCACATGTTTGAGGTTGCTGGCATCCAACGTCTTGTCGGCGCCGGAGTAACCGACCATCGCATCCACGCCCCAGGTGTCGCCCTGCCAATCCATCGCCACGCTGTACTGGCTGAAATCGGTCTTGTTGATCCGCTCCTTGCTCAGCATTTCGTGCTGGGTGGCGGTGTAGGACACATCGCGCAGGACCACGATGCCGTACTGCGACAGCGTGCTGGCGTCGTAATCGTGGATGGTCTCCAATGTGCTTCGGCTGGACGCCGAATATGCCGCCGCGTCGTACTCGTCTTCGGTGGTGTCGTAGCCGCCGCGCATCGCATCGAAAGTCAGGCTGAAGCGGCTGCTCGGCTTGTACTGCAGCGAGGCGGTGGCACCCCATTTGTCCTGGTCGTTGACGAACACGCGGTCGCCCACCTTGTCCTGGAACACGATCAGGTTGCTTTCATCGGTGTTGTTGCGGTTCTTCACCACCACGCCCGCATCGCGTGCCAGCACCGCGGCGGCCTGCGTGCCGCGCGTGCCCGAGGCGCCAAGGAAGCGTGACATCGGGCGGAAGTTGATGCCCGAGGTGGCATCTGTGCGGTTGCTGCGCTTGGCGGTGGCAAAGGACACCAGGCCGCCCCAGTCGCCCCAGGTGTCACTGGCCAGGAAGGAGAATTTCGGGTCGACCTCTTCCGAGATCGAGTTGTGCGCCCCTTCCACCGACGCCACCAGCTTACGGCCGGTGTAATCGAACGGGCGCGCGGTGGAAATCTGCACCGAGCCGGCGATGCCGCCCTCCTCATCCGCCGCAGTCGGCGACTTCAGCACCGTTACCTGCTGGATGATCTCCGAGGCGAAGATGTCGAACTCGATATCGCGACCACCGCTGCCGGATGCTGTGGCCAGGTTGTTGATCGAGACATGCGTGTACTCCGACGGCAGGCCACGCACGTTGACGCGGCTGCCCAGCCCCTTGTCACGCTCGATGGTCACGCCCGGCATGCGCTGCAGGGCTTCGGCCAGGTTCTGCTCGGGAAAGTCGGCCACGTCGGTGGCCACGATCGAGTCGGAGAAACCGATGGTGGCGCGCTTGATGTCCACTGCCTGCTCCAGGCTGCGGCTGTAGCTGCCCACCACGTCGATGCGCTCCAGCTGCTGCAGGCCCGCGCCTTCCGCTGCGGGGGCCGCTTCAAATGCCACGGCCGATGTGGCGACGGGCACGGCAGACGTGCCCGACGGTGCGCTATCACTGCGCGCTTCGATGGTCACCGTGGTGTCGTTGAGATAGCGATAGCGCAGGCCGGTGCCGTCCAGCAGCTGCTCCAGCGCCTGCTGCGGGGCAAGCCCCGCCGGCATCGCGCGGGTGCGCGGGTTGCCGGCCTGCTGCGCGTTGTAGACGAACTGCAGGCCGGTCTGGCGCGAGAGATCGTTGAGTGCGCGGTCGAGCGGCTGGGCGGGAATCGCCTCGCTGGCCACGCGGGTCTCCTGCGCGGTGGCGGTGACGGCGGCGCTCTGCAGGGCAAGAGCGATCGAAAGGAAAAGAATGCGGCGCATCGTAGAAGTCCAGTGGGGTGGTATGAGCGTCGCGAGACGGAATCGTTCGCGCTTGCCTGGACTACGAGGGCGCAGGGCGAGGATCGGGCACCGGTATTTCGATGAATTTTTTTTGACAGCCGCTCGGCGCGCACTGCGCGATGACGCGTGGATAGCTTGTTTACCGCTGTTTCTCGCTGGTTTCCGCCGCCGATCGGCTGCTCACGTGGATCCGCTGGTCGACCACGCGCGTGTGCAGCGATGGCTGTTGATCGAGGAAGGTGCGAAGCGATGCAAGATCGTCGCCACGCAGGTTGCCGGTCAGTCGCAGTGCCCCGGCGACGTCATCGTCCACCTGCAGGCGCACGCGGTTGAGGCGATTGAACTGCTCGGCCACCTCGCGCAGCGGTTCGTCCTGGAACACGACGCGTCGTCGCCACCACGCGGTCATCGTGTCGGTGTGCTGCTGGCGGAGGCTGACGGTCTGATCGCGGTAGTCGATGTGGGCACTCTGGCCTGCGCGAAGATCGGCGAGCAGCCGGCCCTGGCCCGAGTCGCCGCGGATCTGCACGCTGCCCTCGGCCACCTCGATCCGCGCCTGCTCGCGCCGCAGCGACACGTCGAACGTCGTGCCGATATCGCGCACCTCCAGCCCTGCCGCATGCACGGCAAAGGGACGGCGTTCCTCGGCCACCACAAAGCTGGCCTGCCCGCGCGACAGCTCCACGCGTCGGCTCAACAAGGTGAAGCGGATCGACAGCTCGCTCTCTGCATTCAGATGTACCACGGTGTGATCAGGCAGCGCGAAGCTGCGCGGCGCACCGTGCGCCGCCACGTAGTGCCGTGTCTGTGGCCAGGCCATGTGGCCGACGAACACGACACCCAGCAGCAACGCGGCCGCGGCGGCGATACCCGGCAGGTGGCGGCGTGATGCGCGCAATGCCACGGGCGGCGGAGGTCGCCGCCGCACCGGCAGCGCCACCACGTTGTCGTCGGCTGCCGGTGGCCCTGCAGCGATCAGCGCATCCAGGTCCACCGCCATGCCGCGCAGCGCATCGCTGAGCTCGCTGGCAACCCGGCTGACCGTGATGTACTCGCGCAGATGCGCCGGTGAGGTCACCAGCCACTTCATGAACTGGCGTTGCTGCTCGGGGGTCACCCCGCCCTGGCGCTGCAGCGCATGCCAGTGCGCGGCCTCGTTGGCGAGGGACGGGCGTGGGGCAGGCATTTCGCTCACCACGCCTCCGCATGACCGGCCAGCGCACGGCGACACACGGACAGCCCGCGCACCACATGCTTCTTGACCATGTGCGAGGACACGCCGAGCCGCTCGGCGATCTCCTTGTAGCTGAGCCCATCGCGATACTGCATCACCAGCACAGCGCGGGTGTGCTCGGGCAAGGTGCCCAGCAGCGTCTGCAGGTGCGTGCGGCGCTGCTCACGCTCGGCGGCGTCTTCCACGGTTTCCTCGCCGGTCAACAGCGTGGTGAGGTTCTCAAGATCATCGATGGGCAGCATCGACCAGCGCCGGCGCGCGGCCTGCTCGCGTGCGAGATTCTGCGCGACGGTGAACAGGTATGCCTCCGGATTGGCGATCGCCTCGCCTTGATCCTCATGTGCGCGCAGCAGGCGCAGATAGGTCTCCTGCACCATGTCTTCGGCATCCTGACGCGCACCGCGGCGGGTGAAGAATCCCCTCAACACCGGCCCCTGTTCCTGAAACATGCGCGCCAAACGCCGTTTTGCGTGTTCGGCCACGATCCCACCTCACCCCCAGGTGCGGCGAAGGTACGTGGCGTGTATGACGATGCGATGACGCAGGCGACACGGCACCGCCGCGCGGCGATACCGTGGACACGCGCCTCAGGCGGTACGTGCGTCGATCAGAACGTGTGTTCCGGGCCGGGGAACGTGCCTGCCCCCACCTCTTCCGCGAACTCACGCGCGGCCTTCTGAAGCAAGCCGTGCATATCCGCGTACTGCTTCACGAAGCGCGGCAGCTTGCCGGTGCGCAGCCCGGCCATGTCCTGCCAGACCAGTACCTGTGCATCGCAGTCGCTGCCGGCCCCGATGCCGACCGTCGGAATCCTCAGCGCGGCGGTGATCTGTGCGGCGACCGCGCCCGGCACCATCTCCATCAGCACCGCGAAGGCACCTGCGGCCTCCAGCGCGCGCGCTTCCTCGATCAGGCGTGCGCCATCCTCGCCACGACCCTGCACCCGAAAGCCGCCGAGCTGATGCTCGGACTGCGGCGTGAAGCCGATATGCGCCATCACCGGAATGCCGCAGCTGACCAGCTTGCGGACCTGCGGCACCATCTCGATGCCGCCCTCCAGCTTGACCGCGTGGGCCCCGCCTTCCTTCATGAAACGCACCGCCGTATGGAAGCACTGCTCCGGCGAGGCCTGGTAGGACCCGAACGGCAGATCGGCAATCACCAGCGGACGGCGCGTGCAACGGCTCACCGCCCGCACCAGCGGCATCAGCTCATCAACCGTGACGGGCAGCAGCGAGTCGTTGCCGAACACGTTGTTGGAGGCCGAATCGCCGATCAGCAGCACCGGAATGCCGGCATCTTCGAAGATCGCCGCGGTGTACATGTCGTAGGCGGTGAGCATGGCCCACTTCTCGCCGCGCTCCTTCATCTGCTGCAGATGCGGAATGCGCACGCGCGGTGCCGGGACCGGGGCGCTACCCGGCGTCGCGTAGGGATGGAGCTGTTCGGTCATGCCGAGAATCCTCGTGCGGACAACGTGGGGGTCAGAGTGTGCCGGTTCCGCTCAGCAACAGCATCGCGATCAGGATCATCGCGGCGCCCGAGACGCGGCCGACCACGCGTGATGCACGCGGGCGCGTGCGCAGCACGGCACCGGCGCCATACCCGACTGCCAGATAGACCGCCGCGCAGCTGACCAGGTGCACCATGCCCAGCGCGATGATCTGCACAGGCATCGCCCATGCCGCGCTGGCGGAAATGAACTGGGGCAGCAGCGCCAGAAACAACAACAGCACCTTGGGATTGAGCCCACTGACGCAGGCGCCCTTGATTGCCCAGTGGCGCCATCCCGTCACCGCTCCCGCATCTTCCGCTGCGGCCACCGGCGGATGGCGCAGCAGCTCAATGCCCAGCCACAGCAGATACAGCGCGCCAAGCACGGTCAGTACGTGCAGCGCGGCAGGCGCACGGGCGAACGACGCCCGCGGCGACCAGCGTGATCGCCAGCAGATGGCCAGACAACAGCCCGGCCACGGCAGGCACCACCGCCCGCCCGCGCAGGCCGGCAGCGATCGCATGCGCCCAATCCGCACCGGGGGTGAGCACGAAGAGGATCGAAACCGCCCAGAAGGCGATGATGACGCTGGGTTGCATGGGGTCCAAAGGGCGGTCTTGCCGCGATCTGCGTGCCAGACAGAAGAATATTCCCGCGACTCTGGAATGTGCTTCCAAATACTTGCCCTGCGCCGCGCATCAGGAGGAAACTCTTGCGCATGGACATCACCGATCAGCGGATTCTTGCCGAGCTGCAGAAAGACGGGCGCCTCACCGTAACCGAACTGGCCGAGCGCATCGGCCTGAGCGTCTCGCCCTGCCACCGCCGGGTACGTGCCTTGGAGCAGTCCGGCGCGATCCGCGGCTACCGCGCCGAGCTGGATCCCGCCACCTTGGGCCTGAAGTTCTCGGCCCTGGTGTTCATCACCTTGCGCGGCGGCGACCGCCGCGCGGTGGACGCCTTCGAGCATGCCGTCGCCGACGTGCCGCAGGTGCTGCAGGCGCAGCGCCTGTTCGGCGATCCGGACTATCTGCTGCACGTCATCACCCGCGACCTGGCCGCGTTCCGGCAGCTCTACGACGAACACCTCTCTGCCCTGCCCGGCGTGCAACGGCTGACCTCGACCCTGGTGATGAAAGATGTGGTGATCGACCGGCCGCTGCCGTTGCACGGGCATTGAGGCAAAGGCGTTAGACCTTCCTACCGCGGCCTGCATCCAACGGTGAATGACCCGCCGGAAGCAATGTGCGACCGGCGTACTACGCACCGGCGGCACTCGAACAACCGGACAAAGCCAAGGCAATCGCCGCCCAAAAAGAAAAAAGGCCTGCGCATCGCTGCGTAGGCCTTTGTTTTTATTACCAGTTTGGTCGGGACGGCCGGATTTGAACCGACGACCCTCTGCCCCCCAGGCAGATGCGCTACCAGGCTGCGCTACGCCCCGATGATGCTGGCAATGTCCCCGCCTCTCAGCGGGCCGACGAGTATAACGGGTTTGCGTGAAAAATGGTTCAGCGGCGCAGCAATTGCAGCACTTCTTCCAGTTCCATCCGCGTCTGCTTGATGATCTGGTTGCTCAGCGCCGATTCCTCGCGCGCATCGGCACCTTCCAGGCGCAGGCGCGCGCCGCCGATGGTGTAGCCCTGCTCATAGAGCAGGCCGCGGATCTGGCGGACCATCAGCACGTCGTGGCGCTGGTAGTACCGGCGGTTGCCGCGGCGCTTGGCCGGCTCGAGACTGGGGAACTCGGTTTCCCAGTAACGCAGCACGTGCGGCTTGACGTCGCACAATTCGCTGACCTCACCGATGGTGAAGTAGCGCTTGGCCGGTATCGGCGGAAGTTCTCGGTTACTGCCCGGATCCAGCATATGCCTCTACCCTTTCCTTGAGCTTCTGGCCCGGACGGAAGGTGACCACCGTACGGGCGGAAATCGGAATTTCCTCACCGGTCTTGGGGTTGCGACCCGGGCGCTGGTTCTTGCGCCGCAGGTCGAAATTCCCGAAGCCGGACAGCTTCACCTGACGTCCCTGTTCCAATGCTTCACGCAGCACATCGAAGAACGCGTCGACAAATTCCTTGGCTTCGCGCTTGTTCAGACCGACTTCGTCGAACAGCTTTTCGGCCATCTCCGCCTTGGTCAATGCCATTGCCTGCTATCCCCCATGCTTCCCGCTCAGCCGCGGATCCGGGCGTGATGTTCACGCTCCATGGCAGAGACCGCCTCGGCCACCACCGCATCCACGTCGCGGTCCGTCAGAGTGCGCGACTTGTCCTGCAAAATCAAGCCCATAGCGAGACTCTTGAACCCCGGCTCGACCCCCTGGCCGACGTATCGGTCGAACAAGGTGACCTCCCGCAGCAGCGGCCCGACGGCGCGGCGCAGGGTGGCTTCCAGGGCGGCCCAAGCCGCGGCCTCGGGGACCAGGAAGGCCAGATCGCGGCGCATCGACGGGAAGCGCGACAGCTCGGTCGCGCGGGGCAGCGCGCGGGCGGCCAACGGGGCCAGGTCCAGCTCGAAGGCGAACACGTCCACGTCGATATCCATGGCCTTGGCCAGGCGCGGATGGATCTGGCCGATCCAGCCCAGGCTGACGCCGTCACGGGAGACCTCGGCCGACCGTGCCGGGTGGCCATACGGACGCTGCGACGGCGTGAACACCAGCTCGGCGCCACTGGCCGCAGCCAGCGATTCCAGGTCGCCCTTGAGGTCATGGAAATCGACCTTGCGGGTCGGCAGACCCCACTGCTGGGTGTCGGCATCGCCACAGATCGCGGCGGCCACGCGCTGGGTTTCCAGCGGCGCGGGCTGGCCTTCGCCGGCCTGCTGATGGAATACGCGGCCCAGTTCGAACAGGCGCACGCGGCCCAGCTGGCGGGCGGCATTGCGGCCCAGGGTGGCGACCAGGCCCGGCAGCAGCGACGGACGCATCACCGCCAGTTCGGCCGACAGCGGGTTGGCCAGCGCGACCAAGCCCTCGCCCAGCTGCCACTGCGCAAGCAGCGCGGCATCGACGAAGGCGTAGTTGATGGTTTCCAGCAGATCGCGGGCGACCAGCTGGCGCCGGACGCTCAGGTCGTCCAGGCAGGTCTCGGTCGGCATCGCCACGCGCGAGGCACCGCCCGGCAGCGTGGTCGGAATCTGCTCGTACCCGTGGATACGGGCCAGCTCTTCGATCAGGTCTTCTTCGATGGCGATATCGAAGCGACGGCTCGGCGCGGTGACCTGCCAGCCATCGGCGGTCGCGGCCACCTCCATGCCCAGCGCGCGCAGGATGCGCTCCACATCAGCATCGGCGATCTGGATGCCCAGCACGCGCGCGATACGGGCGCGGCGCAGACCGATGGTGGCGGTCGCCGGCAGGTCCGCTTCGCGCACGGCCTCGGTGACCGGCGCGGGGGTGCCGCCGGCCAGGTCCAGAATCAGGCGGGTGGCGTACTCGATCGCCGCGCGCGGCAGCACCGGGTCGACGCCGCGTTCGAAGCGGTGGCCGGCATCGGTGTGCAGGCCGAGCTTGCGGCCACGGCCCATGATCGCGGCGGGCGCGAAGTGCGCGGCCTCCAGGAATACGTTGGTGGTGTCGTCGGTGACGCGCGTATCGAAGCCGCCCATCAGGCCGGCCAGCGCGATCGGGCGATCGGCATCGGTGACGAGCAGGAAGCTGTCGTCCAGCGCGGCATCGCGGCCGTCGAGCAGCTTCAGGGTTTCACCCGCGCGCGAACGGCGCACGCCGATGCTGCCCTGCAGGGCGCCCAGATCGAAGGCATGCATCGGCTGGCCGAGCTCGAGCATCACGTACTGGGTGACGTCCACCAGCAGCGAGACCGGGCGCACGCCGCTGCGGCGCAGGCGCTCGGCCATCCACAGCGGGGTCGCGGCGCGGGCGTTCACGCCCTCGATCACGCGGCCGACGTAACGCGGCGCTTCGGCGCCGGCGTCCAGCTGGATCGTCAGTTCACGCGTGCCTACGGCGGCGACCGGCGCGGCGTCGAACGGCACCACTTCACTGGCGCACGCGGCGGCCACGTCGAAGGCGATGCCGCGGATGCTGAAGCAATCGGCGCGGTTGGGGGTCAGCTTGATCTCGATGCTGGCGTCGGGCAGGCCGAGGTACTCCACCAGGGTCTGGCCGACGGGTGCATCATCCGGCAGTTCGAACAGCCCGGAGGCATCGGTGTCCAGGCCCAGTTCCTTGGCCGAGCACAGCATGCCGTTGGAGTCCACACCACGCAGCTTGGCCGGCTTGATCTTCAGATCGCCGATCTGCGCGCCGACCATCGCCAGCGGTGCGACCAGACCCGGGCGCGCGTTCGGCGCGCCACAGACGATCTGCAGGTGCTCGCCCTGCCCCGCATCGACCTGGCAGATCTGCAGGCGGTCGGCTTCGGGGTGGCGTTCGGCGGAAATGATCTTCGCCACGACCACATGCTGCAGGCCATCGCCCAGCGCATCGACCGCTTCCACTTCCAGACCGATCGCGGTCAGCACCGCGCTGAGTTCATCGCGCGAGACGGTGGTCGGGACGTGGCTGCGCAGCCAGTTTTCAGAGAATTTCATGGTGTCACCCTGGTGGACCCGGCGCAGGCGCCTGGGCCGTGATGAATGGTGGTGCGACGTCGCGCCGGGGTCGGCCCGGCGGTTCCGCTGTTACGCAAACTGCTTCAGGAACCGCACGTCGTTTTCGAAGAATGCGCGCAGGTCGTTGACGCCGTAACGCAGCATCGCAAAGCGCTCCACGCCCAGGCCGAAGGCGAAGCCGGTATAGCGCTCCGGATCGATGCCGACGCTGCGCAGCACGTTGGGGTGGACCATGCCGCAGCCGAGTACTTCCAGCCAGCGGGTGCTGCCATCGGGCTGCTGCCAGGCAATGTCCACTTCCGCGCCGGGTTCCACGAAGGGGAAGTAGCTGGGACGGAAACGCATCTCGAAATCGCGCTCGAAGAACGCGCGCACGAACTCGGACAGCGTGCCCTTGAGATCGGCAAACGTGGAGTGCTCATCGACCAGCAGACCTTCCACCTGGTGGAACATCGGCGAATGGGTCTGGTCGCTGTCGCTGCGGTACACCTTGCCGGCCGCGATCATGCGCAGCGGCGGGGCGTGCTCGCCCATGTAGCGCACCTGCACACCGGAGGTATGCGTGCGCAGCAGGCGGCCATCGCCGAAATAGAAGGTGTCGTGCATCGCGCGCGCCGGGTGGTGCGGCGGGAAGTTCAGCGCTTCGAAGTTGTGCCAATCGTCTTCGATTTCCGGGCCTTCGGAGAGCTCGTAACCAAGGCGGCCGAAGATCTCGGTGATGCGCTCCAGGGTACGGGTCACCGGGTGCAGGCCACCGCGCTCATCGCGACGGCCTGGCAGGGTGATGTCGATCGCTTCCGCGGCCAGGCGCGCGTCCAGCGCAGCGTCTTCCAGCACGGTCTTGCGATCACCCAGCGCGCTGGTCAGCGCGTCACGGGCACGGTTGATGGCTTCGCCGGCGGCTTTGCGCTCATCGGCTGGCAGGCCACCGAGCTGCTTGAGCTGGGCGGTGATGCTGCCGTTCTTGCCCAGCAGGGCCACGCGCAGGGCTTCCAGCGCATCGGGGCTCTGGGCAGCGGCCACGTCGGCCAGTGCCTGCGTGGTCAGGGATTGGATGTCACTCATGGATAGCCGGAGCCTCGCGTCGGTATGCCATCGCGATGCGCGTCGGGCCGACCCCCGTCGCCACCGCTGTCGATCGATGGCACCGGGAGGGCCACCGCCAACACAAAAAAGAATGGGGAAGGACTTGCGCCCTTCCCCATGCATTTGCCTTACCCACAGCCGTTGCGCGTGAACGGCAACGGCAGGGGAATGGACTTATGCCGCCAGTGCGCCCTTGGCCTTTTCGGCCAGTGCAGCAAAACCAGCTGCGTCGTGCACGGCGATGTCAGCCAGAACCTTACGGTCCAGGGTGATGCCGGACTTGAGCAGGCCGTTCATGAAACGGCTGTAGCTCAGGCCGTTGATGCGGGCAGCCGCGTTGATGCGGGTGATCCACAGCGAACGGAAGTTGCGCTTCTTCTGCTTACGACCGATGTAGGCGTACTGCTGTGCCTTGATCACGGCCTGCTTGGCAACGCGGAAGACCTTGCGGCGAGCGTTGTAGTAACCCTTCGCCAGGGTCAGAATTTTCTTGTGGCGGCGACGCGCCTGTACGCCACGCTTTACTCGTGCCATGGGTCAGTCCTCAGAGGTAGGGAAGCATACGGTTCAAACGGCCTGCGTCTTCTGCACGAACATGGTTCGTCTGACGCAGATTGCGCTTCCGCTTGGTCGACTTCTTCGTGAGGATGTGGCTACGGTTGGCGTGGCCAGCCTTGAACTTGCCGGACGCGGTCTTGCGGAAGCGCTTGGCCGCCGCCCGGTTGGTCTTGATCTTGGGCATTGCTATGTCCTTGATGATGTTTTGTCACTGACCAGGGCGGTGGCATTGCCACACTTTCCGTCCGTGCCCTTGCCTGCTTGTAAGCCCGGGATCCCCTATGGGAACCAGGCCGGTCCTGTTTGCCGTTGAAACAGCGTGCCTTTATGGGGCGGGAAACCGTTCAAAACAGCACCCCCGCAAAACGGGGCCGCCCATTATGCCCGTGAATCCAGGCAGTTGCAAACGATTGATTGGGCGGGTATTTACCGGTGCCGGCAGGCGTGGAACGCCTACCGGCCGGGCCGCAGAGGCTGCGGCCACGGCAAACGGCAGCAGGCGCCTGAAAAGGCGCCCGTGCCTTGTAACGCGAATCTGAAGCACTCGACACCGGCGGCGCCGGCGGCCGGGCATGGCCCGGCGCTACGCCCCGCCCGTCCGGGCTGGGGCCGATGGCCGGTTACTTCTTCTTCGGCGCGATCATCATCACCATCTGCCGGCCTTCAAGGCGCGGACGGGACTCGATCACGATGTCCTCGCCCAGATCACCTTCGATCCGGCTGGCCATTTCGCGACCCAGTTCCTGATGGCTCATTTCACGGCCACGGAAGCGGATGTTGACCTTGATCTTGTCGCCCTCTTCCAGGAAACCGCGCATCTTGCGCAGCTTGATCTGGTAATCACCTTCATCGGTGACCGGGCGGAACTTCACTTCCTTGATCTCGACCTGCTTGGTCTTCTTCTTGGCCTCGTTGGCCTTCTTCTGCGCTTCGAACTTGAACTTGCCGAAGTCCATGATCTTGCACACCGGCGGATCAGCCTGCGGCTGAATCTCGACCAGGTCCAGACCTTCGTCTTCGGCCATCGACAGCGCTTCGTCACGCGTCAACACACCAATCATTTCTCCGTCGCTGCCGATCACGCGGACGCGCGGCACCCGGATTTCCTGATTCTTGCGGTTCTGTTTGTTGTCAGGGGTACTGATATTGCAATCTCCCAGAGGAATCAAACCGGCCCATCGCGGAGCATCCGCAGGGCCGGGACTTTCTTACACGGACTGTTCTGCCTGCAACCGCTCGATGAAGGCCTGGACGGACATGCTGCCCAGATCTTCGCCAGAGCGCGTACGCACGGCCACGGCGCCATTTTCCTTCTCACGGTCGCCAACCACCAGCAGGTACGGGACCCGCTGCAGCGTATGCTCGCGAATCTTATATCCGATCTTCTCGTTGCGCAAATCGGCGTTCACGCGGAAGCCTTGATCTGCAAGGGTTTTCCGTACTTCGCTGACGTATTCAGCCTGCGCATCGGTGATATTGGCCACCACGACCTGGGTCGGAGCCAGCCAGGACGGGAAGGACCCGGCGTGGTGCTCGATCAGGATGCCGATGAACCGCTCCATCGAGCCGACGATCGCCCGGTGCAGCATGACCGGGTGCTTTTTCTGGCTGTTTTCGTCCACGTACTCGGCGCCGAGGCGGCCGGGCATCATGAAATCGACCTGCATCGTGCCCAGCTGCCAGGTACGGCCGATGGCGTCCTTGAGGTGGTACTCGATCTTCGGGCCGTAGAAGGCGCCCTCGCCCGGCAGCTCCTGCCACTCCACGCCACAGTTGCCCAGGGCCGAACGCAGCGCGGCTTCGGCCTTGTCCCAGGTGGCGTCATCGCCGAGGCGCTTTTCCGGGCGCAGCGCGATCTTGATCTGGATCTCGTCGAAACCGAAGGTCGTGTAGACCGCCAGCGCCTGCTGGTGGAAGGCCGTCACTTCGGCTTCGATCTGCGACTCGGTGCAGAACACGTGGCCGTCGTCCTGGGTGAAACCACGCACGCGCAGGATGCCGTGCAGCGCGCCGGAGGGCTCGTTGCGGTGGCACGAGCCGAACTCACCGTAGCGGATCGGCAGATCGCGGTAGCTGTGCAGGCCCTGGTTGAACACCTGGATGTGGCCCGGGCAGTTCATCGGCTTGACCGCGTAGGTGCGCTTCTCCGATTCGGTGAAGAACATGTTTTCCTGGTAGTTGTCCCAGTGGCCGGACTTCTGCCACAGCGACACATCCAGGATCTGCGGGCAGCGCACTTCGCCGTAGCCGCTGTCGCGGTACACACGGCGCATGTGCTGCTCCACCACCTGCCACAGCGCCCAGCCCTTGGGGTGCCAGAACACCAGGCCCGGGGCCTCTTCCTGCAGGTGGAACAGTTCCTGCTGCTTGCCGATGCGGCGGTGGTCGCGCATTTCGGCTTCTTCGATGCGCTTGATGTAGGCCTCAAGCTGCTTCTTGTCGGCCCAGGCGGTGCCGTAGATGCGCTGCAGCTGCTCGTTCTTGGCATCGCCGCGCCAGTAGGCACCGGAAATGCGGGTCAGCTTGAAGGCCTTCAGGAAGCGCGTGTTGGGCACGTGCGGGCCGCGGCACATGTCCACGTATTCCTGGTGGTAGTACATGCCCATGGCCTGGATCTCCGGCGACATGTCGTCGATCAGGCGCAGCTTGTAGTCTTCGCCACGCGCCTTGAAGATCTCGATGACCTCCGCACGCGGGGTGACCTTCTTGATGACGTCGTAGTCCTGCGCGATCAGCTCGGCCATGCGCTTTTCGATGGCGGCCATGTCCTCGGGCGTGAACGGGCGCTCGGAGTAGATGTCGTAATAGAAGCCTTCGGCGATGACCGGGCCGATCACCATCTTGACGTCCGGGTACAGCTGCTTGACCGCATGACCGACCAGATGGGCGGCGGAGTGGCGGATGATCTCCACGCCCTCCTCGTCCTTGGCGGTGATGATGCGCAGGCTGGCATCGTGGTCGATAACGTCACTGGCATCGACCAGCACGCCATCCACGGCACCGGCGATGGTGGCCTTGGCCAGGCCGGCACCGATGGACTGGGCGACGTCCATGACACTGACGGGGTTTTCGAATTCACGGCGGCTGCCGTCGGGGAGCGTGATCGCGATCATGAGAGTGCTTTGGTCTGGTGGCCCGCAAGGGGGCCTGGAGAATCCGGGGGCGAGGCAATAAAAAAGCGCCACGAAGGCGCCTGCGTCAGGGGCCGTCGGGGGCGTTCAGCGGTGGGCGGTGGTAGTGCTCATGTCACACGCTAGACCGGCGCAGGGCGCGGGCCACCTTGTTGCCTCGATAGAGATGCCCTGATCTTAAACCAATCCGCCGATGAATGCGCCGCTGCGGCTGCGGCCAACGGACGGGACCGCCTGAATGCGCCCGTGTGGCGCCCACAAACCGCAATGATTACCATGCGCGGATTACTGTCCTGCCCAGGACAGGTTTGCCGATTGGATTGCCGATGATCACTGTTGCCCTGACCTCGCTCGGCTTCTGCAGCCTGGCACTGGTCGGCTCCGCGTTTTCCGCGCTGGCGCTGTATGCCGCCTCACCGCACTGCCGCTGGCCGCGCCTGCGCCGTGCCGGTCGCCTTGGCCGGCAGATCAGCCTGGTGGCGGCGGTGGCGGCGCTGTGGCTGTGGATCGCCAATCTGGGCATCGCCACCGGCGTGGTGGTGATGCTGTGCAGTTGGATGCTGGCGGCGGTCCTGCTGCCCCTGCTTGCTGCCTGGCACCGCCCGGCCCAGGTGATGCGCTGATGTGGGCCCGCGCGGGCGCCGGCCTCCTGGCGGGGTTCTTCGTCGCGGCCGCGGCCACCGGCCTGGTCGCCCGGCTGCCGCCGGGGCCGTGGCAGAGCGCGCTGGTACCCAGCCTGATCGCCTTCATTCCGCTGTGGATGCTGGCGGCGATCTGGGCCTTCAGCTTCCGCACCGGGCTGCGGGCGTGGGCCGTGATGAGCGCGACCTCCCTGGCCGGATTTGGCCTGTTGTGGCTGCTGCGCCTGACCGGCGCGGTGCAATGAGAGCGATACGATGAAGTTCAGTTCCCAGACCCTGCGTACCTTCACCACGCTGCATACGTGGGTCGGCCTGGTGGCCGGTTTCGCGCTGTTCGTGGCGTTCTACGCCGGTGCGCTGACCCTGTTCCATCACGATCTGCCGCTCTGGCAGACCCCGCACGCCGTGGATACCCCGGCCGCGAGCCTGGACGACGCGCAGCGGCTGCTCGACGGCGTGCTCGAGCGCCACCCGGCCGCACGCGCCCACGTGGGCATGACCTTCCCGGGGGCGGATCATCCGCAGCCCATCGCCTATTGGCAGGATGCCAAGGGCACCTGGCTGTACGCCTGGCTGGATCACTACGACGGCAGCGTGACCCCGCCACAGACCGGGCTGGCCGAGCTGGTCAACGAGCTGCATTACAGCCTGGGCCTGCCGGTCGCGGGCACCTACCTGATGGGCATCGTCAGCCTGCTGTATGGCGTAGCCCTGCTCAGTGGCCTGGTCATCCACCTGCCCAAACTGCTGGGCGATCTGTTCGCGCTGCGCCCGGGCCGCAACCTCAAGCAGATGTGGCAGGACGCACACAACGTGATCGGCGTGCTCAGCCTGCCCTTCCACCTGATGTTCGCGGTCACCGGCGCGCTGCTCTGCCTGATCTTCCTGCAGATGGCGGCGCTGAATCCGCTGATCTTCGACGGCAAGCTGCTGCAGGCGGTGCCGGCGGCGATGGACACCGCCCCGGTACGCGAGCCCCGCGGCCAGCCCGGCGATGGAACCCAGCTGCGCATGCTGCATGCACGCGCCATCGAGGTGGCGCGCGCGCAGGGCGTGGCCGATTTCGAACCGGCCTTCCTGAAGCTGGCCCATGCCGGCGATGCCAACGCGACGATCGAGATCACCGGCGAATCCGGCGGCACCCTGGGGCCGCTCGGCGCGGTTGGCCTGGATGCGGCCACCGGCCGCCTGCTGAGCAGCCAGCTGCCCGGCCAGCGCGATGCCAACCACGCCACCCTCAGTGCGGCCTACGCGCTGCACTTCGGCGAGTTCGGCAATGGCGTGGTGGTCTGGTTGTACTTCCTGCTCGGCCTGGGCGGCGCCTTCCTGTTCTACTCGGGCAACCTGCTGTGGATCGAATCGCGGCGCAAGCGGCGCCAGGTGGAACAGGGCCGCGCGCAGATCAATATGGCCCGGGCCACGGTGGGGGTTTGCATCGGGCTGTGCGTGGCGGTCTCGGCGAGCTTCGTGGGGGCACAGATCCTGGAACAGGTCGCGCCGCAGGCCGTGGATCACGGCATCCGCTGGATCTGTTTCGCCACCTGGGCCGCGTGTGCGCTGTGGTCGGCACTGCGTCGCCCCGACCAAGCCGCCCGTGAACTGCTCTGGGCGGCCGCCATCAGCACCGCACTGGTGGCGGTGGCGCACGGCGGCCTGACCGGCTACTGGCCGTGGGCGAGCGCGGCACGTGGCTACTGGCCGCTGTTCTGGGTGGATGCGGTGGCACTCGCACTGGCATTCGGATTTGCCACGCTGGCACGGGCGAGCCTGCGCCGCGCGCGGCATGGCGACCCGAACAGCGTCTGGAGCGCGCCGCGCTGATCGCCTCGAGAGCCTGCCCCGGCGGGCTTTCAGAATTCTTCAGCCACGTTTCCAGCACTTCAGACCGCGTCATGGCGTAGTCGGCCCTCATCTCGAGGAGCCTTGCCCATGCACCACTACCGACACCGACTTGCCGCCCTGGTCTTCGCCTTGGCGGCCGCCCTGCCACTGACAGCTCCCGCCGCACCTGCGGCGCTGGACAGCGCCCGGATCACCGCACTGGAGTCGGCGATCGCCAGTCAGGACATCAAACAGATCACCAGCGTGCTGCTGCTGGTGGACGGCCAGGTGGCCTACGAGGGCTACTTCAACGGTGGTACGGCGGAGACCCTCAATGACGTGCGCTCGGCCAGCAAAAGCGTGACCGCGATGCTGGTCGGCGCGGCCATCGGCGATGGGTCCCTGCCCGGCGTGCAGGCGCGTGTGTACGACTACTTTCCCGCGTTCACCGCCGGTCATTCCGTCGATCCCCGGCTGCGCGCGATGACGGTGGAAGACCTGCTCACCATGAGCACGCTGTGGGAGTGCGATGACGAGAATGCGTTCTCGGCCGGCAACGAAGAGCGCATGTACGTGACCGAGCACTGGCTGGACTTCGCGCTGTCGCTGCCGGTCAAAGGCTTCGCACCGTGGATGACCCGACCGGAAGACAGCCCGCACGGCCGCGCGCACGCCTACTGCACGGCCAATTCTTTCGTGCTCGGCGCGGTGCTGGAGCAGGCCACGAAGCGGCCCTTGGCCGACTACGCCGCGCAGGTGCTGGAGCGTCCGCTGGGCATCACCGCCAGCCGGTGGAACCGCTCACCGGAAGGCATCGGCATGGGCGGCGGCGGAACGCGTTACCGCAGCCGGGACCTGGCACGGTTGGGCGAACTGGTGCTGGCCGAGGGACGCTGGCAAGGCAGGCAGCTGATCCCCGCCGGCTATGTACGGGCAATGGTCAGCGCGCAGGCCACCGCCGGTGATGGCAGCGACTACGGCTACCAGTGGTGGGGGCTGAAGCTTCCGGTCGATGGGCACGACAGCACCGTGTGGACGATGTCCGGCAACGGTGGCAACTACGTGTTCGTGATGCCGGAGAAAAAGCTGGTGGCGGTGATCACCAGCCAGGCCTACAACCGCAGCTACGCCCACCCGCAGTCGCGCCGCATCCTTACCGAGTTCCTGCTGCCCGCGCTGCGCTGAGGCCCTGGAGGTCTGTTGGCCGCCACGGGGCGGCCAACACCTGGGCGCGCTGGGCAGATACGTCCGCCTCGATCATGTCGAGCAGTCCCTGCCAGCCCGCCGCACCGTGCAGCGGTGCAAACAAGGGGGTGGCGCGCAACCACGCCGCATCGCGGAAGCCGGCGCTCACCGCGTGGTGCAGGGCCACCAGCGCAGCAGCCTCTTCGCCTTGGGCCTGCAGCAACAGTGCACGCTCCAGCGAGGTGTCGGACCAGCCATCGTCGCCCTGCCCTTTCAGCAGTTGCAGACGCTCGGCAATCCATGCCGGCGTAGGCGCTGGATCGCCGTACAGACCGGCCAGGGTCTGCCCCATCGACTGCTGTGGGCGCAGTGCCCGGCTCTGCTCGAAGGCATCAGCAGCCCCCTTACGATTTCCGTTCAACAGCCGCAGTTCGCCCTGCAGACGCAGCAGTTGCGGATGCGGGGTCCCACGCGCCAGCGCCTGATCGAGCGCCTGCTGCGCCTTGCCCGGCTCGCCCATCGCCAGCAGGCTGCGCGGCCAGGCGATGTTGGCGAACACGTTGTCCGGATATAGCTGGAAGTTGTGTGCATGGCGGCGCGCGGCGGCATCGGTGAAACCGAGCAGCTCCAGTTCGCGCGCGACCTGCACTTCGCGGAAGCGGACACGCTCCGGGGCACGCAGCGACAGGTTGTCCTGCAGCGCCTGCGCGAGGTGCCCGCGCTCCTGATGCAGATAGGCCAGCGAGGCGCGGGTGCGCTCGTCATCCGGGTCGCGCTGCAGGGCCTGCTGGTAGTCGGCCATGGCCTGCGGCATCGCGCCGAGGCAATCGTAGGCGTAGCCCCGCGCCGCCCATCCGGCCGCATCGTCGGGCGCCATGCGGACCACCTGGCCGGCCAGCACCAATGCTTCCTGCGCGCGCTCGCGGGCGCCATTGAACAGGCAGGCATCCGCAGCCAGCGCCCGTGCGAGCCCGCGCCTGGCCGTCAACGATTCCGGATCTATCTGCAGCGCCTGGCGATACAGTCCGATGGCACGCTCATTGTTGCTGGCCTGGCCGATGCCCGCGTAATACGCAGCGCGCTGCAGCACCGGATCGGCAGGCGACACCGGTGCGGGATCGGGACGGGCCACGATCACCGCGACAGCGACAGCGGCGACGGTGACGCCCGCCGCCAGCCAGATCCAGTGTGCGCGTCCGCGTCTGCGTGGCGCGCGAGCATCCTCAGCGGTGACTGTGGCAACGGTGTCGTGCATCACCGGCTGCGGCGGCGCGCACAGCTGGTAGCCACGGCCGCGCACCGAGCGCACATACCGTGGCCGACGGCTGTCATCGCCCAAGGCCTGCCTGAGCAACTTCACCCGCTGGCTGATCGCATCCTCGCCGACCACCGCCGGTGCCCACACCTGATCGGCCAGCGTGTCGAAATCGACGACGGCGTCGCCATGCGCCAGCAGACACTCCAACAGCCGCCAACTCAGCCCGTTGACCGGCAACACCTCATCGCCGCGCCGCACCTGCTGTGCGGTGCGGTCGATGTGCAGATCCAGCAGTGTGCAAGTCCCCATGCCGCCCAGCATAGGGCACTGCCTGCAGCCGCGGCAGGAAGCGCTCGATGAGGAGGCCTGACAGCGCAAGGCATTCACCTGCGGCTTGCGTGCGCGGCCTTACAGTTCCAACGCATTCCCTCACTGCTGTGTGACACCGATGACCGACCTGCATATCGACCGATTGGACCATCTGGTCCTGACCGTGGCGGATGTCGCCGCGACCTGCGCGTTCTACCAGCGTGTGCTGGGCATGGAGGTGGAGACCTTCGGCGAAGGCCGCAAGGCGCTGCGCTTCGGGCTGCAGAAGATCAACCTGCATGCGCACGGGCGCGAGTTCGAGCCCAAGGCCGAGCGGCCCACACCGGGCTCGGCGGACCTGTGCCTGATCACCTACGCAACCATGGACGAAATCCTGGCGCATCTGCAGGCGCAGGGCGTGACTGTGGAAGAAGGGCCGGTGCAGCGGACTGGTGCGACCGGACCGATCCTGTCGGTGTATTTCCGCGATCTGGACCGGAATCTGATCGAGGTGTCGCGCTACCTGGCATAGCGCACCCGCACCAGCGGCAGCCCTGCATGGCGTGGCGCTGCAGGGCGGACTGGTTCGGTTGGCTCGAAACGCGGGCACAAAAAAAGCGGGCCGAAGCCCGCTTTTCCCTGTCTGCGTAGGCGTGAGGACCAACGGTCCTCACCTACCGCGAGATCGGCGTGGGCCGATTACTCGGCGGCCGGGGCGCCCTCGCCTTCTTCGACGGCCTTCATCGACAGGCGGATACGGCCCTGCTTGTCGACTTCCAGCACCTTGACCTTGACCACATCGCCTTCCTTCAGCACATCGCCGACCTTCTCGACGCGGTCGCTGGAGATCTGCGACACGTGGACCAGACCGTCCTTGCCCGGCAGGATCGTGACGAACGCACCGAAGTCCATGATCTTGGCGACCTTGCCTTCGTAGATACGGCCCGGCTCGACGTCCGAGGTGATCTGCTCGATGCGGGCCTTGGCAGCCTGCGCAGCGATGGCGTTGACCGACGCGATGACGATGGTGCCGTCATCCTGGATGTCGATCTGGGTGCCGGTTTCCTTGGTGATGGCCTGGATGGTGGAACCACCCTTGCCGATCACTTCGCGGATCTTGTCCGGGTGGATCTTGATGGTCAGCAGGCGCGGCGCGTAGTCCGACAGCTCTTCGCGCGGAGCGGTCAGGCCGTGGGCCATTTCACCCAGGATGTGCAGACGGCCAGCCTTGGCCTGCTGCAGTGCCTGCTTCATGATCTCTTCGGTGATGCCTTCGATCTTGATGTCCATCTGCAGGGCGGAGATGCCCTCAGCGGTACCGGCGACCTTGAAGTCCATGTCGCCCAGGTGATCTTCGTCACCCAGGATGTCGGACAGGACGACGAAGCGCTCGCCTTCCTTGACCAGACCCATGGCGATACCGGCCACCGGCGACTTCACCGGCACGCCGGCGTCCATCAGGGCCAGCGAGGAACCGCAGACCGAGGCCATCGACGAGGAGCCGTTGGATTCGGTGATTTCCGAGACCACGCGGATGGTGTACGGGAAGGCTTCCAGCGACGGCATCACTGCCAGCACGCCGCGCTTGGCGAGACGGCCGTGGCCGATTTCGCGACGCTTCGGGCCCATCATGCGGCCGGTCTCACCCACCGAGTAGGGGGGGAAGTTGTAATGGAAGAGGAAGTTTTCCTTGTACTCACCGGCGACGGCATCGATGACCTGGCCATCACGGGCGGTGCCTAGGGTGATGGTCACGATGGCCTGCGTTTCACCGCGGGTGAACAGCGAGGAGCCGTGGGTACGCGGCAGGATGCCGGTCTTCACCGAGATCGGGCGGACGGTGTCCAGCGCACGGCCGTCGATGCGGACCTTGGTGTCGAGCACCGAGTTGCGCATGGTGCTGTATTCCAGCTCGCCGAATTCCTTCGACAGCTCGGCCGGGTTCCAGCCTTCGGCGGCCACACGGCCAGCCAGCGACTCGACCACGTCCTTCTTGATCGCCGAGATGGCGTCACGGCGCTGCAGCTTGTCGCGCACCTGGAAGGCTTCGCCCAGGCGCGGGCCGATGGCTTCCTGCAGGGCGCTGATCAGCACGTCGTTCTTGGCCGGGGCTTCCCAGGTCGACGGCTTGGTGCCGGCTTCCACGGTCAGCTCGTTGATCGCGTTGATGACCTTCTGCATTTCGCGGTGACCGAAGGTCACAGCGCCCAGCATCACGTCTTCGGACAGCAGCGCGGCTTCGGATTCCACCATCAGCACGGCGTTGGCGGTACCGGCGACAACCAGCTCCAGCTCCGAATCCTTCAGTTCGGTCACGGTCGGGTTGAGGATGTACTCACCGTTCTTGTAACCCACCTTGGCGGCGGCGATCGGACCCTTGAACGGGGTGCCGGCCAGCGACAGCGCAGCCGAGGCGCCGATCAGGGCAGCGATGTCGCCATCGATGTCCGGGTTCAGCGACATCACCGTGGCGATGATCTGAACTTCGTTCTTGTAGTCTTCCGGGAACAGCGGACGGATCGGGCGATCGATCAGGCGCGAAATCAGCGTCTCTTTTTCGGTCGCGCGGCCTTCGCGCTTGAAGAAACCGCCCGGGATACGGCCACCTGCGTAGAACTTCTCCTGATAGTCGCAGGTCAGGGGGAAGAAGTCCTGGCCCTCACGCGCGCTCTTGGCGGCAACGGCGGAGACCAGCAGCACGGTGTCGTCGAACTTGACGATGACGGCACCGCCGGCCTGACGGGCGATTTCGCCGGTTTCAAGCGTGACGGTGTGCTTGCCGTACTGGAAGGTTTTGGTGATTTTTGCCACGGGGGTTTCCTTGGATGATGCTTTCTTCAATGGACCGCGGGCGACCCTTGCCGCCGACGGGTGACCGGTTGTCCGGCCCATACGTTTGATGCGGTACTGCCAAAACAAAACCGCGGCGCATTCCTGCGCCGCGGTGGGGGTTCGTGCTTAGCGACGCAGGCCGAGCTTTTCGATCAGGGCCTTGTAACGCGGAGCGTCTTTCTTCTTCAGGTAGTCGAGCAGGCTGCGGCGGCGGTTGACCATCTGCAGCAGACCACGACGGCTGTGGTGATCCTTCTTGTGGGTCTTGAAGTGGCCGGTCAGCAGTTCGATGCGGGCGGTCAGCAGAGCGACCTGGACTTCCGGGGAGCCGGTGTCAGCCGCGCTGCGCTTGTTGTCTTCAATGACTTTCTGGGTGTCGATCGACATATCTGTTTTCTCTTGGATGCGTGGCCCGCAGAAACGTCCCATTGACGTACCGCGCGACTCGCCGTTAACGAAAGGATGAACCCGCAGAACGCGGGAAGCCTGAAAAGGCCGCGGAATTGTAACGTCCGCGGGCGTCCGGAACAAGGACCGGGGTGGTGTCCGGCCCGCTCGCTCAGAGGTTGAACAGGCGCTGCGGGGCCAGCAGACCGGTCTCGTCGACCTGGCCCAGGCCCTGGATTGCCTCCTCGGGACCGAAGACCACCACCCCACCCTGCGGCCAGCTGGCGTCCCGGATCCGCTGCCCCACGCGGAAGCGACGGGTCTGCTCATCGTCCAGCGTGACCCGGGGGTAATGGGCCAGCCCCGCGTCCAGCGGCAGCAGCAGGGCCTCCATGCCGGCCTCATCGCCCTGCTCGGCCAAAGCGCGCAGGGTGTCCAGGGTGACCATCGGCGCCTCACGGAAGGGATCCACCCACAGCCGGCGCAGGCCGGCGATATGGGCGCCGCAGCCCAGCGTCTCGCCAAGATCGCGGGCCAGGCTGCGGATGTAGGTGCCTGAACCGCAGGTCACCCGCAGCGACAGCCGGGTCGGCTGCTGCGCCAGCACCTCCAGGGCGTGGACCTCCACATCGCGCTCCGGCGCTTCGATCGCCTCGCCACGGCGGGCCTTCAGGTACAGCGGCTCGCCGCCCTGCTTGAGCGCGGAGTAGATCGGGGCGCGCTGGCGGATGCGACCGCGCAGCGGTGCCAGCGCCGCCTCCAGTTCGGCCGCACTGATGGCCGGGACCGGGCGCTCGCGCAGCACGGTGCCATCGGAATCGTCGGTATCGGTGGTCTGGCCCAGCACCACCTCGGCGTCATAGGCCTTGGCCGAGCCGAGCAGCAGGCCCGCGATCTTGGTCGCTTCACCGAAGCACAGTGGCAGCAGACCGGTGGCCAGCGGATCCAGGCTGCCGGTGTGGCCGCCCTTCTCGGCGCGGTACAGGCGGCGGGCCACCTGCAGGGCCGCGTTGGAGCTCATGCCGGTCGGCTTGTCGAGCAGCAGGATGCCATCCAGGCGGCGGAATGAAATTCGGGGTGCCATGCATTCAATTCAAAACGGCGCCGTGTGGCGCTGCCGGTCAATCCGGCCTCCGGCGGAGCGGTCGCACTGCGACAGGCCCCGCCCCATAAGACAACAGCCCTTTCGGGCTGTTGGTCCATCAGGCTTTCTTTTCGCCTTCGTCGGCGTCTTCGCCTTCGTCGTCTTCGCCGCCGTCATCACCCTGCCGGCTCTTCTCTGCCGCCAACGTATCGGGCAGATCGCGCAGGATGTTGTCGATGCGCTCGCCGCGATCCACCGAATCATCGTAGTGGAAGTGCAGCTCGGGCACATGGCGCAGCTTCATCGCCCGCGCCAGCTCCATCCGCAGCTCCCAGGCCAATTCCTTCAGGCCTTTCATGGCCTCCACCGAACGTTCGGGCATCAGCGCGGTGACGAAGATCTTGGCATGCGCCATGTCACGGGTGATTTCCACGTCGGAGACGCTCACCGAAGGCAGGCCGTGTACACGCACGGCGTTGTGCACGAGCGTCCCCAGTTCGCGGCGGATCTGGGCGGAAACACGGTCGGTTCGATGGAAGGTCTTTGGCACGGTAGGCGGACTCGTCTTGAAGGGTGATGCGTAAGCGAAAAAGCCGGACCGCGCGATGCGGTCCGGCCTGGAACATTACAGGGTGCGCGGCACTTCGATACGCTCGAAGCACTCGATCTGATCACCCGGCTTGACGTCGTTGTAAGCCTTCACGCCGATACCGCATTCGGTACCGTTGCGGACTTCTTCGACGTTCTCCTTGAAGCGACGCAGCGATTCCAGCTCGCCTTCGAAGACCACGACGCTGTCGCGCAGGACGCGGATCGGCTTGCTGCGCTTCACCGTGCCTTCGATGATCATGCAGCCTGCGACCGCACCGAACTTCGAGCTGCGGAACACATCGCGGACCTGGGCGATACCGATGATCTCTTCGCGGATTTCCACGCCGAGCAGACCGGAGGCCACCTGCTTTACCTGATCGATCACGTCATAGATGATCGAGAAGTAACGCAGATCCACACCGTTGGACTCGATGATGCGACGCGCGGAGGCGTCGGCACGCACGTTGAAGCCGATCACGGTGGCCTTGGAGGCAACCGCCGAGTTGGCGTCCGATTCGGTGATGCCGCCCACGCCGGAGTGGATCACGTTGATGCGGATGTCGTCGTTGGACAGCGCGACCAGTGCCTGGCTCAGCGCCTGCACCGAACCCTGCACGTCGGCCTTGATCACCAGGTTCAGCACCTGCTGGCCATCGCCCTTGCCCAGGGTCGCCATGATGTCTTCCATGCGGCTGCCCGCGGACTGCACCAGGCGCGATTCACGGCGCTTGGTTTCGCGCTGCTGCGCAACGTCCTTGGCCAGACGCTCGTCTTCCACCACGACGAAGTCATCACCGGCATCCGGCACGCCGGACAGACCCAGCACCTGCACCGGAATCGACGGGCCAGCCTGGTCAGGCTGTGCGCCGGTTTCGTCGAACAGGGCGCGCACGCGGCCGTACTGGATACCGCAGACCAGGTAATCGCCCTTCTTCAGCGAACCCTGCTGCACCAGCACGGTGGCGATCGGGCCACGGCCCTTGTCCAGCGAGGACTCGATGACCACGCCGGTGGCGCGACCGTCGGCCACGGCCTTCAGTTCCAGCAGTTCGGCCTGGATCGAGATCGCGTCCAGCAGGTCGTCGATGCCCAGCCCAGCCTTGGCCGAGATCTCGACCATCTGCACGTCACCACCGAAATCTTCGGAGACGACCTGCTCGGTGAGCAGCTCGTTCTTGACGCGCATCGGATCGGCACCGGACTTGTCGATCTTGTTGATCGCCACGATCAGCGGCACACCCGCCGAACGGGCGTGCTGGATGGCTTCCTTGGTCTGCGGCATGACGCCGTCATCGGCCGCCACCACCAGCACCACGATGTCGGTCAGCTTGGCACCGCGGGCACGCATGGACGTAAACGCCGCGTGGCCCGGGGTATCCAGGAAGCTGATCACGCCCTTCGGCGTTTCAACGTGGTACGCACCGATGTGCTGGGTGATGCCACCGGCTTCGCCCGTGGCGACCTTGGTGCGGCGGATGTAATCCAGCAGCGAGGTCTTGCCGTGGTCGACGTGGCCCATGATGGTGACCACCGGCGGACGTGCCACCGGCTCGCCCTGGTTGCCACCGGCCAGCGCCAGCAGCGCGTCTTCGGCGTCGTTGGTGTTGGCACGGATCACGTTGTGGCCGAGTTCTTCGGTCACCAGCGCGGCAGTGTCATGGTCGATGGTCTGGGTGATGGTCGCCATGACGCCCATCTTGAACAGCGCCTTGACCACATCGCCGCCCTTGACGGCCAGCTTCTGGGCCAGATCGGCGACGGTGATGGTGTCGCCGATGGTGACGTCACGCACGATCGGCGCGACCGGACGTTCGAACCCATGGGCACCACCGCCGCTGCGCGACTGGTTGCTGTCACGGCGGCTGCCGTGCTGCACGCGCCCGGTCGGACGACCGCGCGAGTTGCTGTTGTTGCCGCGGCGGGCACGATCGGCGGCCGACAGATGCAGCTGACCGGCGAAACGGTTGCCACCATCGTCGTCGCGCTTGGCGCCCGGACGGTTGTTGTTGTTGTTCGAGTTGCGATCGTCCGAACGCGGTGCCGGACGGGCAGCCGACGGTGCAGCCGGGCGCGCGTTGCGGGCCGGTGCATCGGCAGCAGCCGGCTTGGCCGCAGCCGGGGCCGGGGCCGGCGGTGCGTTCTTGGCCGCTTCAGCAGCGGCTTCGGCCGCCTTGCGCTCGGCTTCGGCACGTTCCTTGGCGTCGATTTCTTCCTGACGCTTGCGGGCGATTTCTTCGTCGCGCGCACGGTCCTTCTCGGCCAGTGCGCGCTGCTCGTCCAGATTGCGCTGGCGGGATTCCTCCAGCTTGCGCAGGATGTCGGCGCGCTCCTCATCCGCGGTCATCGGCTTGCCGCTGGCGTCCTTCATGTAGGTACGCTTCTGGCGCACTTCCACGTTGACGGTGGTCTTGCTGCGGCCGGCGCTGACGGTCACTTCCTGCAACTTGCGACGGTTCAGGGTGATCTTCTTGGCGGCTTCGTCGGTGCTCTCGACGGGCTGCTCGGTCTTGCCGTGCGAGCGACGAAGGAAGCCCAGGAGCTTCACCTTTTCGGTACTGGTCACGACCTGGTCGGGACCGCTGAACTTCATGCCGGCTTCGGCAAGTTGTACGAGCAGTTTATCGACCGGGGTGTTGACCAGTTCGGCAAGCTTGCGGATGGTGGTTTGCTGCGACATTCGGATCCTATGATCTGGTTGGCGCTCCCTCGAAACGTGCGAAGGCAGCGCGGAGTCTAAGCCCTGAGCGGGTCAGGGCACTGTTCATCGCTGGCTCATTCGCCGCGCTCCAGGCGGGCGATCTCCTCGGCTCGGGCGGCAAGGATCAGGGCGGCGGCGCGCTCCTGGTCCATGTCCTCGATGCCGAACTCGAGGATCTCGTCGGCGGCCAGGTCCGACAGGTCCTCACTGGTACGCACGCCGTGACCGGCCAGGGCGTAGGCAGTTGCCTCGTCCATGCCTTCCAGGGCGAGCAGGTCTTCCGACGGCGAGCCGTCTTCCAGACCTTCTTCCACCGCGAGCGCTTCGTTGAGCAGCGCATCGCGGGCACGGGCACGCAGCTCTTCGACGATGTCTTCGTCGAAGCCTTCCACGGCCAGCAGTTCGCCGACCGGGACGTAGGCGATTTCTTCCACGGTGTTGAAGCCCTCGGTCACCAGGATGGCGGCGATTTCTTCATCCACTTCCAGCTTGTCCATGAACAGCTGACGGGCAACGCCCTGCTCTGCCTCGGACTTGGCGGTCACCTGGTCCTGGGTCATCACATTGAGCTGCCAACCGGTCAGGCGGCTGGCAAGGCGGACGTTCTGGCCGCCCTTGCCGATCGCCTGGGCCAGGCGCTCTTCCGCCACGGCCAGGTCCATCGAGTGCTTTTCTTCATCGACGATGATCGACTGCACTTCCGCCGGCGCCATCGCGTTGATGACGAAGTTGGCGGGGTTCTCGTTCCACAGCACGATGTCCACGCGCTCGCCATTGAGCTCGTTGGACACGGCCTGCACGCGCGAACCGCGCATGCCGATGCAGGCACCGATCGGATCGGTACGCGAATCGTGGGCCAGCACGGCGATCTTGGCGCGGTCGCCCGGATCACGTGCACAGGCCTTGATCTCGACCAGGCCCTGGCCGACTTCCGGCACTTCGAGCTTGAACAGTTCGATCATGAATTCCGGGGCGGCGCGGCTGATGAACAGCTGCGGGCCACGCGGTTCCGAACGGACTTCGGCCAGGTAACCGCGCACGCGGTCGCCAGCGCGCAGCACGTCGCGCGGAATGCCCTTGTCCTTCGGAATGAAGGCCTCGGCGTTGCCGCCCAGGTCCACATAGATGTTGCCGCGCTCGGCGCGCTTGACCACACCGGTGACCAGTTCGCCGACGCGATCCTTCCACGCATCGACCACCTGCTGACGCTCGGCCTCGCGCACGCGCTGGACGATCACCTGCTTGGCGGCCTGTGCGGCGATACGGCCGAAGTCCGGGTTTTCGATCTGCTCTTCGATGAAATCGCCGACTTCCACGCCGTCGGCTTCATCGATGGCGTCCATCAGACGGATCTGGCGGTCCGGGGACTCCATGACCACGTCATCGGCCACCACTTCCCAGCGGCGGAAGGTTTCGTAGTTGCCGTCCTTGTGGTCGATCGACACACGGGCCAGCACTTCTTCTTCCGGGTAACGCTTTTTGGCAGCCGAAGCCAACGCTGCCTCGATGGCATCGAAGATGACTTCGCGCGGGACGCCTTTTTCGTTGGCGACCGCATCCACTACCAGCAAAAGTTCCTTGCTCATTGGCTCACTCCGCCCGCGGCTTTTTGGCCGCCTGCTCGTTGGATGGTTTCTTGTTCGCCTTGCCACCCTGTTTGGGTGCCGGGCCAGTCGGTTTGGTCGGAGCCAGGCCGAGGGCGGCCCAGTCCGGCATGATGCGTGCCTTGTCGATGTTGTCGATGTCGGCGGTAAACGGGGCATTGTCGACCTTGAAGGTGACCGTGCCTTGTTCGATATCCACGGCGAGGATCTCGCCCTGCAGACGGCGGCGACCGTCCTGCGGCAGGCTCAGCGTCACCTTGGCGGATTCGCCGATGGCGCGCTCGAACTGGTCGCCGGTGAACAGCGGGCGGTCCACGCCCGGCGAAGACACTTCCAGCGTGTAGTTCGCCGTGATCGGGTCTTCGACGTCCAGCTGGGCGGACACTTCGCGGCTGACGCGTTCGCAGTCGTCGATGTTGACGATGCGCTCGGGCTGTTCGGCCAGCGGCACGTCGATGTACAAACGCAGCGTGGCGCCACCCGGGGCGGTCAGATATTCCACGCCCAGCAGCTCGAGACCCAGCGACTGAACGGTGGGGGCGAGCAGATTCGCGATTTCGGTTGCCTTGTCGCTCACAGTCGGCCTTGATTCGTTGAAAGAGATACGGGTCTGGTCCGTTGCATGGACCACCTTCCGGAAACAACAAAGGGCCCGTTGGGCCCCTGTCCGGTACAACTCCGGTCATGCTGGATTCCGGTGCAGATGCGCACGTGGTGCGTTCCTGCGAGCCCAGCGTTCCGGGGGGTCACGGCGGCCTGGGTACAGGTTGCCGTTCCTGGAAGCCGGTTGCGGGGCCTGTTCATATCCGTTGAGAGGAGATGAGTAGACAGTCCGCTAAGCCACTGATGATAGCCGTTGCACCGCGCTGGTGCAATGGCTGGGGTGGTTTGTGGTGCCTGTATTCGGAAAGCTGAACGGCCGAAGCGGGCTGTTTGGGCTTTCGTCCAGGGCATTGGTGCAGGCAGGTCCGCGGGACGCGCCGTGAACCCGTCCATGGGGGCTCATGGGCGACATCCATGTCGCCCCAATGGTCCCGCCAACCTGCCCCCACCGCTGCCTGCACACATGGCAGGTCAGTCATCGAGGTCACGTGCAAAGGCAAAGCAACAGCGAAGGCGATGCCATAACGAAAAAAGCGACCTCGTTGCCGAGATCGCCTTTTCGTCTACTGCATCTGCACTGCAGATTTTCTGTGGTAGCGGGGGCAGGATTTGAACCTGCGACCTTCGGGTTATGAGCCCGACGAGCTGCCAGACTGCTCCACCCCGCAGCAGAAGCGGAATTGTAAGGGAGTTTGAGTTCCCGTGCAACCCCTTTGAAACATCGGCTGTGCAAAGCGAGCCAGACCCTGGAACGAAAAAAGCGACACCGTTTCCGGTATCGCTTGATTCGTCCACTGCCTCCGGTTTGCACCGGAGCTATATGGTAGCGGGGGCAGGATTTGAACCTGCGACCTTCGGGTTATGAGCCCGACGAGCTGCCAGACTGCTCCACCCCGCAGCAGAAGCGGATGAGTGCGGAAGACCCGAGGGACTTCCTAGCAACGATGTTCTGGCGAAACCGCTGCATCAACAACTCAGGAGATGAATATTACACGAGTTGCGCACGTTTGTATCGTTTTTTACGAAATATGTGCAAATGCCTGCTGGCACCACACCATGATCGGGTTCCACGCCACACCCAGGGCCAGCAGCGCCAGGGCATTCACGCCCAGCACCACGCCCAGCACGCGGTCGTTGTTGGCCGGCAGCGGCTCACCCACCGGCTCATCGAAGTACATGACCTTGATCACGCGCAGGTAGTAGAAGCAGCCGATCACGGCGCAGATCACGCCGACCATGGCCAGCCACAGCATGTCGCCCTGGATCGCGGCACCGAGCACGGCCAGTTTGGTCCAGAAGCCCAGGAACGGCGGGATGCCTGCCAGCGACGCCATGATGCACAGCACCAGGCCGGCCATCCACGGGTTGCGGGCATTCAGACCCTTGAAGTCTTCGATCTTCTCGGCTTCAAAGCCATTGCGCGACAAGGCGATGATCGCGCCGAACGCGGCAGTGGACATGATCGCGTAGCTCAGGGCGTAGAACAGCGCCGCCGAGTAACCCCGCTCGCCACCACCGGCCATGCCCATCAGCAGGAAGCCGATGTGCGAGACGGTCGAGAACGCGAGCATGCGCTTGAGGTTGGTCTGCGCGATCGCCATCAGGTTGCCGATCACCAGCGACAGTGCGGCCAGGCCACCGATCAGGTACTTCCACTCGTCGGCCAGCGGACCCACGCCCATTTCCAGCAGGCGGTAGGCCATGCCGAACGCCGCCAGCTTCGGGGCCGAGCTGATGAACAGCGCGACCGGTGCCGGGGCACCCTGGTACACGTCGGGCAGCCACATGTGGAACGGTGCCGCACCCAGCTTGAAGGCCACGCCGGCGATCATGAACACCGCGCCGGTCAGCAGCAGCATCTTCTCTTCGGTATGCGGAATGGCCGCGTTGATGGCGTCCAGGTGCAGCGAGCCGGTGGCGCCGTAGATCAGCGACATGCCGTACAGCAGCAGGCCCGAGGCGAGCGAGCCGAGCACGATGTACTTCATCGCCGCTTCCGAAGCCAGGCCGTTTTCACGGTTGCTGGCGACCAGCGCGTAGGAGCACAGCGCCAGCAGTTCCAGGCCGAGATAGACCATCAGCAGGCTGCCGGCCGAGACCAGGATCATCATGCCCGCGGTGGCGAACAGAATCAGCACCGGGATTTCGCCCTGGTAGAGCTTGCGCTCGCGCAGGTAGCTCCAGCCGTAGATCAGGGTCAGGCCGCTGCACAGCACGATCACGGTCTTCATCACGTCGGCCGCGGTGTCGCGGACGAACATGCCGTGGAAGACCTCGCCCTGCCCGCCCACTCCGGTGGCGAGCATGAAGAACACGACCGCCAGCGCGGCGACCGAGAACAGGTGGGTCCAGATCTTGTTCTTTTCACTGATGAAAAGATCAAGCATCAACAGGGCGAACGCACTGCCGACCAGCACCAGCTCGGGAGCGAGCGGCGGGAGGTCAGCGGCGGTCAGTGGCAACAGCGGCGAGGTGGTCATCATCAAATCCTGGAATCAATACTCTCGACGGCCCGATTACAGCAGCTTGCTGGATGCGATCTGCATCGCCAGCTTCGCGATCGAGGGCTCCATCAGGTCGGTCAGCGGCTTGGGGTACAGGCCCAGGGCAAGGGTGCCCACGGCGAATACACCCAACACCAGCCACTCGCGACCGTTGATGTCCTTCAGTTCGGCGACATGGGCGTTGGCCACCTCACCGAAGAACACGCGCTTGTACAGCCACAGCGTATACGCCGCGGTGATCACCAAGGTGCTCGCCGCGCCGAGTGCCAGCCACGGATTGCGCTGGAAGCTGGCCATGATGATCATGAATTCACCGACGAAACCGCTGGTACCCGGCAGACCGGCATTGGCCATGAAGAAGAGCATGGCGAAGGTGGCGAACCAGGGCATGACGTTGACCACGCCGCCGTAATCGGCGATGCGGCGGCTGTGCATGCGGTCGTACAGCACGCCGACGCAGGAGAACATCGCGCCGGACACGAAGCCGTGCGAGACCATCTGCACCATTGCACCCTGCAGGCCCAGGCGGGCCGCATCCGGATTGCCGGCGTCACGCACCAGCCACAGGGCGATGAAGGTACCCAGGGTCACGAAGCCCATGTGCGCGATCGACGAATAGGCGATCAGCTTCTTCATGTCGTCCTGCACCAGGGCGACCAGGCCGACGTAGATCACCGCGATCAGCGACAGCGTGATCACCAGCCATGCCCATTCCTGCGAGGCGTCCGGGACGATCGGCAGGTTGAAGCGCAGGAAGCCGTAGCCACCGATCTTCAGCGCGATCGCGGCCAGGATCACCGAACCGGCGGTGGGCGCTTCGACGTGGGCGTCCGGCAGCCAGGTGTGGACCGGGAACATCGGCACCTTGACCGCAAACGCGATCAGGAACGCGAAGAATATCCAGGTCTGTTCCTTGCCCGACAGCTGCAGCTGGTACAGGTCGGCCAGCTGGAAGCTGCCGCCCTTCAGGTACAGGTAGATCAAGGCCACCAGCATCAGCACCGAGCCGAGGAAGGTGTACAGGAAGAACTTCAGCGCGGCGTAGATGCGGCGCGGGCCACCCCAGACACCGATGATCAGGAACATCGGGATCAGCATCGCTTCGAAGAACACGTAGAACAGCATCGCGTCCGTCGCAGCAAAGATGCCGACCGTGACGCCTTCCAGGATCAGGAAGGCGGCCACGTACTGGTTCACGCGCTTGTCGATCGCGCTCCAGGCACCGATCAGGGCCAGCACCGAGACCAGCGTGGTCAGCAGGATCAGCGCGATCGCGATGCCGTCGACGCCCAGGTTGTAGCCGATGTCGTAGGCGGGAATCCAGGCGCGGGTCTCGACGAACTGCAGCGCGTCGTTCCCCACGTCGTAGCCGCTGAGCAGCGACAGGCTGGCCACGAAGGTCAGCACCGCGACGCCCAGGGACGCCCACCGGGCGGTTTGGGCATCACGGATGGCAAGGATCAAGGCACCGCCGATGATCGGCAGCCAGATGAGAACACTAAGTAGGGGCCAGTTCGACACGTCTTCTTATTCCGTACAGGTCATCAACGCAGGTAATGCATCAGGACGCCCAGAAGGGCAATCAGGCCGATGATCATCGCGAAGGCGTAGTGATAGAGGAAACCGGATTGGGTGCGACGCAGCAGGTTGGCCGCCAGATCGATCAGGCGCGCCGAACCGTTGACCACCACACCATCGACCACATTCGTGTCGATCGCGCGCGAAACCTTGCTGAGCTTGATACCGCCGCCGGCGAAACCGCCGATCCAGAGCTTGTCGAAGCCGTACTTGTTCTCCAGCACCGACACGATCGGCGCGAAGGTCTTGCGGGCCTTGCCGGCCAGTTCCGGCTTCCACAGGTAGAACAGCGCCGCCAGCAGGAAGCCGACCACCGTCAGGATGAAGGCCGGGGCCATCATGCCGTGGATCGCGAAGGCCACCGGGCCGTGGAACTCTTCGGCCAGCGCACCGATGGTGTTGCGCGCCGGGTCGTAGAAATCAACGATGCCGGTGAAGAACGAATGCGTCTGGCCCGGGATGGCGGTCTCGGCGTGGTGGCCGGCCCAGTCGGTGCCATACAGCATCGGACCGATGCTGAAGAAACCGATGACCATCGAGGGAATCGCCAGCAGGATCAGCGGCAGCGTCACCACCCACGGGGTTTCGTGCGGCTCATGCGCGCCATGGCCGTGGCCATGATCGTCATGATGCGCGTCGCCATGGTGGGCATCGGCGGCATGCGCGTCAGCGGCGTGGTGATCGTCATGGCCGTGACCATGGCCATGATCGTCATGCGCATCGCGGAAGCGCTCCTTGCCATGGAAGGTCAGGAACAGCAGGCGGAAGCTGTAGAAGCTGGTGACGACCACGCCACCCAGCACCGCCCAGTACCCGTAGGTCGCCACCCAGCTCGAGGACACATGCGCGTGGTGCTGCGCGGCCTCGATGATGGTGTCCTTGGAGTAGAAGCCGGAGAAGAACGGGGTACCGACCAGGGCCAGCGTACCGATCCACATGGTGACAAAGGTGATCGGCATGTACTTGCGCAGGCCGCCCATCTTGCGCATGTCCTGCTCGTGGTGCATGGCGATGATCACCGAGCCCGCGCCGAGGAACAGCAGCGCCTTGAAGAAGGCGTGGGTCATCAGGTGGAACACGGCCGCCGAGTAGGCCGACACACCCAGGGCGACGGTCATGTAACCCAGCTGGGACAGCGTGGAGTACGCGACGACGCGCTTGATGTCGTTCTGCACGATGCCGATCAGGCCGGTGAAGAACGCGGTGGTGGCACCGATGAACAGCACGAAGTTCAGCGCGGTCTGCGACAGCTCGAACAGCGGCGACATGCGGGTGACCATGAAGATACCCGCGGTGACCATGGTCGCGGCGTGGATCAGGGCCGAGATCGGGGTCGGGCCTTCCATCGAGTCCGGCAGCCAGACATGCAGCGGCACCTGGGCCGACTTGCCCATCGCACCGATGAACAGGCAGATGCAGATCACGGTGGCGACCGACCAGATCACCGGCTCGCTCATCACCGGGATGGAGGTGCCGAACAGGTTGATCGTGCCCGACCAGATCTGGATCAGCGCATCCGGATGGCCCAGCACCTGGGCATTGGCGAACACGGTGGCGTAATCCAGCGAGCCGAACACCCACAGCACACCGGCGATGCCGAGGATGAAGCCGAAGTCACCGACACGGTTGACCAGGAAGGCCTTCATGTTGGCGAAGATGGCGGTCGGGCGCTTGAACCAGAAGCCGATCAGCAGGTACGAAACGAGGCCCACCGCTTCCCAGCCGAAGAACAGCTGCAGGAAGTTGTTGCTCATCACCAGGGTGAGCATCGAGAAGGTGAACAGCGAGATGTAGCTGAAGAACCGCTGGTAACCCGGGTCATCCTGCATGTAGCCGATGGTGTACACGTGCACCAGGAAGGACACGAAGGTCACCACGACCATCATCATCGCGGTGAGTTTGTCGACCATGAAGCCGACGTGCGCCGAGTACTGGCCAACATCGAAGAACGTATAGAGGTTCTGGTTGAACGGCTGGGCGCCGCCCCACAGCAGCATGTACAGCACATAGCTGGACAGCACGCAGCTGACCGCCACGCCGAGGATGGTGACCGCCTGCGCGCCAGCGCGACCGACCTGACGACCGAACAGGCCGGCGATGATGCTGCCGAACAGCGGTGCGAGCACCACTGCGATCAACAGACTCTTGGAGAGAGTGATTTCCATCTACGGATCAGCCCTTCAGCGAATCGACTTCGCCGACATTGATGGTGCGGCGAGTACGGAACAGGGTTACCAGGATCGCGAGGCCGATGGCGGCCTCGGCCGCGGCCACGGTCAGGATGAAGAAGACGAACAGCTGTCCGGCCGTATCACCCATCTCACGCGAGAACCCGACGAAATTGATGTTGACCGACAGCAGCATCAACTCGATGGACATCAACAGCACGATGATGTTCTTGCGGTTGAGGAAGATGCCGGCAAGGCTGATGCAGAACAGCACCGCACCCAGCGCCAGAATGTGGCCAAGCGTGATCATGGCTGCGCCTCCTCGTTGCTGGACGGCTTGATGTTGGTGTGCACGACCGGCTTCTCCACATCCATCTTGACGATGCGCAGGCGATCGCTGCCCTTGACCATGGTCTGCTCGGACGGGTTCTGGGTCTTCAGGCCTGTGCGGCGACGCAGGGTCAGCATCACGGCGGCAACCACGGCCACGGTCAGGATGACGGCGGCGAACTCGAACGGCAGCAGGTACTCGGTGAACAGGCTGCGCGCCAGCCAGGTGATGTTGGAGGTGTCAGCCGCCAGCGCGGCAGCGTTGTCGGCGGGGAACGGATTGACCGCCCTGCCCTTCACGCCGATCAGCACCAGCATCTGCACGAGCATCGTCACCGCCACCACCAGGCCGAGCGGCAGGTAACGTACCCAGCCCTCACGCAGGTTGGAGGGATCGATGTCCAGCATCATCACCACGAACAGGAACAGCACCATGACCGCGCCGACGTAGACCAGCACCAGCGCGACACCGAGGAACTCGGCCCCGACCAGGATCCAGATGCAGGCCACGGAGAAGAAGGTCAGGATCAGGCACAACACGGCGTAGACCGGATTGCGCACGCTGATCACCGCCGCAGCGGAAATGCCCGCCACGATGGAGAAGACCCAGAAACTGATATTTACCCAATCCATCATTCGACCTCAGCGGAAAGCGGCATCGGCGGCGCGACGCTCGGCGATCTCGGCTTCAAGCCGATCACCGATGGCCAGCAGCTGCGGCTTGGTAACGATGTTCTCGCCACGGTTCTCGAAGTGGTACTCGAGAATGTGGGTCTCGACGATCGAGTCCACCGGGCAGCTTTCTTCACAGAAGCCGCAGAAGATGCACTTGAACAGATCGATGTCGTAACGGGTGGTACGGCGGGTGCCGTCCTCGCGCTTGGCCGAATCGATGGTGATCGCCAGCGCCGGGCACACCGCTTCGCACAATTTGCATGCGATGCAGCGTTCCTCACCGTTGGGGTAGCGGCGAAGTGCATGCAGACCGCGGAAACGCGGCGACTGCGGGAACTTCTCCATCGGGTACATCATCGTGTACTTCGGCTTGAAGGCGTACTTCAGGGTCAGCCACAGACCACCGAGCAGCTCAAGGAGCAGCAGGCTTTTGAAGTAATGGGTAATTCGGTTCATCGCTTAGACGCCCTTCTGGATCACGCCGTAAAACACCATCAACGCCGTCACTGCAATCCAGAAGATGGTGAGCGGGATGAAGACCTTCCAGCCCAGACGCATGATCTGGTCGTAACGGAAGCGCGGGAAGCTGGCACGGAACCAGATGTAGGAGCTGGCGAAGAAGAAGACCTTCAGCAGCAGCCACGGCCAGCCGCCCTTCCAGATCCAGTCGATCCACGGCGAGATGTCTGCCGTGATCCACCCCTGGAGCGGGCTCAGCCAACCACCGAGGAAGAAGATCGAGATCAGGAAGCTGATCAGGATCATGTTGGCGTATTCGGCCAGGAAGAACAGCGCGAACGCACCACCGGAGTATTCGACCATGTGGCCGGCCACGATTTCCGATTCACCTTCCACGACGTCGAACGGCGCGCGGTTGGTTTCGGCGACGCCGGACACCCAGTACACGATGAACAACGGGAACAGCGGCAGCAGGAACCAGTCGAACAGACCGGAGTTGCCCGCCTGCGCCATCACGATGTTGCTCAGGTTGAGGCTGCCCGAGGCGATCATCACGCCGACCAGGGCGAAGCCCATCGCGATTTCGTAGCTGATCATCTGCGCCGAGGCGCGCATGGCACCCAGGAACGCGTACTTCGAGTTGGACGCCCAACCGGCCAGGATGATGCCGTACACGCCCAGCGAGGTCATCGCCAGCAGATACAGCAGGCCGGCGTTGGCGTTGGACAGCACGATCTGTGCGTCGAAGGGAATCACCGACCAGGCTGCGAAGGCCGGGCCCAGCGTGATCAGCGGCGCAAGGATGAACATCGCCTTGTGCGAGCTGCTCGGCTGGATGATTTCCTTGAACAGCAGTTTGAAGACGTCGGCGAAGGCCTGGAAGATGCCCATGCCGACATACATCGGGCCATGACGCACGTGCATCCAGCCGATCAGCTTGCGCTCCCAGACCACGTAGAAGGCCACCGAAATGATCACCGGCATGGCGATCACCAGGATCTTCAGGATGATCCAGAGCAGCGCGCCGATGTCGCCCAGTGACAGCAGCCACTGGTGCAGCGGGTCGACCGCGTTCAACAGCAATTCGTTCATGCAGCCACCACCGTTACGCGTGCGGCACCCAGCGGTGCGGTTGCACCGTGGCCCGATTCAATCCAGACCGAACCCGCGGCGACGCGGGCGTCCACCACCACCGGCAGGGTGGCGCGACCGGCATCGGTGCCGACCTTGGCCATCTGCCCTTCGACCAACTGCAGGCGGGCGGCATCGGCGGTGTTGAGCACGATGCGCGGCGCGGTGTTGAGCGGATGCGACTGCAGTGCCTGGGCGCGACGGACCACCGCATCGGTGCGGTAGATCGCGGCGGTCGAGGTCACTTCCAGGCCCTCGCCTGCCACCGGCGTTGCCGCCGAGGAAGAGACGGTGACGCTGACCGGTGCCAGGCTGGCGCGCAGGCCGGCCAGATCGGTGAACTCGAAACCGGCCAGCGACAGTTCGCCGCCCAGTGCACGCAGCACGCGCCAGCCTTCACGCGCCTCGCCCGGCAGCTTGCCGCCGGCACGGGCCGACTGCTCGCGACCATCGAGGTTGGTCAGGGTGGCATCCACTTCCGGCAGTGCACCGATCGGCAGGATCACGTCGGCGACATCGCGGGTCGAGGCACAGGCGAACTGGCTGAAAGCCACCACCTGGGCACCGGCCAGTGCCTTGCGGGCAGCGGCGGCGTCGGCGAAGTCCAGGCCCGGCTCGATGCCGTAGATCGCATAGGCCTTGCGCGGCTGGGCCAGCATGGCGTTGACGTCCTTGCCGGCCGGCAGCACGCCGGCGCGGGTCAGACCCACGGCATTGGCGCCCTGCGGGATACGGCACAGCTTGGCACCGGTTGCAGCGGCGAAATCACGCGCGGCGGCGCGGATCGCGGCAGCCTGCGGGTGGTTTTCGGCGATGCCACCGACGATCAGCACGGCGTTGCTGGCGCCCTTGACGGCATCCCGCAGCTCGGCATTGCCCAGTGCGTCGATGAAGGCCGACGGGGCGACGATCTGCTTGCTGGCCAGCTTGAACGCGAAATCGAAGTCCACCGGATTGACGGCGTGGATCTTCGCGTTGCGCGTGGTCTGCGCCTTGCGCAGGCGGGCATGCAGCAGCGGCAGCTCGTGGCGGATGTTGCTGCCGAGCACGACGATGCTGTCCGCGCCTTCGATCTCGGCCAGCGGCAGGCCGAACACTTCGGCGGTGGCGGCGTCGGAGAAGTCGCGGTTGTTGATGCGGTGATCGATGTTCGTGGTGCCCAGGCCGGCGGCGAGACGGGCCAGCAGTGCGCCCTCCTCGTTCGAGGCCGACGGGTGCACCAGCACGCCGAGGTCGTCGCCCTGGTTGGCGGCGAAAATTTCCTTGGCAGCGGCCAGGCCTTCAGCCCAGCTCACTTCCTTCCACTCGCCATTGAGCTTGCGCAGCGGCTTGACCGCACGGTCATCGCTGTACAGGCCCTGGTGCGAATAGCGGTCACGATCGGACAGCCAGCATTCGTTGACCGACTCGTTGTCGCGCGGCACGGCGCGCAGCACTTCGCCGCGGCGCACGTGCAGGAACAGGTTCGAGCCCATCGCATCGTGGTAACCCAGCGACTCGCGCGCGGTCAGTTCCCACGGACGGGCGCGGAACTGGAACACCTTGTTGGTCAGCGCACCGACCGGGCAGACGTCGACGACGTTGCCGGACAGCTCGGTGGTCAGCGGCTTGCCGTCGTAGGTGCCGATCTGCAGGCTTTCACCGCGGTACATGCCACCCAGTTCATAGGTACCGGCAACGTCGGCGGTGAAGCGGACGCAGCGGGTGCACTGGATGCAGCGGGTCATTTCGGTGGCGACCAGCGGACCGATGTCCTCGTCGGGCACCACGCGCTTGCGCTCGTTGAAGCGGCTGACCGAACGGCCATAGCCCAGCGATACGTCCTGCAGTTCGCACTCGCCGCCCTGATCGCAGATCGGGCAGTCCAGCGGATGGTTGATCAGCAGGAATTCCATCACCGAGCGCTGGAACTTCAGCGCCTTTTCACTGCGGGTGGCGACCTTCATGCCATCCATGACAGGCGTCGCGCAGGCCGGTGCCGGCTTGGGCGACTTTTCCACGTCGACCAGGCACATGCGGCAGTTGGCGGCGATCGGCAGCTTCTCGTGGTAGCAGAAGCGCGGGATCGGAATGCCCGCCTTGTCGGCGGCCTGGATGATCATCGAGCCCTTGGGCACGACCAGGGACTGGCCGTCGATTTCGACGGTGACATGTCCCTCGGGCACCACGGCCGGCGTCACGCCCGGGTTGTTGGGTTGCGCGCTCATGCGGCGGCTGCCTCCACCTTCTTGCCGTCAACCATCGAATGACCGTTGACGATGTAGTACTCGAATTCGTCCCAGAACTGGCGCAGGAAGCCCTGGATGGGCCATGCCGCCGCTTCACCGAACGCGCAGATGGTGTGACCTTCAATCTGGCCGGCCACCGTCTTCAACTGATGCAGGTCTTCCATCGTGGCCTTGCCGGCGACGATGCGCTCCAGCACGCGGTGCATCCAGCCGGTGCCTTCACGGCACGGGGTGCACTGCCCACAGGATTCCTTGTGGAAGAACTGCGAGATACGGCAGGCGAACTTGACGCAGCAGACGCTGTCGTCCAGCACCACGATTGCGCCCGACCCCAGACCGGTGCCCAGGGCACGCAGGGTGTCGTAGTCCATCTGCAGGCCCTTGAGCTCTTCAGCCTTCAGCACCGGCATCGAGACGCCGCCCGGGACCGCGCCCTTGAGCGTGCGGCCCGGCTTCAGACCACCGGCCATTTCCAGCAGGTCGTCGAAGGTGGTGCCCAGCGGCACTTCGAAGTTGCCGCCCTTCTGCACGCAACCGGAAACCGAGAAGATCTTCGGACCGCCGTTCTTGGTCAGGCTCAGGCCTGCGAACCATTCCGGGCCGTTGCGGATGATCGCCGGCACCGAGGCATAGGTCTCGGTGTTATTGATCGTCGACGGCTTGCCGTACAGGCCGAAGTTGGCCGGGAACGGTGGCTTGTAGCGCGGCTGGCCCTTCTTGCCTTCCAGCGATTCCATCAGCGCGGTTTCTTCGCCGCAGATGTAGGCGCCGGCACCCAGCGCACCGTAGATGTCGATGTCCACGCCGCTGCCGAGGATGTCCTTGCCCAGCCAGCCGTTCGCGTATGCGTCGGCCAGGGCCTGCTCGAAGTTCTCGAACGGCTCGTGGTGGAACTCACCACGCAGGTAGTTGTAGCCCACGGTCGAGCCGGT
This sequence comes from Stenotrophomonas sp. TWI819, assembly GCF_039673075.1. Lineage (NCBI taxonomy): Bacteria > Pseudomonadati > Pseudomonadota > Gammaproteobacteria > Lysobacterales > Lysobacteraceae > Stenotrophomonas > Stenotrophomonas sp. TWI819. The sequence goes on along the minus strand of NZ_JBDJKY010000005.1, from coordinate 5,738 downwards.
GGCGTAGCAGGCGATCGCCATGCCTTCCACGACCGAATGCGGGTTGTAACGCAGGATGTCGCGGTCCTTGCAGGTCCCCGGCTCGGATTCATCCGAGTTGCACAGGATGTACTTCTGCATGGTGCCCTTGGGCATGAAGGACCACTTCAGGCCGGTCGGGAAACCCGCGCCGCCACGGCCGCGCAGGTTGGACTGCTTGACCATCTCGATGACCTGCTCCGGCGAGATCTTCTCTTCGAGGATCTTGCGCAGGGCGGCGTAGCCACCGGTCTTGAGGTAGCTTTCATACGACCACGGGGTGTCGTAATGCAGGGTGGTATAGACCACCTGGTGCGGCAACGGTGCGGGACCGACCGGACCACTGGGTGCGTGATGATGTGCCATGTCTTACTCCAACCCGTCCAGCAGCTCGTCGACTTTCTCGACGGTCAGGCGCTCGTGGTAATGGCCATTGATGACCATCATCGGCGCACCGGCGCAACCAGCCAGGCATTCTTCTTCGCGCTTGAGGTAGATGCGGCCATCGGCGGTGGACTGACCGGTCTTGCAGCCGAGCTTCTTCTCGGCGTGCGCGACCAGGTCTTCGGCACCGTTCAACCAGCAGCTGATGTTGGTGCAGAAGGCGACGTTGTGGCGGCCGACCTTCTCCAGTTCGAACATCGAGTAGAAGCTGGCGACCTCGTAGGCCCACACCGGCGGCAGATCCAGGTACTTGGCGACGCCGGCGATCAGTTCGTCGGTCAGCCAGCCCGCATTCTGTTCCTGTGCGGCGTGCAGGCCCTGCAGGACAGCCGAGCGCTTGCGATCCGGCGGGAACTTGGCCAGCCAGTGATCGATGTGCGCACGGGTCTTGTCATTCAAGACCACCATCGGGTCGACGTCGCGCGCCGCCTCGAAATTACCTGTCGCCTTCATCGGCCGACCTCAGCGAATACGAAATCGTTAAAAACCAGAACCTGCAGCGCCGGCAGCAGCCGGCGGGTGTCAGGCGTCGTGCAAGCGGATGCGATCACCGGTCCACCTCACCGAACACCAGATCATAGGTGCCGATCATGGCCACCACGTCGGCGAGCATGTGCCCGCGCACGATCGAGTCGATCGAGGACAGATGGGCGAAGCCCGGCGCGCGCAGATGCACGCGGAACGGCTTGTTGGCACCATCGGACATCAGGTAGCAGCCGAACTCGCCCTTGGGCGCTTCGACGGCGGCGTAGGTTTCGCCGGCGGGGACGCAGTAGCCTTCACTGAACAGCTTGAAGTGATGGATCAGCGCTTCCATGTCGTCCTTCATGTCTTCGCGGCTGGGCGGCGCGACCTTGAAGTTCTTGACCATGACCGGACCCGGGTTGGCCTTCAGCCAGGTCACGCACTGCTTGATGATGCGGTTGGATTCGCGCATCTCGGCCACGCGGCACAGGTAACGGTCGTAGCAGTCACCTTCCTTGCCGAGCGGGATGTCGAACTCGACCGCGTCGTACTTGGCATACGGCTGCTTCTTGCGCAGATCCCAGGCAATGCCCGAGCCGCGCAGCATCACGCCGGTCATGCCCCAGGCGTGGGCCAGTTCCGGGGTGACCACGCCGATGCCGACCGTACGCTGCTTCCAGATACGGTTGTCGGTCAGCAGGGTTTCGTATTCGTCGACGCGCTTGGGGAACTCAACGGTGAAGTTCTCCAGGAAATCCAGCAGCGAACCTTCGCGCGAGGCGTTGAGGTTCTTCAGGGCCTTGCCCTTGTGCCAGCGCGATTCCTTGTACTTGGGCATGTGGTCCGGCAGGTCGCGGTAGACGCCGCCCGGACGGTAGTACGCCGCGTGCATGCGCGCGCCGGAGACCGCTTCATAGCAGTCCATCAGCTCTTCACGTTCGCGGAAGGCGTACAGCATGACCGCCATCGCGCCCAGATCGAGCGCGTTGGAACCCAGCCACATCAGGTGATTCAGGATGCGGGTGATTTCGTCGAACATGGTGCGGATGTACTGGGCACGCTCGGGCGCCTCGATTCCCATCAGGGTCTCGATCGCGCGCACGTAGGCGTGCTCGTTGCACATCATCGACACGTAATCCAGGCGATCCATGTAGCCGATCGACTGGTTGAACGGCTTGGACTCGGCCAGCTTTTCGGTACCACGGTGCAGCAGGCCCACGTGGGGGTCCGCGCGCATGATGGTTTCGCCGTCCATTTCCAGGATCAGGCGCAGCACACCGTGCGCGGCCGGATGCTGCGGACCGAAGTTCATCGTGTAGTTGCGGATCTCCTGCCGGAGTTCGGCCGGATTGCTCGCAAAGGCCTGGCTGGCCTGGTGGAATTCACTCACTTGCTTGCCTCCGTCTGCGCGCTTTCGCCGGCAGCGGTCTGGAAACGGGCGTCGTCACGGATGACACGCGGCACGCCGACGCGCGGCTCGACCGAGGTCACCGGCTCGTAGATCACGCGCTGCTTCTCTTCGTCGTAGCGCACTTCGACGTTGCCGATCAGCGGGAAATCCTTGCGGAACGGGTGCCCGACGAAACCGTAGTCGGTCAGGATCCGGCGCAGGTCCGGGTGACCTTCGAAGATCACGCCGAACAGATCGAACGCTTCGCGCTCGAACCAGTTCAGGCCCGGCCAGATGTTGGTCAGCGACGCGACCACCGGCAGCTCCTCGTTCGGCGCAAAGCAACGGATGCGCATCGTGAGGTTGTGCTGGTAGGAACGCAGCTGGGTAACCACGGCAAAACGCTGCAGCGGGATCGGCTGCGGCTGGGCGCCATCGCTGGTTTCGCGGGTGGGGAATTCACCCCAGGCGAAACGACCGACGGACTTGCCCTCCACGCCACGGCTGAAGCCCTGGGACGACACATCGGCCGTATCCCATTCGTCGCTGCCATAGCCGAGGTAGTCCAGGCCGCACAGGTCAACCGCCTGCTCGAAACCGAATTCGTCGCGCAGCGCCAGAGCGGTGGCATGCCAGTCAGCGGCGGGCACTTCCAGCGTCACTTCGCCGCGGGGTTCGACCACGAAGACCTGCGCACCTGCGAAACGTGCGGAAAGTCGGTCGATGAAGGAATGTGCTTGCTCTGCCATGGGGGCTTGGCGTGCTCTTGTCAGGAGGGATGTCAGCGGGCGATGGTCTGCGTACGCCAGATCTTCTTCTGCAACTGCAGGATCCCGTACACCAGCGCTTCGGCGGTAGGTGGGCAGCCGGGGACATAGATGTCCACCGGCACCACGCGGTCACAGCCACGCACTACTGCATACGAGTAGTGGTAGTAGCCGCCACCGTTGGCGCAGCTGCCCATCGAGATGACCCACTTCGGGTCCGGCATCTGGTCATAGACCTTGCGCAGGGCCGGAGCCATCTTGTTGACCAGGGTGCCGGCCACGATCATCACGTCGGACTGACGCGGCGACGGGCGGAACACCACACCGTAACGGTCAAGATCCAGACGCGCCGCACCGGCGTGCATCATTTCCACTGCGCAGCAGGCCAGACCAAAGGTCATCGGCCACATCGAACCGGTACGCGCCCAATTCAACAGCGCATCGACGCTGGTGGTCACGTAACCCTTTTCGAGCAGGGGGTTGTCGCCTTCGGGGCGCAGGATGTCATCGACCCGCCCTTCCGGGACCGGGTTGTTCATCAGGCCGTCGAGCGTCTGAATTACTCCCATTCCAGCGCTCCCTTCTTCCAGACGTAAATGAAACCGAGGAAAAGCATGCCTACGAAGAGGCCCATCGTGACCAGCGAACGTGCGCCCAGTTCCATGAAGACCTGGGTCCACGGCACGATGAAGATGATTTCCAGATCAAATACGATGAACTGAATCGCGATCAGGTAGTAGCGCACATCGAACTTCATGCGCGCGTCCTCGAAAGCCTCGAAGCCGCATTCGTACGGCGAGAGCTTTTTAAGATCAGGACGTCGGGGACCGAGGAATCGGCCAACCAGCATCAGCGCAACGCCGATACCGGTGGCAACGATCAGAAACAGCAGAGACGGCAAATATTCGGCCAGCACAGCGATTCTCTCTTGCCTCTGCCGCTGCGCCTGCAGGCGCTTTGGCATGGGGGAGTGGACGGATACCGCTACCTGGCGCTTTGCGCGCCAGACGAACCCGCTTACAAACAAATGGTGCCCAAGAGGGGACTCGAACCCCTACGACTCTCGTCGCTACCACCTCAAGGTAGTGCGTCTACCAATTCCGCCACCTGGGCTTACGATCGCACCGGTTGTTCTCCAGTGCGCCGCATATTGTAACCGTCTTCAGCGAGTCTGGGTGCCTTCCGAAGGCTTTTCTTCACCAGATTTCGGCGTTTCCGCCTGAGCCGGCACAGTGGCCGACGGAACAGGCTGCTGCGCCGGGGTTTCCGGGGCCTTCGGCACGGCCGGAAGCTCGCCTGCCGGTGCGGCCGGCGCAGTGGCGGCCGGCGCCGACATCAGACCCAGATCCTGCTGCGCCGCCGGGCGCGAGCCATGGCTGGCGTACCAGGCCATGAAGAGGCTGATGCCGAAGAACACCACGGCCAGCCACTTGGTCGACTTGGACAGGAAGTTGGACGCGCCACGCGCGCCGAACACAGTGCCCGAGGCGCCGGCACCGAAACCCGACCCTGCGGCCGCGCCGGAACCACGCTGCATCAGGATGAGCGCGATCATGGCCACTGCGACCAGCACGTAGACCACATTGAGGATCAACATCAGCATTTCGAATCCGTCCTCGGACATGTCGTGCCGGCGGTTGGGCCGACAACGTAACTAATTAGCGCCCCGCCGCCGCGGCAGCGATGGCAAGGAAGTCCGCGGCCACCAGGGAGGCGCCGCCCACCAGCCCGCCATCGACATCGGGCTGTGCGAACAGTTCCGCGGCGTTGTCGGGCTTCACGCTGCCGCCATAGAGGATCGACAGTGAATCCGCAATTCTAGCATCGAGCTTGGCCACTTCGCCACGGATGAACGCGTGGACCTGCTGGGCCTGCTCCTTGGAGGCAGTCCGGCCGGTACCGATGGCCCAGACCGGCTCATAGGCGACCACGGCCTGGGCGAAGCCGGCGGCGCCGACCAGCTCCAGCACCGGGGCGAGCTGGGCGGCGATGACCGCCTCGGTCTGATCGGCCTCACGCTGCTCGAGGGTTTCGCCCACGCACAGGATCGGGGTCAGGCCGGCATGCAGGGCGGCGGCGAACTTGCGGGCGACCAGTTCGCTGCTTTCGGCGTGGTACTGGCGGCGTTCGGAGTGGCCGACCAGGCCATAGCGGGCACCGACTTCAGCCAGCATGGTGGCCGAGACTTCGCCGGTGTAGGCGCCCTTTTCGTTGCTGCTGACATCCTGGGAGCCGAAGGTGACGGCGCGGCCTTCGAAGGCTTCGACCAGTTCGCCCAGGTACGGGAGCGGCGGCAGGACCACGACTTCGACGCCCTGCAGTGGGAGGTCGGCAACCAGGTCACTGACCAGGTCGGTGGCGAATTGGCGGCTGCCGTGCAGCTTCCAGTTACCGGCGACGATCTTGCGGCGCATGGCGGGGGCTCCTTTGGGTATCAGCCGGCCATGATAACGGATGCAACGAAATGGCGTTGGCGGGAAAACGCTTACATTTCAATTGGATATTTATTTTTCGTTGCGGCCCCAAGTCAAAAGCAAAGGCGACGGGGCCGGTGGACGTGCCCGGACTGGGCGGGCGTGGGTGGGTTGGCGGCACACGCCGTAAACCCGTCCATGGGGGCTCGATATGCGCCATCCATGGCGCATAACGGTCCC